>NZ_JAIQXU010000001.1:0-300000 GCF_020166395.1 Deinococcus betulae | reverse complement strand
CCGTCATTGACCTGGACGTGCATCAGGGCAACGGCACGGCGGCACTGCTGGCAGCCGAGGCGCGGGCCTTTACCCTGTCTCTTCACGGCGAGCGCAATTACCCCTTTCGCAAGGAGCAGTCCTCGCTGGACCTGGGCCTGGGCGACGGCGTGACGGACAGCGAGTACCTGACAGTGCTGCGGCGCCAGGCCCTGCCCGCGCTGGAGACCTTTCGCCCGGATCTGCTGCTGTACCTGGCGGGGGTAGACGTGCTGGCCGGCGACCGCTTTGGCCGCTTTGCCCTGACGCTGGACGGTGTGCGGGAGCGCAACCGCGCCGTCTTGGCCTGGGCAAAGGCCGCAGGCATTCCGGTGGTCACCATGATGGCTGGCGGTTACAACCGCGACCACGCCCTGACCGTGCAGGCCCACGCCAGTGTGGTGCTGGACGGCCTGGAGGTCTTGGGCTAGGCGACCTGAAGACCCGTGAGGGCTTCGGTGATGCAGCGCAGCCCTGAGGGTCAGCCGTACAGCAGGGTCAGTGTGATGGGCGCCAGGGACGCCTGCGTGTTCGCCAGGAACATCACCAGCAGTGGCAGGGAGGCAGAGACAGTCACGCCACCGGACACCATCAGGCCCCGTTCCCTCAGGGTCCAGGTCGAAGGGTCCTGCCTGAACCGGCGAATCAGGTGCCCCCAGATGCGGGCGCTCAGGGCGACAAGAACCACACACAGCAGGCCGCAGAGCAGGGCCTTGGGTTGCTGCCAGGCCAGCCGCTCAAGGATTTCGGTTTGCAACGCGCCCGGCAGGGCCGCCTGACCGGACTGTAACCAGGCATTGAAAGTGGCCTCGCGCTGAGCGGCGGCTCCGCTGCCCCTGCCCAGCAGCGAGAGCAGGGGTTCAAAACCAGCCTTTGGGTGAAGGGCGTTGCCCGCGTTGGCCAGGGTGAGCAGGCCCAGCAGGCTCCCGAGTATGACGCTCAGGGCTCCAAAAGTGGCCGACAGCCTTGTCTCGAAACGCCAGCCGTGCCCCGCCGCCGTGCAGAAGCGGCGCCAGAAAGAAAAGGTCAGCAGCAGGCAGGCGGCACTCAGGCCACCGGCCAGCAGCGCCAGCGCGGCGTGATAGGTCGCGTAGTCACCCAGCAGCACGGCCAGCGCCCGGTTCGGCGCGGCCTCCTGCTGAAGAAGCTGGTGGAGGGTCGCTCTGAGCGGTTCACTGTTCACGCCTCTATCCATCCATGCATGGGAGGTGCAGCGCATCCTTACTTTGGATGGCCTCTTGAGGTGTTGGGCGTCTTGATCCCACAGGGTCAGGGAAGAGGCCATTCCTGGCGGCCTATCCGCGTGGCAACGGTCTGGACCCTCCAGACTGCTAAACCAGCAGGCTCAGGCGTGAACGCCAACAGCTTTGACTTCTCTGGTTCTGCGTTTGGCTTCTGGCACTGCCCTGTCCCTCGTATCCGGTCAATGTTGAAAGGCCAGGCGGATAATGCCCCGCATGACTGCCCGCGCTCCCTGGAACCGCAACGAGCGCCTGGGCATTGCCAACGGCTGGGCCGTCTTTCTGGGCGACGGCTTTCTCAGTGTGGCAGTGGTGGTGACGGCCTTCGCTGCCAAGCTGGGGGCGCCCAACTGGGTCATTGGCCTGCTGCCCGCCATCGCCGCTGGGGGATGGATGCTGCCGCAACTGCTCGTGGCGGCCCGTGTGCGCGCCCTGCCCTACAAGCTGCCGGTGTACCGCTCGGCCGCCCTGATTCGCACGAGCACCTACGTCTTTATGGTGCTGACGGCTGCCCTGCTCAGCCACCAGCCGGCGCTATGCCTGACGCTCTTTATCCTTGCCATGAGTGCCAACGCCCTGGCCTCGGGCGTCTCGGGCCTGCCATTTCTGGAGGTCATCAGTAAAACCGTCTCGCCTGACCGGCGCCCGCGCTTTTTTGCCACCCGCAACCTGTACGGCGGTCTGCTGGCCTTTGGGGCCGGCCTGCTGGTGCGCGCCATTCTGGCCTCTGACCTGGCCTTTCCCTTCAACTACGCTCTGATTTTTGCGCTGGGGACAGTGGCCTTTACCTTCGGGTACTGGGTCTTCGGCCTGGTCAGCGAGCCGCCTGACCCGCCGCAACCGCCCTTGGGCACCCGCGCCGAAGTGCGGGCCATTCCCGAAACCCTGCGTGACCCTTCCTTCCGCGCCTTCCTGACGGTCCGCCTGCTGCTGGCCGCCGCCAGCATGAGCGAACCGTTTTACGCCGTGTACGCCCTGCGGGAACTGGACTACGCTCCGGCCGTCCTGGGCACCTTTGTCATGGCGCTGACCGGCGCCGCGCCGCTGTCCAACGTGGTCTGGCAGCGGGTGGCCGAACGCAAAGGCTCGCGCCGCCTAATTCGGTACGCGGCTGTGTTTGCGGGTTTGGCGCCCCTGTGCGCCCTGCTGGTGGGGGCGCTGGACCTCAGCCCCTGGGCTTACCTGGGCGTGTTTATCCTGTCCAGCACGGCCAACCAGGGCTTTAACTTGGGACACACCAATCACCTGCTCAATATCGCCCCCGACCACGCCCGGAGCCGCTACATCGGCACGCTGAATACGCTCGTGGGGGCGGCGCTGTTTACCCCGGTGCTGGCCGGGGTGCTGGCGGACACGGCGGGGTATGCGCCTGTTTTCCTCCTGAGTGCCCTGCTGTGCGCGGCGGCGTGGTGGGGGTGCGGACGGCTACGGCGAGACGCTTAAAGTCCTTTGCTCTCAGCTGGGCGCAGTCTGGATGAACAGGGCGCCGTCGATGAGATGACCATCCTGGCCAGCGCGCACAGCGACCAACTCTGAAGGTGTCAGGAGGGTGGCCGAGCCAGAGGGGCCCGTCTGTGTGCTGGCCCGCCCACTGGTCTTCGGCAGCGCGGCGTCGGTCAGGCTTGGAATGAAGGCGTAGCGCGTGCCCAGGCGGCGGCTAAGGTGCGTGCCGGCACTCCACCACGTCACGGTCAGGTCGCCCAGTTGCATGGCACTTTTCGGGCGTTGCAGGTGCGACTGGTGGGCAAAGACCAGCTGTCCGGTAGATGCGGGTAACCTTTTGCTGCTTTACCGTCCGCCTCAATGGCCTGATCTGGCTCGACGGAGTTCTGGTCATCGCAGGAGAGATGCTTCTGCTCTGCACGTCCGCAAGTCGTCCCCTTCGTTTCCGTTAGAGAGGGGTCCCTGCTCTTTTGGCCCTAGTGGCCCAGAATCTTGCTGAGGAACGCCTTGGCCCGGTCATGCTGCGGGTTCTGGTAAAAGGCCTCAGGCGTGGTGTCTTCCACGACATTGCCCTGGTCAAAAAACAGGATGCGGTCGGCGACCTCGCGTGCAAAGCCCATCTCGTGTGTCACCACCAGCATGGTCATGCCGCTGCGGGCCAGCTCTTTCATTACGTCTAGCACCTCTTTGATCATCTCGGGGTCCAGGGCGCTGGTGGGTTCGTCAAACAGCATGACCTTAGGGTCCATCGCCAGGGCGCGGGCAATGGCCACGCGCTGCTGCTGACCGCCGGAAAGCTGCGCCGGGTACTTGTGCGCCTGCTCCTCAATGCCGACGCGGCGCAGCAGGTCCAGGCCGCGTTTTTCGGCGTCGGCCTTGCTCGCCCTGCGCACGCGGGTGGGTGCCAGGGTGATGTTTTCCAGCACCGTCAGGTGTGGAAAGAGGTTAAAGCTCTGGAAGACCATGCCCACTTCCCGGCGAATGGCGTCCAGGTTGCCCTTGCCGTTCAGCGGAATGCCGTCCACCGTGATCTGCCCGCCGTCGTGGGGGTCCAGGGCATTCAGGGTACGGATAAAGGTGCTTTTGCCGCTGCCCGACGGGCCGATAATCACCACGACCTCGCCCGGCAGCACCTCCAGATTCACGCCGCGCAGCGCGTGGAACGAGCCGAAATGCTTCTGTACGCCCTGCGCCTGAATGATGGGCGGGCCTTCTCGCCGCGCCCGTGGGCTGGCGGCCGGGACACTGGGGGCAGGGGAGAGCGGGCCTTGCGTCATGTGCCCAGTGTAGTGCGGGGCAAAGGTCAGAGGCTTCAGAGCGGCTGCGGTGAACTTTGTTTTCTTCCAGAGAGGCGCGGCAAGAGGCAGACAGGATGTGCTGCGCGAGCTCAAGGGAGATGTCGGCGTCTGTCCGGCACGTTCTGGAAGTGAACGCGGTGCGCCCTTCACAGGACTGGCCCACGCCGAACTGAACAGAAGCGCTTCCAACCCGCTTGGCTCCCGCCAGGAGCGGCGTTTTGTCTGCCTGGCCGCTGTGCTACCATCCGCGCATTCATTCTTCGCGTGTCAGGGTCATGCCCTGGCCCTTTCCCTGGAGGAGACCCCATGAACACCCGCACCAAGATCGCCGCCGCCCTGCTGCTGGGCACCACCGCCGTCGCGCTGGCCCAGGGCACCACGTTTCTGACCATCGGGTCGGGCGCCACCACGGGCGTTTACTTCCCCGTGGCCACCGGCATGGCCAAGATGGTCAACGACGCGGGCGACGGCCTGCGTGCCAACGCCCGCTCCACGGGCGGCAGCGTGTTTAACGTGCAGGCCATCGCCACTGGCGAGCTGGACGCCGCCATTGCCCAGAACGACGTGGTGTATTACGCCTACAAGGGCACCGGCCTGCAAGCCTTCCAGGGCAAGGCCAATGCCAAACTGCGCACCCTGGCCGTGCTGTATCCCGAGGTGCTGCATGTGGTGGCCCGCAAAGACAGCGGCATCAAGTCGATTGCCGACCTGAAAGGCAAGCGCGTGGTCATCGGCGACCTCGGTTCGGGCACCGAACTGACTGCCCGGCAGGTGCTGGAAAGCTACGGCCTGGGCTTTGACGACCTCGGCCAGGCCCTGCGCGTATCGCCAGCCCAGGGCATCACCCTGATGCAGGACAAGCGCGCCGACGCGCTGTTCTACACCGTGGGCGTGGGGGCCAGCGCCATCAGCCAGATTGCCCAGACGGTAGACGTGGCGATGGTGCCGGTGGGCGGCAACCAGGCCGCCAGCCTCATCAAGAAATACCCCTTCTACGTGCGCTACAACATCCCCGCCAAGAGCTACAAGGGCGTGGGCGCCACCGTGCCCAGCGTGGCGGTGCAGGCCACCCTGGTCGCCAGCACGGCCGTCAGCGACGACGCCGTGTACAAGACCATGAAGGCCATCTTCGGCACCGAGACCGAAGTTAAGGGCCTGCACCCCAGCCTGGCCACTAACTTCAGCTACGAAAAGGCTGTCAAGGGCCTGCCTGCGCCGCTGCATCCTGGCGCTGTGAAGTTCTTCCGCGAGAAAGGCGTCACCGTTCGCTAACGCGGCAGTCGGCCTGAGTGTGGGGCCAGTCCGAGCAACAGTCGGCTGGCCCCTTCGCCTTTTCTGAACAGTGAGGAAAGCATGAGTGACCCCACAAGACCCATCAGCAGCAACCCATCGCTCGAACCGCCCGGCACCGAGATGACTGAGGGCGAGCGCCGCGCCCTGGAAATCGTCGAGGCCGCCGAAACCGGCGGGCGCAAATTGGGCGGGTGGCAGGCTGGCCTGGTCACCTTGCTGGCCGTGGGCTGGTGCCTGTACCAGATGTACGCCGCGCAGGTGGGCAATATTGACACCCTGACCCTGCGCGCCACCCACCTGGGCTTTGCGTTTGCGCTGGCATATCTGGTGTTTCCGTTCCGTAAGACGCCGGGCGCCCCGCAGACCCGCGTGCCCTGGTACGACTGGATTCTGGGCGTAGGGGCCACCGGCACCGCCGCCTACCTGATTGCCCAGTACCCCAAGATTGCCGGTGAGCAGGGCGGCATCCTGACCAGTACAGATGTGCTGGTCGGCAGCGGCATGATCGCGCTGCTGCTGCTGGCCGCCTGGCGCACCATCGGTATTGCCATGCCTATCGTGGCAAGTGTGTTCATGCTGTACGCCCTGACGGGGCCGCGCGGCCTGATTCGCGGCGACCTGGGACCACAATTGCAGTTGCATGCCGGGCAGACGTGGCCGCAGGTCGTGAATCAACTGGCCGCCAACACCGAGGGCATTTTCGGCACCGCGCTGGGCGTCAGCGCGCAAATTGTCTTCCTCTTCGTACTGTTCGGGGCCATCTTCGACAAGCTGGGGGCTGGCGACTGGTTTATGCGGGTGGCCCAGGGCCTGCTGGGCGGGTTCCGGGGTGGGGCGGCCAAGGCCAGCATCGTCAGCAGCGCCCTGAACGGCATTATCTCGGGCAGTTCGGTGTCCAACGTCGTCACAGGCGGCAACATCACGATTGGCACCATGATCCGCACCGGCTACAGCCGCGAGAAAGCGGGGGCCATTGAGGTTGCCAGTTCCTCCAATGGTCAGCTGATGCCGCCTGTCATGGGCGCGGCGGCGTTCATCATGGCCCAGAATCTGAACATCGAATACCGCACGCTGATTCTGGCGGCGGCCATTCCGGCCTTCCTGTGCTACGCTGCCCTGCTGGTGGTCTCACATATCGAGGCCCTGAAGCTGGGCCTGAAGGGCATTCCCCGTGACGAACTGCCGCGTGTGCGCTCGGCGCTGCTGTCGGGCTGGCACTACCTGCTCCCGCTGGGCTACCTGATTGGCACCCTGACCATCAATCCTGAGGCCACCCCGGAGCGCGTGGCCCTGAACACCATTTTTGGCATGCTCGCCTTGATGTTCATTCAGGAGGGCGTATTGGCAGCGCGCGATGGGCGCGGCGTGGGCCGAGGGCTGCTGGATGGTGGCCGCAAGATCATTGAGGCCTTCGAGGCCGGCGCGCGCAGCATGGTGGGCATCGCCATCGCCACGGCGGCGGCAGGCATCATCGTGGGGATCGTGACCATCACGGGACTGGGGTACGGCCTGACCGACATCGTGCAGCTGGTCAGTGAAGGCTTCCGGGGACTACTCGACGGCCTGTTTGGCGCCCAGGTGGCGACCTTTGGCGCCATCGTGGTCGTTCTGATCATGGCGCAGCTGATTACCCTGATTCTGGGCATGGGCCTGCCCACCACCGCCAACTACATCCTGATGAGCGCGCTGGTGGTCCCTATCATCGCCAAGGTGGCGGGCCTGGACCTGACCAATCCGGCCCAGATGCTCCCAGTGCACATGTTCGTGTTTTACTTCGGCATCATGGCAGACTCCACGCCGCCGGTGGCGCTGGCGGCCTTTGCGGCGGCGGCCATCAGCGGTGGGAACCCGGTGGCGACGGGGGTGCAGGCGTTCCAGTACGAACTGCGCACCGCCCTGCTGGCCTACATGATGTTCTTTAACCCACAGCTGCTGCTGATTGCGGGCAGCCGCCTGAACGGGATCGGCTGGGTGGACGCCGTCCCCATGATTATCTTCGCGTTTATCGGCCTGGTGGCCTTCAGCGCGGCTACACTGCGCTTTTTGCACCGCCGCACCAATCCGCTGCAAATGCTGATGCTGCTGGTGGCGTCGTTCATTCTGATTATTCCCACGAGTCTCGTCTGGAATCTGGGTGCGCTGGCGCTGATTGCCCTGGTGTACTTCTGGCAGAAGGTGGGCCGCCAGGAACCGCCCAAGACGGCGCCGCTGGCCGCCTGATACGGACTCCGATTCAATCGTTTGCCACAACGGTTTAATCGGAGCAGAGTGATAGGGACTCCGATTGAATCGTTTGCAAAAACGATGAAATCCGAGCGGAGCGAGAAGGAGAAAAATGGGTTCCGGACGTGGAGTTGGCAAATCGGCGTTTTCCCGATTTGTTAACGAAACAAACGGAATCCGTATGACTTGTCAAGCTGCGGAGCAGAGTAGGAGTAGGGCGGGTTCCGGGCATGGAATTTGCAAACCAGTGCTGTTCTGGTTTGTCAACGGAACAGACGAAATCCCTATGAGCCAGTCCCTTTTGCCCTGTGCCCCGGTCCACCCGCCGGGGCCTTTTCGCATCTGGGCGGCTGGGCTGTCACGATAGGGGGGTGACCAACCCGGAACCGGGCCGCCGCCCCACTACGCCCGCCCTGAGAGACGCCCAGAACGTCCCCGACCTGCTGCGCCGCCTGTGGGCCTGGCCCCCGGCGCGGCTGCTGGCGTATGTGGTGCTGATCCTGCTGGCCCTGCGCGCCGCGCTGTGGGTGACAGGCACGCTGGCCAGCGTCTTGGTGACGGTGCTGGTGGCGTATGCCATCGCCTTTCTGGTTAATCCGGCGCTGGTGTGGCTGGAGCGCCGCCGCATTGGCCGGGGGGTGGGGGTCTTCGGGCTGCTGATTGTGGTGGCGGGCCTGCTGACCCTGCTGGTGGCGACCCTGACTTCCCAGCTGCGCGGCCTGGTCGAAAGCCTGCCGTACCTGAGCCTGAACCTGAAAAACATCCTGAATACAGTCCTGAACTGGCTGGCCCGCGTCCCAGGTACAGAGGGGCTGCGCGAGAGCCTGACCCGCGCCATTGATGAGCAGACCACCCGGCTGGGCGGCGACCTGAGCCCTGTGCTAGAACGCCTGATGACTTCCGGGCCGGATGTGCTGGGCACCCTGGCCAGCCTCGTGGGGTGGCTGGGGCAGGTGGGGTTCATCATCACGCTGGCGCTGTACTTCATGTTCGAGTACCAGCGGTTCGGTATGGGCATCATGCGCCTGTTCCCGCGCCGCTGGCAGCCGACCCTGTACGACCTGAGCGAAGATGTCAGCGAGAGCTTTGGCCTGTTTCTGCGCGGCTCGCTGCTAACCACCCTGATTTGCGCGGTGCTGGCCACGGCGGGCCTGCTGGCGCTGGGCATTCCCAACGCCCTGGCCCTGGGCCTGCTGAGCGGGCTGCTGAATCTGGTGCCGTACCTGGGCATCGTGGCGGCGGCGGCGCTGCCCATGCTGGAGGCCATTCCGCAGGGCGGCGGCAAGGTGGGCGCTGTGGTGGTGCTGTATTTCCTGCTCAATCAGCTGCTGGGCAACGTGGTGGGGCCAATCGTCATGGGCCGCAGCGCCCACCTGAGCCCGGCCACCATTCTGATTGCCCTGCTGGTGGGTCTGGCGCTGGGCGGCGTGGTGGGGGCGCTGCTGGCGATTCCGCTGGCCAGCCTGTTTAAGCGCTGGCTGGAGCGGTACTGGCTGCGCAGCGCGCTGTATAGGGGCAGTAGCGGCTTGCCCGCGCCAGCCGAGGAAGGATAACCGGGCTTATTGGGATGGAGGAGAGAGCGAACCGCGCTTCCCTGGGCCGGAGAGCCGATGTTTTCCAGTGAGCCGGCTTCCGCTTCAGGACGGCACAGCAAAGAAGGGCGCCGTTTGCACCTTCACAGCGCAGCATTCGTCTATTCTCGCTCTGCTGCGAAGCTCGTCGAGTCTGCTTTGCCGCTTGCCAAGTCCACCCAAATAAAACGCTGGATTCAATCGGAGTCCGTGAAAGATAGAAGCAGCGCACCTTCCTCTGGTGCGCTGCTCGTCTGTCTTCCTTATCTCGAAGCGATCTTGACGCGCCTCTCCAGCTGATCGGTAAACAGGGTCATGACGGTCGTCAGGGCCAGGTAAACGGCGGCTACGGTGGTCAGCACTGGAATAGGCTGGAAACTCTCGCTGCTGACGCGGGAGCCGGCCAGGGTCAGTTCCAGCAGGGCAATCGTGGAAGCCAGCGAGGAATCCTTGAGCAGGGCCACGAGGTTATTGACCAGCGGCGGCACCACAACCCGCAGCGCCTGTGGCAGCACCACCGTGGTCATGGTCTGGCCGCTGCTGAGCCCGAGGCTCCGCGCCGCCTCGCTCTGGCCGCGTGGAATGGCCAGAATGCCCGCGCGAATGACCTCGGCGTTGTAGGCGCCCACATTCAGGGCCAGCGCGATGACCGCTGACCAGAACTCATTGAGCTGCACGTTGATGCCGATGCCCTGAAGCAGTGGCGGCAGCGCGTTGTAGACAAAGAGAATCTGCACCAGCAGCGGTGTGCCGCGCACCAGCCACACGAACAGGTTGGCCGGCGCGCGCACCCACCACAGGCTGCTGGTTTTCTGAATCCCAGCAATCAGGCCCACGCCCAGGCCAATCAGGCCGCTGACCAGGGTCAGTTGCAGGGTCATGCGCGCGCCTTCCACGAACAGGTCGGCGCGCGGCCCGATGGGGTCGGGCATCTGGCGCAGCACCAGCGTAATCACGAAAAACAGCAGCAGGAAAGCGGCGGCGGCCAGCACACTCCAGCCCACCAGCGCCGCGCCACCTAGCGGTTTGGGGCGGCTGGCCGTCACCGCGCCCCGCTTTCAGGCCACAGGGCCAGCAACAGTACATTCACTTGCATTTGCGAAGATGATACAGGGCCAGGGCGCCAAAAAGGCGCGGCCCCTCCAAACTGGAAAGGCCGCACACTCCTCCCTGCGCTCAGTTCTTGCAGCGCACGTCGGTGTTGAAGTATTTGCCGCTAATCTTGGCGTAGCTGCCGCTGCTCAGCGATTTGGCCAGCGCGGCGTTCAGCTCTTTGAGCAGGCTGGCGTTGCCTTTCTTGACCGCCATCCCGATGCGCTCGTTAAACAGCAACTCGCCCGCCACGACCTTGCCCTTCTGGGCTTTCACGAGGTCCAGCCCCGTGAACTTGTCGCCCACCCAGGCGTCCACGCGGCCCGCCATCAGCGCGGCCTGGGCGTCCGTGTCCTTGGGGAAGGTCTTGACTTCTTTCACGCCCTGAACCTTACGCACGTTGTCCAGGTAGGTGGTGCCCACCTGCACGGCCACTGTCTTGCCCACCAGGTCGGCGGCGGTTTTGGGCCCGCCGGGCTTGGCCACGATGGCGCCGCCCGTGCAGTAGTGCGGGTTGGTAAAGTCCACGGCCTTGGCGCGCTGCGGCGTGATGCCGTGGCTGGCAATCACGAAGTCGTAGCGGTCCTGCTGCAGGCCGATCAGCAGGTTGTCAAACGGCTGGGTCACCCACTGGACCTTCAGGCCCATCTGCTTGGCGAGTTCGTTGGCCAGTTCGACTTCAAAGCCGGTCAGCTCCTTGCCCTTCAGGACGTTGAAGGGAGGAAAGGCGCCTTCGGTGGCAATTTTAATGGTGCCGGACTGCCGGATGGCGTCCCAGGTGCGGGCCTGGGCACCAGAAGCGAGGAAGGTCAGGGCCGCGAGAGACAGCAAGGTCTTTTTCATGAAAACTCCTTCTGAGTCGGCGCCGCCCCGGCCCGCGTGGGGGCGCAGCGGCGTCTGGTCGTGGGTGCGCCGATTCTAAAGCATTCCTGAAGCGGGTGGAGGAGACCCAGTCAGCAGCGAGCCGCCCTGACCATCAGGGCGGCTCGCCGGCACAGAGAAAATGTTCAGGCAGTGCTGGCGGTCATCTGGGGCGCGTACTCGTAGCCAAGGCCGGGGGTGTCGGCCTGACCGCGCGTGCCCGCCGGGGTGCCCCGGTCAATGGCCATTTCGGTGCTGGGGTCAAAGGCGTGCAGGCGGGTCTGGTCCACCACCAGTTCAATCATGTCGCCGGGCAGCACGTTGGCCTGCCCCTCGACCTTCGCGGTGATGTTCTGGCCCGCCACCTCGATAATCAGGTCCGTCTGGGCGCCCAGCGGCTCCACCACGACCACCTGACCGCGCAGGACGTTGGTGCCGCGCGGCAGGTCGGTCATGCCTACCATGCCCAGGTGTTCCGGGCGAATGCCCATCATCACGTCTTTGCCCTCGTAGGGCTTGAGGCTCTGGGCTAGGCGGCCCATGGAGGCCACGCGGCTGTCGCCAATCACAAATTCGCCGTTCTGCACCTTGCCCGACAGGAAGTTCATGGAGGGGCTGCCGATAAAGCCGGCCACGAACTTGTTCTGCGGGAAGTCGTAGAGGTTCATGGGCGTGTCCACCTGCATAATCACGCCGTCGCGCATGACCACAATGCGGTTACCCAGCGTCATGGCCTCCACCTGATCGTGGGTCACGTACACGATCGTGGCGCCCAGACGGCGGTGCAGCTGCGAAATCTGCGAGCGCATCTCGACGCGCAGTTTGGCGTCCAGGTTGGATAGCGGCTCGTCCATCAGGAACACTTTCGGCTCACGCACGATGGCGCGTCCCATTGCCACGCGCTGGCGCTGACCGCCCGACAGCTCCTTGGGCTTGCGGCCCAGCAGATGCTCGATTTGCAGAATGCGGGCGGCCTCGCGCACGCGCTTGTCAATTTCGGCTTTGGGGGTCTTGCGCAGCTTCAGGCCAAAGGCCATGTTCTCGTACACGTTCATGTGCGGATACAGCGCGTAATTCTGAAAGACCATGGCGATGTCGCGGTCCTTGGGCGGCACGTCGTTGACCACGCGGTCGCCGATTTTCAGCACGCCCTCGCTGATGTCCTCCAGGCCCGCGATCATGCGCAGGGTGGTGGACTTACCGCAGCCGGACGGCCCCACGAACACCATAAATTCGCGGTCCTGAATATGCAGGTTAAAGTCCTTGACCGCGTGGTGCTTGGTGCCGTAGCGCTTGTTGATGTGCTCCAGAACAACATCTGCCATGTGGGTGCCTACCTTTCTACGCCCCTGCTCTTACCCGTGAATGGGAATGCGGCCTGCTCCTAAATAAAAAGGAGAGGACGGACTTCGGGTAACCGGGGTACGGTAACGAGAATCCAATTGCTTCCACTGACGCCGCGCTGACACCGGCAGCTTACCACGCCTTGAAAGCGCAATCATGGAGGGAAAACAGACAGGCAGGGGAATGCTGGCGCGCTTTCAGCAGGGATATGGGGAGGCGGGTAAGCCCAGGCCAAGTTGGACTGTTGTGTAGGCCACCCCGCCTCTTTATTTGAAGGGCGTTGGAATATTGCTCAGCTGCTGCTGTAAGTCCCACTGTTCAGGAGAGGGCTGGGAACTGGGATGTTGCCACACCCCGCCGGCTGCCAGCCACTGCTGACGGTAGGCCCTGGCCCCTTCCACCGTGATGTCCTCGTAGCCATGCATGACGCCGCAGCAGTCACAGATATCGAAATCCCAGCTGAAACCGTCCTCTCCGTAGGGGAAGTAGGGCGGGGGGTCCAGCAGGCCACATACGCGGCAAGCGCGTTTCTCCTCGTCTGTCAGACCGCTATAGCTGTAGTTCAGGTCAGCTGGCACTCAGTACGCTGTGCCCGCCCGCGTGACCATCAGTTTGACCTCGTGCGGGCTGGTCGCGGCGGCCAGCGCCTCGTCCATCGTGATCAGGGTGTTGCGGTAGAGCTGCACCAGATGCTGGTCGAAGGTGTGCATGCCCCGGATGTTGTCTTCAATCAGGGCGTCCTTGATCAGGGGCGTCTTGTCCTCGTCCTTGATGTAGTCCTGAATCAGGGGGGTATTGAGCATGATCTCCAGCCCGAGCACGCGCCCCACGCCGTCGGCGCGCCGCAGCAGGCGCTGGCTGATGATGCCTACCAGCGACTCGGCCAGTTGCAGGCGCACCTGATCGCGCTCATAGGGCGGGAAGAAGTCAATGATGCGGTTGACGCTGCGCACGGCGTCCTGGGTGTGCAGGGTGCTTAGAACCAGGTGACCAGTCTGCGACGCCGAAAGCGCCGCTTCCACGGTTTCCTTGTCACGCATCTCGCCGATCATGATGACGTCGGGGTCCTGGCGCATGGCGTACTTCAGGGCGGTGCGGAAGTCGCGGGTATCGCTGCCGACCTCGCGCTGCACCACGATGCTTTTCTTGTTCTTGTGCAGAATCTCGATGGGGTCTTCGACGGTAATGATGTTGTAGGCGTAGGTGCGGTTGACGTGGTCCACCAGACTGGAGAGGGTGGTGGTCTTGCCGCTGCCGGTGGGGCCAGTAACCAGAATCAGCCCGCGCGAGTGGTCGGCCAGGCGGCGCAGCACGTCGGCGGGCAGGCCCAGCGCCTCGAAGCCCGGAATGGCGTCGGACACAATGCGCATGACCATGCCCACCGCGCCGCGCTGCCGGAACACGTTGCAGCGGAAGCGGCCCAGCCCCGAGACGCTGTAGGCCAGGTCCAGTTCGTTGCGGTAGGTAAAGTCATCCCACTGGTCCGGGGTCATCAGGGCCTGGGCCAGCAGCTGCGTGTCGGGGGGCATCAGGGGCTGGGTGCCAAACGGCACCAGCTGGCCGTCAATCCGGCCCATCGGCGGACTGCCCGCCTGCAAATGCACGTCCGAGGCCCGGCGCGTCACCATCTCGCGGAGCAGTTCGTCCAGGGTCACGCGCGCCCTGCCTGTGCCAGCGGCGGCTGGGCGTTCAGGGGCATGTTGTCAATGAGGCGCACCCCGAACATCCGGGCCGCTACGAGGACGCGGTTCATGGGACTATTGTCCACGATTTCCCTGACGGCCATGTCACCGTCCACGACACTCAGGTAGTCGGGCACGGCCTCTGAATCCTGGGCCAGCACGGCGTGTCCGGCGGCTTCCAGGGCGGCGGTGCGCCGCTCGCCGCCGTCATAGGCCGCCTGCACCGCCCGCAGCGCCTGCGACAGAAGGACGGCGCGTTCCTGCTGCTCGGCGCTGAGGTAGCTGTTGCGGCTGCTCAGGGCCAGGCCCGATTCGGCGCGGACGGTCGGGACGCCATGAATCTGCACTGGTACGTTCAGGTCTGTCACCATGCGTCGGATCACTGCCAGCTGTTGCCAGTCTTTTTCTCCGAAGAGGGCGTGCTCCGGCCGCACAAGGTTCAGGAGTTTGAGGACGACTGTGGCCACCCCGGTAAAGTGCCCCGGCCGTGCGGCGCCGTCCAGGCCGCCACTGACCCCCGAGACACTGACCTGCGTGGCAAAGCCCGCTGGGTAGATGGTCTCGGGGGTGGGGTGAAAGATCACGTCAGCCCCGGCTTCTGCGGCCACGCGCAAGTCGCGCTCCAGATCACGCGGATACCGGTTCAGGTCCTCGGTCGGCCCAAACTGCATGGGGTTGACGAAGATGCTGACAGCCACCCGGCCGCCGGGCACCAGGCGCCGGGCCTCACGGATCAGGGCCGCGTGACCGTCATGCAGGTAGCCCATCGTGGGCACCAGGGCCACCGGGCCGCCGCCCAGAGCGGCGCGCAGGTCGGCGGCCGTGGCCACCACCTGCGGCGAGGGGCTGACTGCGTTACTCATGGACGCCGTCCAGGCCCAGGGCTCCCAGGATGGCGTCCAGCACCCAGGCAATCACCGTGAGAATCAGGGCGCCCACGACTGCGGCGCCAAACCCCGCCACATTCAGGGCGGTGGCGGCGGCCACCAGCCACAGCACAATCCCGTTGACCACCAGCGTGAACAGGCCCAGCGTCAGGACATTCACGGGCAGCGACAGCAGCAGCAGGACCGGGCGCACCAACGCGTTCACAATGCCCATCACGGCAGCGGCAATCAGCACGCTGACCGCGTCGGCACCGGGCGCAAAGCTGACGCCGCTATACACCCGTGTCAGCAGGTACAGCGCGAGGGCATTGACGAGCAGCCGAACCACGAATCCCATAGGGGCAGCATAAGGGACGGGGATGCTATGAGGGTACGGCTCTGGCCTCAAGGTGTTGAGCCGAGAGTTGCTTCACAGCCAGGCAAATGAGAGGAGAGGCTCTGCCTTATGCGTTCTGCAAAACCTGGGAAGTTGGAGACGAGGAATGCGCTGGAACGGCAGAGGCGGGATGATGGAGAGGCCTGGCGGTGGGGTATCTACCTGCGGCGAAGCCCAGAAGAATCCATATCAGTTCGCCGGGTTTTGCTCGGGTGCCCAAAGCCGCAGGGGCCGGACGTATGCTTCCGGCCCCTGCCTGACGGCTCCCTGTGATGACCTGCCAGCTGTCACGCCCACCAGCCAAAAGAGATCCATTGCATGCCCAGCACTCGTTTACTGGTGCTGGCGATGAAGTTGGCGTCTGGCTTACAGCCCGAAACGGGCGTAAATGTCGTCCACGTGCCGCAAGTACCACTGCAGGTCAAAGGCGGCGTCCAGGTCGGCGTCGCTCAGGGGATTTTCCGGGTCGGCCTTCAGCAGGTCGCGCAGCCCCTCGCCGGTTTCCCAGCTGTGCAGGGCATTCCGCTGCACCAGGCCGTAGGCCGCCTCACGCATCATGCCCTGATCGTCAATCAGGGCGTGTAGCACGCGCTGGCTGAACACCAGGCCGCCCAGGTCGTTCAGGTTGCGCAGCATCCGCTCTGGGAACACCACGAGGTCACGCAGCACTCCGGTTAGGCGGCGGGTAGCGTAGCTGGCCGCACTGGTGGCGTCGGGCAGGATGACCCGCTCGGCGCTGGAGTGGCTGATGTCGCGCTCGTGCCACAGGGCCACGTTTTCCAGCCCGGTGGCCAGGAAGCCGCGCAGCAGGCGGGCAAAGCCGGTGACGTTCTCGGTCAGGATGGGGTTTTTCTTGTGCGGCATGGAGGAACTGCCGGTCTGGCCCTTGCCAAACGGCTCCATCGCCTCGCGCACTTCACTGCGCTGCAGGTGGCGCACTTCCACCGCAATCCGTTCTAGGGTGGTGCCCAGAATCGCCAGGGCGCTCAGGACCTCGGCGTGGCGGTCGCGGGCCAGGGTCTGGTTGGTGACGGGCGCGGCCTGCCAGCCCCAGCCCTGCGCCACCTCTTCCTCAATGCGCGGCGAGACGTGGGCGTAGGTGCCCACCGATCCCGACAGCATGACCACCTGCACGCGCCCCCGGGCTGCGTGCAGCCGTTCCAGGTCGCGGTCCAGGGTGGCCATCCAGTTCAGGAACTTCAGGCCAAACGTCATGGGCTCGGCGTGAATGCCGTGGGTGCGGCCTACGGTGGGCGTGTGCTTGTGGGCGACAGCCTGCGTGCGGCAGACCTCGCGCAGCGCCTCGGTGTCCGTGATGATCAGGCCCAGAGCCTCATCCAGCAGCAGGTTCTGGGCGGTGTCCACCACATCGGTGCTGGTCAGGCCGTGGTGGATAAAACGTGCATCTTCGCCGTAGCGCTCGGTCAGGGCGCGGGTGAACGCCACGATGTCGTGGCGGGTCACAGCCTCAATCTCGGCCACCTTCTGCGCGAAGGCCTCGTCCAGCGGGTCGGCCTCGCTCTGGGCCAAGAGGGCGTCATAGGCGCTCTGGGGCACCTCGCCGTGACGGGCCTGCGCCTGCATGGCGGCCAGTTCCACGCGCAGCCAGGCGCGGTACTTGCTGGCTTCGCTCCACAGCGCCTTCATTTCTGGTGTTAGGTAACGGTCAATCACGGGTCCGAGGCTAACACGCACATTTTTGCGGGTGTCTGCTGGTGTCCAGACTCGGGGCGGCCTACGCAGGTGAGGAGATTTCTCTTGGGTCTGCCGGTTCTGCGGATGATGGGGCTTGGTAGTGGAAGACAGCGCTTAGCACGACTTGAACACGTCGGTTGCTGGCTGAGCTTGCGAGGCGCTGCGTAGGATTGCGGGATGGCCCACGAGCAACTCTCGCCTGAAGATCGTCAACTCATCAAGGGTTGCCTTGAGGCCATTGCATCAGAAGTGTTCATTGATGCCGACGAGTTTGAGACCGTGTCGGGCGCTTCTTGGGAAGATCTTCAAGCTCTACGAGCCGCATACCCCGAAGTTGACGATGACGACCAAGGCGTTGAACTCGCTCTTCATGGCGCGATGCTTAACCTGCTTTTCTATCCCCACCGGCAAGAAGCCCGCTGGCACGAGTTTGTGCCAGGGAGCTTGCACGACGTGTTTGTCGTTCATTAGCGCTGGATGCAGCTCAAAGGTTGGAAGATCCCAGAAACTGAAGGAGGCCAATACTTCTTCGATTTGCTGAGGTGATCGGAAAGCCTGTTGGGCACTACTGAACACCGGCTGAATGGCAAAATCTGTGTTTGAGTTGTGTCAAGGCAAGATGCCATCCTGCACGCCCACCCACAGCAGGGTGTTGGTCGAAACAGTCAGCGCCCCCAGCGGCAGGTGGGCCTGCCAGCGGGGGTCCAGGGGCACCGCGTCGGGCAGACCGGCGGCACGTTGCAGGGCGTTCTGATAGGTGGCGCAGTCAAAGGCGTCCAGCTGACCGTTCAACTGGTAGGGGGCGCCGCTCAGGCGCTGGACTTCGGCCTGCAGGGCCGGCAGGTGCGCGGCCCGCACCCCGCTGTCCAGCACAAAAATCAGGTCGCGCCGGCTCAGGCTCTCCAGCGGGCGCAGGGTCGCCCCTAGCCCCAGCAGCCCGGTTTCCTCGGTCAAGTCGTGCTCACTCAGCTTGCGGGTGATGTGCGTGCACTGTCCGTACACGTTGCCCTTGCGTTGACAGGCCACGATCAGGCTGCCCACGGGGGCACGCTGGGCGGCCTCTAGCAGCGGCAGCACCTGCGCCGCCGGCAGCACCGAGTGGGTCAGCACATCCTGGGCAGTCCAGGCGGCGCCGGCCGGCCGCAGGGTCAAGGCGTTCATGTCGGGGCCAAGAACGGCTGGCATGCACCCCGTCAGCAGAGCGGCACAGCCGAGAAGGAGCAGCAGGGAACGCGGCACACTGCCTATTGTGCGCTTACAGTAAAGGCTGTGAAGCCGCCCATCTCTCAATTGCTGCCATGCTGATTGGCCTCGTGGTGCTGGTGCTGCTCAGCGTCAACCTGGGCGGCCTGAGCAGCGCCATTTTGCAGCTGGGGCGCGGTGAATGGCTGAACGCCCTGGGGTCAGTGCTGATGCTGGTCGTGCTGGATGTCCTGGGTTTTACTCTGCTGCGCGGGCTGCGTCAGCGGTAGGAAAGGGGAGTGGGCAGTGGTGAGTGGAGGGCGTACTGGGGCTGCACCATGTGGACAGACGCGACCCCATGAGGGCCACCAGCGCCGCTGCCGAGTTCTCTGAATAGAAGGCCGCCCTTTGCCCTCTGGTCTGGTGCTCGGGGCGCCCTGTCTTGACCCAGCCTCCCGCTTTTCCCACTCTCTCCTCCCCACAACCCACTCTCCTTACGCCCCCGGCAGCCGCAAGATGCCTTCCAGCGCGGCGTAAGCGTCGGGCCGGGCCAGGAAGACCAGTTCGTCGGTGGGGGTCAGGCGCAGGGCGGGGCGGGGCAGGCGCACGGTGCCGTCGCGCACCACCCCCACGATCTCGACGCCCGGTGGCAGGCTGACCACCTGCAGCCGCGCGCCGCCCCAGCTGGCGGGCACGGCGCGGCGGTACAGCTCGCGCTCGCTGGAGGGGGCGGGCAGCACGTCGGCCCCCTCTAGCGCGGCCTCGGGGGCGTCGTAGGGCACGGCGGCGGGGCTGGCAGCAGCAGCGGGCGCCCGCCGCGCCCGGAAGCGCACCGTGTCGGGCAGCCAGGCCGGGCCCGACGAGTGGACCGGGCTGTCGCGCCGGGCGTTCAGCTGGCTGGGCACCAGTCCGCTGGTGCCGCTGAGGGTGTGGGCCAGCCCACTGGCGACCAGGGCCAGTGGCAAGAGCGTTTCACCGCCCCAGGTCACGGCCAGTAGGCCGGCCGCCAGCGGCACATTGAGCGTGACCGTCAGGAAGGCCACCGCGCCCACCAGGCAGGCTATGGCCGTGTCAATACCCAGCAGGCTGCCCAGCCCCGTGCCCACCAGGCCGCCCACCGCCACTGACGGCAGCACGCCGCCCCCCAGCGCAATGCGCGCACCCAGGGCGAGCAGCAGCCAGCGCCAGGCGCCGTGTCCGGCGGCCTCGCTGCCCAGAAAGCCAGCGGCGCCCAGCTGCATCCAGCCGCTGCCGTCGCCCAGCACGGCGGGCGTGCTGTACAGGGCGATGGCGGCGGTCAGGCCCCCAAACGCGGCGCCTATCACTGGGCGTAGGGGGCCGTCGGTCCAGCGCTCGGGCAGCACGCGGCAGGCCAGCAGAGACCCCCACCCTAGCGCCGTGGCCGCCAGCGCGACTAACAAGAAGGCCGGCAACTGCGGCGCAGCGGGCACCTGCACGTCGGGCAGGCTCAGGAGCGGGGTAAAGCCAAACGCCAGACCATAGACCGCCGTGCCCGCCACCGCCGCCAGCACGCAGGGCATGACGACCTCGAACTCGAATTCGAAGCGGCGATACAGCACCTCGGCCACCAGCACCGCTGCGGCCAGAGGCGCATGCAGCACGGCGCCCAGCGCCGCCGCGCCGCCGGCCAGGGTCAGCGTCCGCAGTTCCACGGCGTCCAGGCGGGTCACGCGCGCCATCAGCCCTGCGCCCAGCTGCCCGGTCATGGTGTAAGCGGCGTCGCGGCCCACCATCAGCCCGCCGCCGTAGCCCAGCAGCGTGCCGGCCAGGGTGCGCAGCTGTATGCCCAGCGGGGGCCACTGGCCGCGCGCGTGGTAGCCGCCTACCAGCTGGGTCAGGGGGTCACCGTGGCGAGCAGGGATCAGCCACGCACACAGCGCGCCTAGGACCGGCAGGGCCAGCAGGCCCCAGGGGTGGCCAGTGCCAAACGCCATCATCAGGCCACCCTCGCCGGTGGTGCCCGGCGGCGCGTAGTCGGTCACGCGGGTTCCCAGCCCCACCAGAAAATCCAGCAACAGGCGCAGCACGATACTCAGGCCGCCCACGAGTGCGCCCAGCAGCACACTCAGCACCACGAGCCGCCCGGTTTCCAGGCGGTTAAGAACGGCGCGGGGCAGCGGAGAACGCATCAGCCATCATGCTAGAGCATTTGCCGCCTGGCAGCAGGGATCATGCGTTGCCTGCCGGTGGATTTCCAGCGGCACTTCCCCTCAGCAGCCCAGGCCGAGATGAAGCTCAGCTTAAGTGGGCGGACCGGTATGCCCCTGGGCTGAGGCGCGTAAGATACTGGCCGGTCGCCTGAAGGTAAGGCGCGCTGCACCCTGCCGCGCCTGTGCCCCTGGCCTGAAAGGAGCATCATCATGGCTTACGAACTGCCCAAGCTGCCCTACGCCTACGACGCCCTGGAACCTCACATCGACACCCGCACGATGGAGATTCACCACACCAAGCACCACCAGACCTATGTGGACAACGCCAACAAGGCGCTGGAAGGCAGCGACCTGGCGGATCTGCCCGTCGAGGACCTGATTCAGAAACTGGATCAGGTGCCGGCTGACAAGAAGACTGTCCTGCGCAACAACGCGGGCGGCCACGCCAACCACAGCCTGTTCTGGACGGTTATGGGTCCACAGGGCACAGGCCAGCCGAGCGGTGAACTGCTCGAAGCCATTAACTCGGCCTTCGGGTCCTACGACGCCTTCAAGGAGAAGTTCGAAGACGCCGCCAAGACCCGCTTCGGCTCGGGCTGGGCGTGGCTGGTCGTGCAGAACGGCTCGCTGGCCGTCGTCTCTACCGCCAACCAGGACAACCCCTTGATGGGCGAGGCCGTTGCCGGTGTAGGCGGTACCCCGATTCTGGGGGTGGACGTGTGGGAACACGCCTATTACCTGAACTATCAGAACAAGCGTCCCGATTACCTGAAGGCCTTCTGGAGCGTCGTGAACTGGGACGAAGTGGCCCGCCGCTACACGGAAGCCAAGCAGTAAATCCTAAATAGTGGCGCGCCCCCGGCCTTTTCGCCGGGGGCGCGCTGTGTTGTTCAGGCTTCAGGGTTGGGTGCTCTGGCGGCGGGCGCGCACCTTCAGGACCTGCGGCACCACCAGCGCGGCCAGCACCACCAGCAGGAGAAAAGCCGTCAGCGGCTGACGCAGCAGCGCGCCCACGTCGCCGCTGCTCTGCTGCATGGCGGTGCGGAACAGGCTCTCGGCGGCTGGCCCCAGCACGACGCCGATGATGGCGGGCGTGACCGGAAAGTCAAAGCGGCGCATGCCGTAGCCAATCACCCCGAAGAGGGCCAGCAGGTACAGGTCAAACACCGAGTTGTTCAGTGAATAGACGCCCACCGTCGAAAACACCAGAATGGCGGCGTACAGGAACGGGCGTGGAATGAGCAGCAGCCGCGCCCAGACTGGCGCCAGCGGCAGGTTCAGCGCCAGCAGCATCACGTTGCCGATATACAGGCTGGCAATTAGGCCCCAGACCAGGTCGGTGTTGGTGATGAACAGCAGCGGCCCAGGCTGCAGCCCGTACTGCTGAAAGGCGGCCAGCAGAATGGCGGCGGTGGCGCTGGTGGGCAGCCCCAGGGTCAGCAGCGGCACCAGCACGCCAGCGGCGGCGGCGTTGTTGGCGGCTTCGGGACCGGCCACGCCCTCAATGGCGCCCTGTCCAAATTCCTCGGGGTGTTTGCTGAGCTTCTTTTCTAGGGTGTAGGACAAGAAGGTGGGAATCTCGGCGCCGCCGGCGGGCACCGCGCCGAAAGGAAAGCCCAGCGCCGTGCCGCGCAACCAGGGTTTCCAGGAGCGGCGCCAGTCCTCGCGGTTCATGCGGGCGTTGCCGGCCAGCTTGATGACATTGGCCCCACCTTTGCGCAGGCGGCTGGCCACATAAAGCGTTTCGCCTACGGCAAACAGGCCGATGACCACCGTCACGAATTCGATGCCGTCTAGCAGTTCGGGAAAACCCAGGGTGAAGCGGGCCTGACCGCTTTGCAGGTCGGTGCCGACAAGGCCGATGGCCAGGCCGAACAGCAGGCTGATCAGGCCGCGCAGGGGCGAGCCGCCAAAAGTGGCACTGATGGTTACGAAAGCCAGCAGAATCAAGGCGAACTTGGCGCCCGGTGGAATCTGTACTGCGATGTCGGCAATGGCCGGCGCGGCGAAGGTCAGCAGAATCGTGCCAATCGTCCCGGCAATGAACGAGCCGATGGCGGCGGTGGCCAGCGCGGCGGCGGCGCGGCCCTTGCGGGCCATCTTGTTGCCTTCCAGCGCCGTAATGATGGAACTGCTTTCGCCAGGCGTGTTCAGCAAAATCGAGGTGGTGCTGCCTCCAAACATGCCGCCGTAATAGATGCCGGCAAACATGATGAAAGCACTGACTGGCGGCAGCTTGGCCGTTACCGGCAGCAGCAGCGCCACCGTTAGCGCTGGGCCGATGCCGGGCAGCACCCCCACCAGCGTGCCCAGCGTTACGCCGATCAGCGCCCACAGCAGATTCATGGGAGTCAGGGCGGTGTCGAAGCCGGCCAGCAGCGACTGAATGGCGTCCATTTACAGCACCCCCCGCAGGACCCCAGGCGGCAGGGTCAGGCCCAGGCCACGGGTAAAGACCACGTAGGTCACCAGCGCCACAGCCAGCCCTACGCCGACCAGCAGCGGCCAGCGGCGCTCGCCGAACGCGGCCCCCACGCTGACGTACATCAGCGCCGTGCCCAGCACGAAGCCCAGGGGCTGCAGCACCAAGGCCCCCAGCACGAAGCCGCCCAGAATCAGGGCGGGCTGGCGCAGGTCCACCGGAGCGTCCGGGTCGGTGTCTTCCTCGGCGGCAGGTTCGGCGCGGTGGCCGCGCAGCACGGCGACCAAGAGGGCGGTGCCCAGGCCCAACAGCCCCACGCTGACAATCAAGGGAAAGGCGCGCGGCCCAATCACGGCGTTGATGCCAAACGGAATCTGGAGGGTGCCCCACAGGAGCAGCCCGCCCAGCAGCAGCACGCCCAGGGCTACCAGCAAGTCGGGCACGCTGGGGGTCACGCGGGCCGGAGAAGGCGGAGGCAGATCGGTCATAGGAGTACCTCGGGGAGGGGAGAAGAAGCCGCGCTGAGCTGAGGCGGGAGGCAGCGAATTGTGAGCGGGTCAAGACAGCTTACCGGGCCCCAGCACTGCGAAGGGCGAAAGCGACCGTTCGCGCCTTCGCCCTGGACACTGCTGGACCTCACCGCGATGTTCCGTTGCCTGGAGGGGAACGTACTCCGCCCCTCAATGCCATGTCGGCCGCTGGCGGTGACGGTCTCCGTTTCAATGCGCTTGAGGGTTGTCCCCAAGCGCACTGAATGCTGCGGTCAGAGGATTACTTGACCAGGCCGATATCTTTCAGCAGTTCACGGGTGCGGCTGGCTTCCAGCTTCAGGAACACATCGAACTTGCTGCCGCTCATGTACAGGTCCGTCCAGTTGCGGCTTTTCAGGGTGTCTTTCCATTCCTTGCTGGCGTGCAGCTTGTCCATTGCCGACACCAGCGCCGCCTTCTCGCTGCCTGTCAGGCCGGGGGGGGCCACGATGCCGCGCCAGTTGGCCAGATCAATATTGAAGCCCTGGGCCTTCATGGTGGGCACCGGAATGCCGGCCTGGGCCTTGGGCGCACTGATGCCCAGGGCGCGCAGGCGGCCCGCCTTGATCTGCGCCTCGAATTCGCCGTAGCCGGCCACGCCCGCCGCCACCTGATTGCCCAGCACCGCCGCCAGGGTTTCGCCGCCGCCGCTAAACGGCACGTAATTCATCTTCTTGGTGTCTACGCCCGCTGCCTTGGCAAACAGGCCCACCAGCATGTGGTCGGTGCCGCCCGCGCTGCCGCCGGCAAAGGCCAGGGTGGGGGTGGCTTTCCAGGCGTTGGCCAGGTCGCTTAGCGTCTTGTAGGGGCTGCTGGCCGGCACCACGATGACCTCGTATTCGCCGGTCAGGCGGGCGATGGGGGTCACGCGGCTCAGGTCCACTTTCGAGCTGTTGGTCTGAATGGCGCCCACCATCACCAGGCCCATGGTCATCAGGAGCCCGCCGTCCCCCTTGCTGTTGTACAGCTGCGCCAGGCCGATGGTGCCGCCGGCGCCGGGCACGTTAAACACCTGCACGGGCTTGGCGATGCCCTCGTTTTGCATCACGGTTTGCAGGGCGCGGCTGGTCTGGTCCCAGCCGCCGCCGGGGGCCGCCGGGGCCATGATGCGGAGGTTACTGACCCCCTGGGCGGTCACAGGAGCGGCGGCGGTCAGCAGGGCCGACAGGGCAAGGACAGTGCGGTGAATAGACATGAAAAGCCTCCGGGGCTGGGCCGCTCACTGCTGAGCGGCGGGGGAGCGTAGGGTTGTGGTTGACGCTCACGCTACGCCGCCTCTGGCCTGGCCTCAAGGGGTTTTTTGCGCGTGCTGCGCGGCCCGCTGGGCACGCAATGCACGCCCCTGAACGCAATGCACAAAAGCTGGGGAGGCTGCGGGGCCGGCCCTACAATCGGGAGCACACGTATGCCGCGTTCCCTCTGGTCCACGCTGGCCCGCCGGTCCACCTTGCAAGGGCGCCTGGTGCGGCTGCATCTGCTGGTGCTGTGCGGGCTCACGGCGCTGCTGGTGGTTATCCAGACCGCACAGCTGTACAGCGCCGCCCGCGAGCGGCTGGGCGAGCGCGCCCTGACGGCCAGCCGCTTGGTGGCTCGGCTCCCGCTGGTAGTACAGGGCGCAGCAGCGGGTACGCCCAACGCCGCCCTGAATAACCAAGTCAATGTGCTGCGCGACGAAGCTGGGGCCGACTTTATCGTGGTGGGCAACCGCGCGGGCCTGCGGCTGGCCCACCCTCTGCCCGAACGGCTGGGCCAGCCGATGGAAGGCGGCGACAACGCCGAACCCTTTGCCGGACGTGAGGTGGTCAGTGTGGCGCGCGGCAGTCTGGGCCTGAGTGTGCGCGGCAAGGTGCCGGTATGGCGCGGCGGCGTGCCGGGGAGCGAGGTGGTGGGGGTGGTGAGCACCGGCTACCTAATGCCGCAGGTGTGGTACCTGGTGGGCCACGCGCTGGTCAGCTTGCTGCCGTGGTTCGTGCTGGCGCTGGCCCTGGGGACGGTGGGGGCGGTGTGGGCGGCGCGGCGACTGCGCACCGAGATTTTAAATCTGGAACCCGAACAGATCGCGGCGCTGGCCCAGCAGCAGCGCGCGGTGCTGGCGGCGCTGCGCGAAGGCGTGCTGGCGGCTGATGGGCGCGGTCAGGTTACGCTGACCAGCGAGCGGGCGGCGGTGCTGCTGGGTGGCCAGGTGGCCCCCGCACCGTTGGCGGCGCTGTGGCCCGAACTGGCGCAGGTGACGGCCGGGCGCCCCACCGAACGCGCTCAGAACCTGGAGCTGACCCTGCGCGGCCAGCCGGTCTTGGTCAATCTGGAGCCGCTGGAGGGCGGCGGCTTTGTGGCCGGCTTTCGGGACCGCGCCGAGGCCCTGGCCCTGGCCGAAGAACTGACCCACGCACGCGGGTTCGTGGATGTGCTGCGCGCCCAGACCCATGAGTACCAGAACCGCCTGCATGTGCTCTCAGGATTGTTGCAACTGGGCCGGGGCGAGGAAGCCCTGCGTGTCCTGAACGCTGAAA
Organism: Deinococcus betulae; assembly: GCF_020166395.1. NCBI lineage: Bacteria > Thermotogati > Deinococcota > Deinococci > Deinococcales > Deinococcaceae > Deinococcus > Deinococcus betulae. Next base: position 274,161 of record NZ_JAIQXU010000001.1, on the reverse strand, counting down.
TTCACGCGGACGCTCAGTTTCGCCAGCTGCTGCGCGACGTGCAGGTGCCGCGTCTGGTGGCCCTGCTGGCGGGCAAGCGGGAGCGGGCGCAGGAACTGGGCATTGACTTTGCAGTCGCCGAGGGCAGCGCCCTGAGCGCGGTCTGGGAGCGTCACGCTGACACCTTGGTCAGCGCAGTGGGCAACTTCACCGAAAATGCCTTTGAGGCCCTGGGCGGGCAGCCGGGCCAGGTCACGGTCCTGATTGGCGAGGACCCGGACGGCATGCAGCTAGAGGTGGAAGACAGTGGCCCTGGGGTGGCCCCGGCCCTGACGGGCACGCTGTACGCTCAGGGTGTGAGCAGCAAGGGCGAGGGCCGCGGCTACGGTCTGCACGGCGTTATGACGCGGGTGGCGGCGCTGGGCGGCGCGGTGCGGCATACGCGGCGGGGTGGGCACACCGTCTTTCAACTCAGCTTGCCGTTTCCGGCCGGGCGGCTGCGGGGGCCCGCATGAATCCGCCGGCCCAGAGCCGGGTGCGGGTGCTGCTGGTCGAGGATGACCTGCGCGTGGCCCGCGTCAACCGCGACCTGCTGGAACGCGACCCCGACGTGCATGTGGTGGGCAGCGCTGCCACCTGTGCCCAGGGCGACGCGCTGGCCCAGGCCCTCCAGCCCGACCTGATCCTGCTCGACGTGCATCTGCCCGACGGCAGCGGGCTGGGGCTGCTGCGTCACTGGCGCACCCAGGGCCGCACCACCGATGTCGCCCTGATTACCGCCGCCGACGACGAAGCCAGCGTGCGCCTGGCCCTGGCGCACGGGGCGTTCGATTACCTGATCAAGCCGTTTACAGGTGCGCGCCTGAATGACCTCTTGGCCCGGCACCGCGCGCGCCGTCTGGGGGCGGCGGCAGGCCGGGCCCGGCTGGATCAGGGGCGCCTGGACCGCCTGCTGGGGGTGGGCCACCCCGCGCCGGCGCCGCTGCCGCGCGGCATTGACCCTCATACCCTGGAGCGGGTCGCGGGCGCCCTTCACGCCACACCTGTCCCGGTTACGGCTGAAGAGGTGGGCGAACTCGTCGGCCTCAGTCGTGTCACCGCCTGGCGCTACCTGGAACATCTGGTGCGCAGCGGGCAGGCAGTGCTGGAACACCAGTACGGCCACGCTGGCCGTCCGGTGAAGCTCTACCGCGTGGCAGGACCGGGTGAGGCCCAGCAGGCAGAGTGAGACGGAGGCCGTTTGTTTCGTTGATACGCCGGAAGTTCAACGGTTGGCCCACGCCGTGCTCGGCACCCAGACGGCGCCGCTCCATACATCCGCCCGGCTTACAGTGTCCCTGCATGCGGTAGGGTGGCGCCCATCTGAAGAGCCATTGCGCCGCCTCCAAACTCACCTCGGCACGCCTTGCTGATGGCCAGCAATGCCGAATTGGTGCTCAATACCATTAGCCACCGTTCTCTACACTCTGGGGCAGATGTGGTCCTTGCGTCTTCCTGCCCTGGTGCTGGCCGCCTTGCTGGTCCTGCCCGGCTGCGCGCCCAGCCTCACGGTGCGCCCGGCCCAGACCCCGGCCCTCAATCTGGACGGCCCCGCGCCCGACGTGGTGCTGCTGAGTGTGTCAGGGCGCTGCGGCGTGCCGTGCGCCGCGCCGCGTGACAACTGGGATTACCTGACCTCGCGCGGCACAGTGGACCGCGTGGCCCAGGCGCTGACTGACCAGGGGCTGCGGGTGCAGGTAGCCGGATACGCCAGCCACCCGCTGGCCAGCTTCACGTCATCGCTGGTGGGAACACCCCAGCGCGGCTTTGCGGCCCTTCAGGCGGATGTCACGCGCCTCTCGAACACCTGGCTCAAGGGAGAGGGGCGCCCGCGCGTGGTGCTGCTGGGTCACTCGCAGGGGTCGGCCTGGCTGCACCACTTGACGCGCGTGAATCCTTCTGTGCCCTTTGACGTACAGATTGATCTGGACGGGATTTGCCTGGCTTGGCCGGGTGATTTTGGGGCCCTGACCCGCACCTTGGCTGCAGGGGAGGTGTCGCCTCTAGAAGCCTGTGACACCCTGCGCGTGGTGGGACGCCCGACCAGCAGCAAGGATGTGGTGTGGCCCAACGTGCGCGTGAACCTGGAGGTGCAGAGTAAGCGCCTGCCGACCCTGAGCCGGACCGCTGGACTGCCCGTGAATTACCTGTTTGAACTGGCCCCCAACGTGCGCCTGGACGGCACCCGCACGGGCCTGGAGCGGTTTGTCTCCAGCCGCGAGGACCACAGCGCCGTGACCCGGCCTGGCAGTCAAGCCCTGACGTGGGTGACGGGCCGCCTGGCCGAGGTGGCGCGGGGCTGGACTACCGCGCCGTGAGGGCGGCCGGGTCAGCCACCTGCGCCAGCCACGCCTGCGCCTCGCCGGCATCCAGCACCTGCGCGCCGCGGTCTGGCAGAAACCAGGCCAGCAGCGTTTGAAGGTCTGCGGCGCTGCCTCCCTCCCCAAAAATGACCTTGTGGTCGCCGTCGGTTAGGTGCAGGAGACCTGTGGGCGCCGCCACGACCTCCTGCCCGGCTGGCCGGGGCGCGCCCAGCCACACGGCGTCCACCTCGGCCCCGTCGGCAGGGTTGAGGGTGCCTGGCAGGCAGCCGTAATTGACCGGCGCAGGGCGCGCCTCGGTGCGCAGCGGCTCCAGCCCGGCCCCGCGCCAGACCAGGCGCTCGCGGGTGCCCGCTGTCCACTCCACGACGCCGCGCCACACCTTCACGGCTGCACCTCGTACAGCTCGACCTGCCGCAGCACCGTGCCGCCAAACGACAGTACCGCGCGGTAGGCACCTTTGTCCGGGGCGCGCAGGCTAAAGGTGGCCCGGCGCTGGGTGCTGTCCAGATACACGCTATCGGTGCCCAGGGCCTCAGAGCTGTTAAACCAGGCCACGCTCAGGTAGCCCGGCTGAAACCGGCCGTCCACCTGCGCGGTCAGGCGCAGCGTCTCGCTGTCCCGTTCCAGCACCGCGCCCGTGACCCGCGCAGGCAATTCTGTTTCAATCTGCGCCGGAATCAGCGGCACGAAGTTGTACCGGCACCCGCTCAGGGCAGGCGCCAGCAGCAGCAGACACAGGGCGGAAACGCGCATGGCCGCACTGTAGCGCCCGGAGATGAAGCTCAAAACACGGACAGCCGAAGGGTGGCTGTCCGGGTGCAGGGAAGGGAAGGTTGGCCAGAAGTTCAGCGGTGTCCCTGAGAGGTTCGCGCTGGTGCCTCTGACAAGTGCGGCTGTTTATTTCAGGTGCCGCGCCTCGATAAAGTCCAGCACGGCCTGGCGGGTGCCGCCCAGAAACGTCAGGGGCCGGGCCATCGCCGCAATGACCGTGATGTGATTGACGCGCGGCAGCACCGTGCGCGTCACCTGGGCGCCCGCACGCTTGAGTGCCGCTTCCATGTTCACAGCGTTTTGCGGGTAGACAGTCGTGTCGTTTTCGGCCACCAGCAGCAGGTGAGGCGGGGCGTCCGGGCGGACATGGCGGTCAGGCATCACGTCGTCGGGCAGAGCCCCTTCGGGAAAGGCGCGGGCGCTGGCGAACTGGCGGAAGTCGTAGCTGTACGGCCCCGCCACGCCAATCACGCCGCGCACCGCCGACACCGGCACGCCAACCTCTCGTAGCCAGCGTTCATTGTCCACAGCCTCCACCGCATTGAAGCCCCCGGCCGAGTGGCCCATCACGAACAGGTTGTCCGGGTGTCCGCCGTAGGTCTTGGCCTGGTCGCGCAGCACCTTCAGCGCCTGGGCGGCGTCCTGAATGTAGGTGGGATAGCGGTTGTTCGGCGCCAGGCGGTAATTCATGACGGCCGTGACATAGCCGGCGCGCGCCAGCGACTCGCCCACAAACTTGTGCCCTTCCTTGTCGCCGCCTTCCCACGACCCGCCGTGGATAAACAGCACGACGGGCGCATTCTGGGCGTCCTGCGGCGCATAAACATCAAAGACGCCGCGTGTATCGGCGCTGTAGCGCACATTTTGGGTGACGGTCAGGCCCGCGACCGACACCGAGCGGTTCAGGGTGCCTTGCAGGTTCTGGGGTGAGCAGGCGGCCAGGGTCAGACCGGCCGCCACAACCAGGGCGGCCGGCCACATGCGAAGGAGCAAAGGGCGACTCATGGAGGGCAGCCTAGTGCGCGCCCAGGGCGCCGTGCAGGTCGGGCGGCACACTTGGCATTCAGGGTTTCTCCACGTTCGTCCGGACGACCTCTCCGCATGACCCGGTACACTCCGCGCGCTGCTGGGCGCGCTACCCTGCCAGCCGTGCCCACGTCCCTCCATACCGACGCCTTGGTGATTGGCGGCGGCCCGGCGGCCCTCGCCCTGAGTGCCGAACTGGGCCGGCAGGACCTGACGGTGCGCGTGGTCGCCCCGCACCCGCCGCGCGCCTTTCCGGCCACCTACGGTGCGTGGTGGGCTGACCTGCCGCCCTGGGCGCAGGCCTGCGCCGCCCAGGTTTGGAGCGACGTGCGCGTGTACACCGGCCCCCAGCCGACGCCGCTGCTGCGGCCCTACGCCCTGCTGGACAACGCGGCGCTGCTGCGGGCCATGCAGGCGCGCGGCGGAGCGCCCCTCTGGACTGCTGGCCAGGTGCGCGCCGCCGAGCAGACCCCAACCGGCTGGCGGGTGGCCGGCCAGAGCGGCGAGACGTGGACCGCGCGGGTAGTGATTGACGCCAGCGGCCACCAGCCGGCGCTGCGGCCCGCCCAGCACCCCGGCGGGGCGGCGCTGCAAACGGCCTACGGGGTCACCGCCCGGTTTGACCGTCCCCCCAGTGCGCCCGGCGCGGTGGTCTGGATGGACTACCGCACGCCCCACGGCCAGCACCCCGAGCCGACCTTTCTGTACGCCATGCACCTGGGGGGCGACCGCTACTTTGTAGAGGAAACCAGTCTGGTGGCCCGCCCGGCGCCCACCCGCGCCTGGCTGCGCAGCCGGCTGCATGCCCGCCTGGCGGCGCAGGGCACCCCGGCGCGCGAGGTGCTGGCCGAGGAATGGGTGGCCTTTCCCATGAATGCGGCCGTGCCCCCGCCTGCGGGGCCGCTGGCCTACGGCGCGGCGGCCGGCATGGTGCATCCCATCAGCGGCTTTCAGGTGGCGGGGGCGCTGCGGGACGCGCCAGGGGTCGCGGCGGCGGTGGCGGGGACGCTGCGGGCCGGCACCGACCCGGCGGCGGCCGGCTGGGCGGCCCTGTGGCCCCCCGAACGCCGCGCGGCGCGGAGCACGCATCTGTTGGGGGTGCAGGCCCTGCTGAACCTGCCGCCCGGCGCGCTCCCCACCTTTTTCGGAACCTTCTTTGCGCTGCCGCCTGCGCAGTGGCAGGCTTTTCTGGACCCACACACGCCAGCCGGGCCGCTGGCGCGCACTATGCTGCGCCTCTTTGCCCAGTTTCCCAATCTTGTGCGCCTGCCACTGGCCCGCGCGGCACTGGCCCACCCGGCCACCAGCCTAGAGTCGCTGGCGGCTGCCCTGAAACCAGAACCCAGCGTGACCCCGGCCTGACCCCAGGGCGGCGAGTGGGGGAGTCGGGAGGGCCTGATTGGCTTTGGGCGGGTGGCAGACCTCTGGAGAGCCGGGCCAAACTTTGATGCAGTTGAGAGAGGTAGTGAACTTCGCTCCTCTATAACCTGCTCCGAGAGGCTGAGGCAGCGTCGTCAGAACATCCCCGATAAAGGTCTCTTTCAACCCGTCCCATCCGGCAGCACCGGCGCCGCGCCACCCTGGGCGCATGACCGACAAGACGGACAACGACATCCGCACCCACGAGGACACCGACCAGCAGGACGTGATTGAGGACGGCATGCAGGGCGCCACCGGCAACGCGGACGCCAACGGCCTGGACCCCAACGCCAATCTGGACGAGAAACTCGAGGAGCTGCGGGAGAACCTGACACCCATCAGCGGCACCGACACTGCAGATTGACCGCAGGTTCGGGTGCCTGTGCAGAGCCGCCAGGGCAGACTTGCCGGGCGGCTCTGCGCTTTGCCTAGGTCCTTTTGCGTGAGCTGTCCTGGCCCGCCGAATCTGATGCGGCGGCCACCCCGCGCCACTTCGTATGATGGCGCCATGTCCCTTCTTGACATGATTGGCCCCGTCATGATTGGGCCGAGCAGCAGCCACACAGCGGGCGCCTGCCGCCTGGGCCTGGTCGCGCACCACCTGCTGGGTGAGGCGCCCCGCCAGGCGCAGATTGGCCTGCACGCCTCCTTTGCCAAAACTGGGCGCGGCCACGGCACCCACCTGGCCCTGATTGCCGGGCTGCTGGGTGAGCGGCCCGATGACGAGCGCCTGCCACACGCCTTTGAAGACGCCCAGGCGGCGGGCTTTGCCTTCGAGTTTCAGGACACCGACCTGGGCGACGTTCACCCCAACACGGCCCGGCTGAACGTGCGCGGCGACACGCAGGAAGTCACCGTGCAGGGCAGCTCGACGGGCGGCGGCGTGATCCAGGTGACGCAGGTACAAGGACTGGGTGTCAATTTCAGTGGCGCCAGCCCCACCGTGCTGCTGCGCTACACCGACGCGGTGGGCATGATTGCCCGCATTGCCAGCACGGTCGCTGCTGATGGTGTGAACATCGCTACGCTGACCTGCACCCGCCAGACGCGCGGCGGTCAGGCGCTACTGGCCATTGAACTGGATCAGGGTCTAAGCCCTGAGGCTCTGGCTTTTCTGGGCCGCTGGCCCGATGTCAACTGGGTGCGGATGCTGCCCAAGCTGATGGACGGCTAGGGTAGAGCAGAGACCCTGTGGGCGGCCTTTTTGGACAGCCACCTGTGCTGTTTAGGACGCAAGTCGCCGGCCTCTCAGCTGGCGGCCTGGCAGAGTTGGGCGGCACCTGAGGAGCGAAACGCCCTTTTTGAGATTCGGCCTTATCCCTCTCGCCAGGCCAGACCACTGCACTGAGGAGAGAGGCAGGGCCGCTCTCCTTGAAGCGCAAAAGTAGTCTCATTTGCTTTCTATTGCCAGAGCGTTGGTGCCGCTCAGGCAGTTGTTTTTCACGTTCAAAGGTCAAGGTTTCTTCAGGTCCGCTTCTTTCTCAGCGTGTGACGTTTCTGTGGTAGGGGGCTGTCTATTCTGCCAGGCAACGCTCTGTACACAGCAGTGGTCGTGTGCGGCGCGTCCCTGACCCCATGCCGACTTCAACTGCCCACGTCCTGCCTGCTCCAAGCCTGCGCGACCAGCTGCGGGCCATGGAAGACGGCATGTACCGCCGGCCAGAAGCCGCCCGCGCCGAGCTGGTCAGGCTGCTGGGTGAGGCGCAGCAGGCCAGTGACCCCTGGGCGCAGGCGTTTGCGCTGGTGCTGCTCAGCGGCTGCGCCTTTTATCTGGGTGAGCCGCGCGAGACCATCCGCCTGGCCTCGGAAGGCCTGATGTGGGCGCGCAGTGCCCAGGCCCCCGAGGTCGAATGCCGCCTGATGAACGGCCTGGCCCTGGCGCATCACCGGCTGGGCGAGTACGACCGCGCGTTTGACTATTTTCTTCAGACCCTGCGCCTGGCCCAGCAGATGGGCGACGACGCCAACCGGTTCCGGGCGCTGAACAACCTGGCCAGCCTGTACACCGACACCGGCAACCTGCAGCAGGCGCTGGAATCTCTGGAAGAGGCCCTGGGCATTGCCCAGCAGCTGACGCCGCCCTTTCTGGGGGCCGCCATGACCTACATGATTGATGTGCGCACCCAGCTGGGGGAATACGAGACGGTGCTGGCGCTGGCCGAGGAACACATGCCCCTCATTCGCGCCCACTGTCCGCCGCGCTGGCAGGGCACGATTCAGCGCAACGTCGTGCGGGCGCTGCTGGCCCTGGGCCGGCCCCATGAGGCGCTGGCCGCGGCGCAGGTGGGCCTGGAAGAGGCCCGGCGCCAGCAGGACCACGAGAACATCTGCGAGATGAAGCTGGCGGTAGGCAATGCCTTCTTGCACCTGGGGCAACTGGCCGAAGCCCGGCCGCTGCTGGAACGCGGCCTGACCCTCAGCCGCGCCAAGGGCAGCCGCCCGCTGGAAACCGAGGCCCTGCGCCTGCTGGCCGAACTTCACGAGCGTCTGGGCGACCACGAGGTGGCCCTGGGGTACACGCGGGCCCACTTTGACCTGGAACGTCAGATTCATGCGCGCGAGGTCGAGAGCCGCTCTCAGCTGCTCACCGCCCAGATTCGCCTGGAACTGCTGCAGCGGGAAGCCGAAATCGAGCGGCTGCGCAACGTGGAACTGGCCCAGGCCAACACGGCCCTGCAAGAAACCCAGCAGGTGCTGCTGCACCGCGCCACCCACGACCCCCTGACCGGCGTAGCCAACCGCGCCCACTTTGGACACAGCACCCAGCAGGCGCTCGATTCGCTGCAGGGCGGCGAACATCTGGGCCTGATTTTTATTGACCTGGACAAGTTCAAGCAGGTGAATGACACGCTGGGCCACCACGCGGGCGACCAGCTGCTGCAGGAGGTGGCCCGGCGTCTAAGAAGCGTGGTGCGGGCTACTGACCTCGTGGGGCGCATCGGCGGCGACGAATTTACGGTGCTGCTGCGCCGGGTCTCGGCGGTGCCCGACGCCCGCGCGGTGGCAGCCAAGCTGCTGGGGGTGCTGGCCGAGCCCTTCCGGATTGCTGGCCAGATGGTGCAAATTACCGCCTCGGTGGGCTGCGCGGTGGCCCCCACCGATGGCCAGGACGCCGAGGCCCTTCAGCAGCACGCCGACCTGGCCATGTACCGGGTCAAGCACACGGGCGGCAATCAGGTGCTGCACTTTGAAGCCGAGATGGGTGAGCCCGCCGAGCGCCGCCAGCTGGAGCGCGACCTGCGCGGCGCCCACGAGCGCGGCGAGCTGCGCCTGCACTACCAGGGCCGCTTTGCCCTGCATGGCGTGACCCCCAGCGGCCCCGGCCTGGTGGGCTTTGAGGCCCTGATCCGCTGGGAACACCCCGAGCGCGGCCTGGTGCCCCCTGTGGTCTTTATTCCGATGGCCGAGGACTCGCGCGCCATCTTGCCTATCGGGGCGTGGGTGCTGCGCGAGGCCTGCACCCAGGCGGTCCGCTGGCAGTTTGCCGAGCGGGGTCTGGCGATGTCGGTCAATGTGTCGCCCATGCAGTTCGAGCAGCCTTCCTTTGTTCAGGACGTGCAGGCCGCGCTGGAAGCGGCGGGGCTGCGGCCCGAGGCGCTGGTGCTGGAACTGACCGAAAGCCTGGTGATGCGCGACCTGGCGCTGGCCCAGAACCATATTCAGGACCTCAAGGCCCTGGGCGTGCAGATTGCCATTGACGACTTTGGCACCGGGTATTCCAGCCTCAGCGTGTTGCAGGCGCTCCCCTTTGATCAGCTCAAGATTGACCGCTCGTTTACCAGTCACCTGACCACCTCGGCCAGCCAGCGCGTCACGGCCCTGCTGACCGCCATGATTCAGCTGGCCCACAGCCTGGAGATGACCGTGACCGTCGAGGGCGTCGAGGACGAGACCCAGCGCCGCCTGCTTACGGGTCTGGGGTGTGACCACGTTCAGGGGTTTCTGCTGGCCCGGCCGCTGCCCCCAGCCCAGGCCCAGAGCCTGCTGCCAGCCGGGGCCGAAAGCCCAGTGCCCAGCTGACCTCCTCGGCGGCGGCGCACAGGGTCCGCAGCAGGGTTTCACGTCCCTGAAGTCGGCTGGTGGGCAGGCTGACGCCCAGCGCACACAGCACTCCGCCGTGGGCGCCGCGCACGGGCACGGCCAGACTGGCGGTGCCCGGCGCCCACTCATCGGCGGTCTGGGCGTATCCGGCCGCCCGGATGACGGCGGCCTGCGCGGCCCAGGTGGCCGGGGTCTGGACCGTCTGAGGGGTGAAAGGCAAGGCTGGTGACGGCAAAGGCTGGCGGCTGAGGGCCAGTAGGAGTTTGCCGCTGGCCGTAGCGTGGCCTGGGAGTTCAAAGTCCAGTTCGCCGGCCACGGGGGGGCCGTCACGGCCCTGCACACTGCGCGCGATGCACAGCACGCGGCTGCCGTCTTGCACACACAAAAAGGCCAGCAGATGTGTCGCCCGCGCCACCCGCTCCATAGCCGCGTGGGCCGGTGCGTACCAGGGCAGACTGCCGTATAGGGCGCTGGACAGCTTGAGGAGCCGCCATCCCAGCTGGTAGCGCCCCCGCCCCACGCGCGTCAGCAGGCCGCTGGCGGCCAGGGTGCCCAGCGCTTCGTGAACGGTGGAGGTGGGCTGGCCCAGATGCCGGGCCAGGTCGCTCAGGCGCCATTCGGTGTGGTCGGCGTCAAACAGCTCCAGCAGCGCCACGGCGCTGTCCACGGTGCGGAGGGTTCGCGGCACAGCCCTCACTCTAGAGGGTCAGGGTGTATGGCACCTGAAGCGGGCCAAACGAGAGACAGTGGAATGAGAAAGGGCCGATCAGTGAGGGTCCGACAGGTTTCGGGTTCAGTCGGGAGACAGCAGAGACAGCCGCCGATGGAACTGGTGACCACAACGGTGAGGTCTGAAGAGCACAGCGGTCTGGGCACAGAGTAAGCAGGCGCTTTTCCGGCTTCTGGACGTTACAGACCAGCGGTGCCCAGAACGCCACGTTGGCACGGTTCTCTCAGGCAATACGTTGGAGTAGGACTCTACAGGGGTGCGACCCGTGAGGAGCCCCTTTCACCGGAGGCCCAACCTTAACGGCGGGGGTGGACCATATCCACCGAGAGCGTCATCCCCGTGCCGGCCGTGTACTCCATGTTGACGACCGCCTCGGGGCCGTAAGCGCCGCCCCGCGCCTTGAGCCAGATGGGGCCCTTGCCGGAGAGGGAGCGCGCTGTTACCCGGTAGCGGCCCTGCGGCACTTCAAAGGGGAGCTGGTTTTGACGGAGCTTGATGGTCTGGCCTTCGGAGCCGTCAATCATCGGCCCTGCGGGCGTCAAGGTCAGCTCGACGTCGCCGTACTCGGGCATCTCTCCGGCCTCTGAGAGGCCAAGTTGCGCGTAGAAGCGCGCGCCATAGTAGCCCCCACCCGGCGACTGCCCCGTAATCTTGAGCGTGAAATTGCGAATGGCGCCGTCTCGGCCCAGAAAAGCAGCCGAATTGTCCGGCTCGGGATACAGCGTGTGTTGCCCGCCGCCGTAGTTCACCACAAGGTGCGCGGCAGCCGTCCACGAGTTCAGAATGGGCATTTTCGACAGGTCGAGGTCGTAGCGGCCCTGGGCGTCGGTGGTGGTCCAGACCTCCGAGCCTCCAATAACCGTGTTGTCGGCGCCGACCCGCACGCCCTTGAGCGGCACGCCCATCGAGTTTTTGACCACCCCAGTCATATGAAAAGGACGCGCCTTGGCCGGTGCCGAACGGGCCTGGCTCTGGGCGGTGGCATGTGTGGACAACGCGGGGATGACGAGCGCGAGCAGCAACAGGGCGAGGGTCAAGCGGGTCAGGGTGGGCATGCGGGGTCTCCTTGGAGATGTGTGGCTGGGGTGTGAGGGCACGGGACTTTGAGCCGCTCTGGCTCGCCACTGGCCCGAGCTTGGTTCCTCTTGCTGGACAGGCTTTCTCGTTGCCCCGTTCAGAGCCAGCGGCAGGGGTGGCATCTTCGGCGGCATCACCTGAGAGGCGGGGCGTCCGTTGATGGGCAGAGCGTAAAGAGCCGGGGATGATGGGCGCATGATGGGATGTTTTGCCCTCTGAGCGTGCTATTCCGGCCTGTTGGTTGTGCCCTGTGCCGACTGATACAGATTCCGTTTGTTTCGTTGGCAAATCGGGAAAACGCCGATTTGCCAACTCCACGTCCGGAACCCGTTTTTCTCCTTCTCGCTGTGCTCGAATTTCATCGTTTTTGCAAACGATTCAACCGAAGTCCGTATGAGGTGGCGTGACGCCCAGGCTCTCCCGGCCACCGTGATTGGCCACGTCTGGGCTGCTGGCATCTGGGTGCGTCTCGGGCCGTCGTAGCGGTGCGACCTCACCTGACCACTGGGCCGAACAGCCGCCACCATTCAGCGCCACAACTTCGGTCAACACCCCCAACGGCCTCCTCTCAACATGAAAAGAGTTGCCAGCGAACGGGACGGCGTTGTCCCCGCCGCCATCTGACTTTCAAAGAGTCTGAGGCGGGACATTGAGAGCCTCTCCCAGACGGTGCCCCAGTGATGAAGGCTAAAGTGAACGGTTACCTGGCCATCCAAACGCAGCCCGCCGCCTGAGGGTCAGTCCTTCAGGCAGCGGGTGATGGCGTTCGTTATTAGCCTGGTCGGCCCGTCAGGGTCTGCCCGGTGGGGGTCAGGGCGTAGCCGCTGCCCTGTCCCTGCACCCAGCCCTGCCCCTGGGCATAGGCCAGCGCCGCGTCTACCCGCGCGGCGTCCCAGTCCAGGCGCGTGGCCAGGTCGCCGGGGGTGGGGGCCCGGTCAAAGCCGTGCAGGGCGGTCAGCAGCAGACGCGCGGTAAATGACTGGCGCTGGCGAACGCGGCGAGTCAGGGTGGGCACCACGCCGCCCAGCGGCGAGAACACCACGCACAGGGCAAAGGCGGCCCCCAGCACCGTGGCAATCATCCCGGCAATCGAGGTGTCCAGCCACAGCGCCAGGCCGTAGCCGGCGGCGCTGGCACCCACGCCCAGCAGCAGACTCAGGCCCAGCATGACGCTCAGGCGGCGGGTCAGCAGGTACGCGCTGGCGGGCGGAATAATCACGAACGCCACAATCAGTACCGCGCCCACCGACTGGAAGGCGCCGACCGTGGTAAAGGACAGCAGGGTCATCAGGCCGTAGTGCAGCGCAGCGGGTAGAAAGCCCAGAGTGCCGGCCAGCCCGGCGTCAAAGGTACTCAGCTTGAGTTCCTTGTAAAACAGGGCCACGAACATCAGATTCAGCAGCGCCAGGGTGCCCATGAGGAGCAGGGACTCGGGCACCTCGCGGCCAGCGAGCAGCACCGTGTTCAGGGGCGCGTAGGCAATCTCGCCGTACAGCACGGCGTCCATATCCAAGTGAACATCCCGGAAGAACAGGGAAACTAGGATGACCCCCACCGAGAACAGCAGCGGAAACACCACGCCGATGGCGGCGTCCACCTTGACCCGGCCGCTGCGTTCCAGCAGCTCCACGCTGAACACGGTCAGCAGGCCCATCGCGGCGGCGCCCAGCAGGGCCGGCACCGTGGCCGTGCCGCCCGACAACCAGAACGCCCCCACAATGCCGGGCAGCACCGCGTGGCTGATGGCGTCACTGAGCATGCTCTGGCGCCGCAGCACCAGAAAGACCCCCAGCAGACTGCCGGCCACAGCGACCAGTGCGGCGGTCAGAACAATAATCAGGTCGGCGGCGATCATGGGCGCACCCCGCGCACCATCGCTTCACGCAGCACGCGGCCGCGCCGCCGCGAGGCGAACTTGGCCCACAGCAGCCCGCGCCGGGGCGCGAAGAACAGCGAGACCAGCAGCACCCCACTGGCCACCAGAATGATGACTGGCCCTGTGGGCAGGTTGGCCTGGGTGGCCGAGATCAGGGCGCCCAGCACGCCGGACAGCGCGCCAAACCCGCCGCTGAGCAGCAGCAGGCGCCGCAGGTCGTCGGTCCACTGCCGCGCCGCTGCCGCCGGGGCAATCAGCATGGCGGCCATCAGCACCACGCCCACTGTTTGCAGGCCAATCATGACGGCCACCACCGCCAGCGAGGTCAGCAGCGTGCCCAGGCGCCCGGTGGGAAAGCCCAGCGTGTGGGCGTAGGTGGGGTCAAAGGTCAGCAGCTTGAATTCCTTGAACAGCAGCGCCACCAACCCCAGCCCCAGCGCCGCCATCACCGCCATGACCGCCACGTCTCCGGCCACAATGGTCGCCGCCTGCCCGAACAGAAACTTGTCCAGGCCCGCCTGGTTGGCGTCGCCGCTGCCCGCAATCAGGGTCAGCAGCGTGATGCCAAAGCCGAAAAAGCCCGACAGCACCGTACCCAGCGCCGCGTCCTCGCTCAGCCGGGTGTATTTCAGGACGCCCAGCACCGCCAGCGCGCCCAGCCAGCCGCTCAGGCCGCCGCCCAGCAGCAGCCACAGCGGCGCCTTGCTGCCGGTCAGCAGGAAGGCCAGGCATACCCCCGGCAGCGCAGCGTGCGCCAGGGCGTCCCCCAGCAGGCTCTGGCGGCGCAGCATGGTAAAGGCGCCGATCACGCCCCCCGTCACCCCCAGCAGGGCGCTGCCCAGCGCGACGTTGCGCAGGGTGTAGTCGGTCAGCAGGTCCGGGAGATTCATCCGACCTCCCGCAGAAACTGGGTCTTGGCGCCGTAGGTGCGCCGCAGGTTGCCTGGGGTAAAGACCTCGCTCATGGGCCCGCTGGCCACCAGTTCCACGTTCAGCAGGGTCAGGTGGTTAAAGTAGTCGCGCACGGTGTCAAGGTCGTGGTGAACCACGATCACGGTGCGCCCGGCGTCTTGCAAGGACTGCATCACGTCCAGAATGGCCCGCTCGGTGGTGGCGTCCACGCCGGCAAACGGCTCGTCCATCAGGTAGACGTCGGCGTCCTGGGCCAGGGCGCGCGCCAGAAACACCCGCTGCTGCTGCCCGCCCGAGAGCTGGGCAATCTGCCGCCCGGCCATCTCGGCCATACCGACGCGGTCAAGGGCCGCCAGCGCCGCTTCGCGCTCCGGGCGCCCAGGGCGGCGAAACCAGCCCAGGCGGCCATAGAGGCCCATCTGCACGACGTCCAGCGCGTCGGTGGGAAAGTCCCAGTCCACGCTGGTGCGCTGCGGCACATACGCCACGCGCCGCCGCACCGCCCCCAGCGGCTGCCCAAAAAAGCGCACGGTGCCAGACGCGGTAGGCAGCAGCCCCAGTGCCGACTTGAGCAGGGTGCTTTTGCCCGCCCCGTTGGGTCCCACGATGGCGCACAGCCGCGCGGCGGGAAAAGTCACGTCGACGTCCCACAGGACGGGTTTTTCGTGGTAGGCGACGGTCAGGTCACGGATGGACAGCGGCTCTACGGGGGTTGTCATGGGGTCTGCTCCTGCGCGCGCGGCGCCAGCGCGCTGCTGATGGTCTGAACGTTGTGGCGCACCATGCCCAGGTAGGTGGCTTCGGGGGTGCCCGCGCTGCCCAGGGCGTCACTGAACAGCTGGCCGCCTATCTGCACCGTCTGGCCCTGAGCCCGGACCGCCGAAATGACGGCCTGCACGGTGCGCTGCGGCACGCTGCTTTCCACGAACAGCGCGGGGATACGGCGGCTGGCCACAAACTGCGCCAGTTCCTGCACGTTGCGGGTGCCGGCTTCCGACGCCGTCGAGACCCCCTGCACGCCCCGCACCTCGACGCCGTAGCGCTTCCCGAAATAGCCGAAGGCGTCGTGGGCGGTCACCAGCACCCGCTGCTCTTTGGGCACCCGGTTCATCAGGGTGGCCACCTCGCGGTCCAGGGCGTCCAGTTGTGTGAGGTAGGCAGCGGCGTTCTGGGCGTAGCGTTCCTGACCCGCCGGGTCGGCGGCGCTCAGGGCGTCGCGGGTCGTCTCGGCAGCCGTCTTCCAGAGGTCCACGTCAAACCACACATGCGGGTCGGCCAGCCCCTCCACCCCGCCAAACCCGCCCTGCGGGTAAAGCAGGCGTTCTTTGGGGACGTTCTGGGTCACGGCTGTGGCCTTGCGGTTTTTTTCCAGCAGCTCGACCATTTTGCCTTCCAGGTGAAGGCCGCCGTACAGCACGAGGTCGGCGCCTTGCAGGGTCCGGACATCGCGGGCGCTGGCCTTGAACAGGTGAGGGTCCACGCCTGGGCCCATCAGGTCGGTCACCTGCACGCGCTCTGCGCCTATCACGCGCGCCAGGTCGCCCACGATGTTGGCGGTGGTCGTGACCTTCAGGGGTCGGCCGTTCAGGGCAGCGGGTTGCAGGTCGCGTACCAGGGTCGCGTGACTTTCAGGGGCCGGCGCGGTGCAGGCCGCCAGGGCCAGTGGCAGCCACGCCAGCCGCCAAGAATGAGAACGGAAATGGGCCGGAGGCTTCATATTTTTAGGTTAACCTAAAAATAAGTTGAGGCGCAACTTTATACTGGGTTAAGGCGCTAGTGGTGAGGGCTGAAGGTCTGGGAGCTGTGTCGGCGTCCTGGGAATTGAAAACCGCGCAAGGTGCTGACCTCAAACGGAGCAGCGCTGTGGCCCGACGATCAGGGCCTCATCAAAGCACCCCATCCAAGCTCCGGCGATATTCTGGCTTTGATCTCCGACAGGGCTGATGCCAGCAGCTTGTGGAGATGTGCGGTTGCCTTCAAGCGGCCTGGTGAGGCTGTTCCACGGCCAATACAAGAGCAGAGCGTGGGCAGTGTAGGTCGTCCTCCTCAGTAAGGCTCGTCGCAGCGTGGGTCAGGCATTGAAGCCGTCTATGCCGCTCGCCCCTGGCCAGAGGTCTCCGGCAATCCTCAGCCACGGCCCAGCTCAGTGCCGTAAGCCTCTATCTGACGGGTTGCTTCGCCCACACCATCCTCGTGGCGTATCTGCTGCCCTAGCTGGGCGGCGCGGGCTGTGAAGCCAGAGTTGTCCGCAAGCTCGCGCAGGGCCGCCGCCAGCCCTGCGGCGCTCAGGGTGCGCTGGGGCAGTGGGGCGGGGCCAGCGCCGAGGGCCTGCACCCGCTGGCCCCAGAACGGTTGGTCGCCAAAAAACGGCGCCACCAAGGTCGGCACGCCCGCGCGCAGGCTGGCGGCGGTGGTGCCCGCGCCCCCGTGGTGTACAGCGGCGGCCACGCGCGGGAACAGCCAGCTGTGGGGTAGGGGCGGGGCGGCAAACACGTGATCGGGGAGTGCCTGGTCCCCCAGGCCGCCCCAGCCGCTCAGCAGGACCGCGCGCTGCTGGCTGCGGTCCAGGGCCTCCAGCACAAGCTGCGTGGTCTGATGGGGGTCGCGCAGGCCCATGCTACCAAAACCGATAGACACGGGTGGCGGGCCAGCCTGCACAAAGGCCTCTAGGCCCGGTGGCGGCGCCCAGGCACCCTCGGGCAAAAACCAGTAGCCGGTCAGCTGAACCCGCTGGGGCCAGTCGCTCGGGCGCGGCAGAACCGACGGGCTGATGCCGTATAGGGTGGGCGCCGCCGGAAAACGCCCTGAACGAGGCGGCGTGCGCGACAGTCCCAGGATGCGCCGGGTCAGGGCAGGGCTGCCCTGCCGCGTCATCATCTGGTGCACCAGGCGGTGCGTGAGCCGGTTGGCCCAAGGGCCCAGCCGGGGTGTTCCCGGCGGCAACAGCACCGCTGGAAAGTCGCGAGTGGGGGTCAGCGGGACCACCGGCGCCTCTAGCACAGGCACGCCTAGTTTCTCGCCCACGCTGTGGGCCAGGGTGCTCAGGCCGGTGACCAGCAAGTCGGCGCCCTGGGCTGCCTGAAGCCCCTGCTCGGCCCACAGGGGCGCAGCAGCGCGCGCCGCCGCAGAGGTGTAGCGGTTGATGGCCAGCATGTCACCCCTGGCCAGCAGGGCGCGCAATTCGGGCTGGTCCATCAGGGCCTGCACGTTGCCGTGCATGGGCAGGGTGTCCAGGCCGACTGCGGTGGCCTGAGCTTGAAAGTTCTCGGGCAGGGCCACGCGCACAGTATGGCCAGCCCGCTGAAGACCTGCCCCCAGCGCCAGGTACGGCTGCACGTCCCCTTGAGAACCCAGGGCAAAAATGGTCAGTTTCATCTGCTGTTCCTCCAATCGGGCAGGGCGGCGGCTAGCGTGAGGGCAGGACTCGGGGCGCCCGGCGTCAGGGTTCGGTGGCACATCTCATACGGACTCGGATTGAATCGTTCGCAAAAACGATTCAATCCGAGCGGAGCGAGAAGGAGCAAAACGGGTTCCAGGCGTGGAGTTTGCAAATCGGTTCTGTTCCGATTTGTAAACGAAACAGACGGAATCCGTATCAGAACGCCTCTTGCGGTTCGGGGAGCAGCAAGGCCAGGACCTGCTCGCTCAGGGCGTCGGCCAGGGCGTCCGGGTCGGGTGCGGGGTCGGCGTGCCGCAGGGCCTGGTGCAGCGCCAGGCCGGTCATCAGGGCTTGCAGGGTCGGCAGTGCCGGGAGGGGAGGGGTGCCCCCCAGTTCTGGCGCTGCCTGTTCGAACAGCAGCGCCGCGAACTGCTGGCCCAGTTCGGGCCGCACCAGCGCTTCTGAAACCACCACCCGGAACAGCGCAAAGTTGTCCTGAGCCAGCGTCCGCAATGGCGCGGAGAGCACTGCTTTCAGGGCCTGTCGCGGCGGCGCGTCTGTGGGGAGGGTCAGGTTCGCGCGGGTCTGTTCGCCCAGCGCCTCAAACAGCCCCAGCAGCAGGGCGTCTTTGTTGTCAAAGTGGTTGTAGAGGGTGCCCTCGGCCAGCCCAGCCTGCCGCGCGACCTCCCGCATAGTGGTGCGGTGAAAGCCTTTCTGCGCAAAGGAGTTCTGCGCCGCTGTCAGGATGGCGGCGCGCCGTTCTGGGTCGGCTGGTGGGCAGGGAACAGCGCGAGGTTTCCCCTTTCTATTCTTTGAATGAGCACTCACTCATTCAGGATAGCAGATTGAATGAAGTTAAGGTTTCCGCCTTATCCGGAAAACGAGCTTGCCGCATAGCTCCCAAAAGCAGAAGATGCAGCCACCTCAAGCTTGCTGTGCCCAGGAGTTGCCATGACCCAGACCGCCGACCCTGCCCCCGTCATCCGCGCGCCGCGCGGTTCACACAAAACGGCCAAAGGCTGGCTGCAAGAAGCCGCCAAGCGCATGCTGATGAACAACCTTGACCCCGAGGTGGCCGAACACCCTGACGCCCTGGTGGTGTACGGCGGCCGGGGCAAGGCGGCGCGCAACTGGCCCGCGTTTCACAAGATTGTCGAGACCCTCGACCGGCTGGAGAACGACGAGACCCTGCTGATTCAGTCGGGCAAGCCGGTGGCGGTCCTGAAAACCCACGAATGGGCGCCGCGCGTGCTGCTGGCCAATTCCAACCTCGTGCCGCACTGGGCCAACTGGGAGACGTTTGACCGGCTGGACCAGGCGGGCCTGACCATGTACGGCCAGATGACGGCCGGCAGCTGGATTTACATCGGCACACAGGGCATCTTGCAGGGCACCTACGAGACCTTTGCGTCGGCGGCCAGGAAGCACTTCGGCGGCAGTCTGAAAGGCACGGTGACCCTCACCGCTGGCCTGGGCGGTATGGGCGGCGCGCAGCCGCTGGCGGTCAAGCTGGCGGGCGGCGTGAGCATCACCATTGAAGTGGACCCCACCCGCATCCAGAAGCGGCTGGACACCCGGTATCTGGATGAGGTGGCCGACAGTCTGGAAGACGCCATTGAGAAGGCCGGGCGCTACAAGGCCGAGGGGGTGGCCCGCTCGATTGGGCTGCTTGGCAACGCCGCCGAACTGGTGCCGCAGCTCGTGGCCCTGAACTGGACGCCCGATCTGGTGACCGACCAGACCAGCGCCCACGACCCCATGTGGGGCTACCTCCCGCCTGTGGCCGCCGATGAGGACGCGGGCCACCTGCGCGCCGAGCAGCCTGAGGTGTACCGCCGCCGGGCCTACGAAGCGATGGCCACGCATGTGCGCGCCATTCTGGAGTTGCAGCGCCGGGGTGCTGTGGCGTTCGATTACGGCAACAACCTGCGCCAGCGGGCACTGGAAGCCGGTGTGGAGGACGCTTTCGACTATCCCGGCTTCGTGCCTGCCTTTATCCGCGATTCGTTCTGCGAGGGGCGTGGGCCATTCCGCTGGGTGGCGCTCTCCGGCGACCCCGAAGACATTCGCGCGACGGATAGGGCCCTGCTGGAACTGTTCCCCGAAGACGAGCGCCTGCAAGCCTGGCTGACCTACGCCGCCGACCAGATTGCTTTTCAGGGCCTGCCCGCCCGCATCTGCTGGCTGGGGTACAAGGAGCGTGACCGGGCGGCGCTGCTGTTCAACGAGATGGTAGCCGATGGCCGCCTGAAGGCCCCTATCGTGATTGGCCGCGACCACCTGGACGCCGGCAGTGTGGCCAGCCCTTACCGCGAGACCGAGGCCATGAAAGACGGCAGCGACGCGATTTCTGACTGGCCGCTGCTGAACTTCGGGGTGGGCATTGCGTCCGGCGCCGCCTGGATGAGCTTTCACCACGGCGGCGGCGTGGGCCTGGGCTTCTCGCAGCACAGCGGCCTGGTCGCGGTGGCTGACGGCACCGACGACGCCGCGCGCCGCCTCTCGCGCTGCCTGACCAATGACCCCGGAATGGGGGTGCTGCGCCATGCCGACGCGGGCTATGACCTGGCGCTGGATGTGGCGCGCGAGCGTGGCCTGGATCTGCCCAGCCTGGGGATTGGGAACCCGGAATGAATGGCCTGTTTCGGCCGGTTCTGCTCACAGCCCTGCTGCTCACGCTGAGCGGCGGCAAAGCGCAGACCGACACCGACCTGCCTGCGCCCCAGCCACCGGTCTATCCGGTGGTGCTCTCGACTGGCGTGCGCGTTCAGGTGGCGGCCCCGCCCGCTGCTCCTCACCCCGATGCCGGGTGGATCACGTGGTCGCTGGACCTCAAGCGCGCCGCGCCCAACGGCCGCTTTGTCGCGCTGCTGTTCCTCCGCGACGCCGTCTTTGCCAAGGACCATACGGCGGCGGCGCAACTGGTTCGTCCAGACGGCTCAGTGCTGGATCTTCCCAAAAGTGACGTCAATATCCTGAAGTGGACACCGGACAGCCGCTATCTTCTGGGGGCCGGCCCGACAACTCTGCGGCTCTGGAACACGGCGGGCGGGGTTCGCCTGTGGACTGGCGCGCGCGGCGACGTACTGGACGCCACCGCCCGGTACGCCTGCGTCGCAGAGTTTCTTTTTGAAGAAGGTGGCGCGCGGGTCACGCGGCTTCGGCTGCCCAACCTCAGCCCGGCGGGCACGTTTGTCCTGGCTCATCGGCCCACAGACGGCGAGAGGTTTTGCCGATGACCGCCCCTGCCCACCTGCCTTACGGCGGCATTCCCACCTTTGCCCGGGCGCCCCTCGTTGGGCCGCAGGGCGACTGGCACGCCGACGTGGCCGCCCTGGGGATTCCCTTTGACATTGCTCTTGGGTTCCGGCCCGGCGCGCGCTTTGCGCCGCGTGCCCTGCGGGAAGCCAGCCTGAGGTCGGTGCCGCCGTTGACCGGACTGGACGGCGTGACCCGTCTGGCCGGGGTCACCTTTGCCGATGCGGGCGACGTGATTTTGCCCAGTCTGGAACCCGAACTGGCGCGCGACCGCATCACCGAAGCGGCGCGGCTGGTGCGGGCCCGCTGCCGCCTGCCCGTCTTTCTGGGCGGCGACCACAGTGTGTCTTTTCCACTGCTGCGGGCCTTTGAGGATGTGGAAGCCCTGCATGTCGTTCAACTGGACGCCCATCTGGACTTCACGGACACCCGCAACGACACCCGCTTTAGCAACTCCAGCCCTTTTCGCCGGGCGTGCGAAGCGCTGCCGAACCTCGTTCACATCACGACCATCGGCCTGCGCGGCCTGCGCTTTGACCCCGAAGCGGTGGCAGCGGCGCGCGCACGCGGCCACGCCCTGATCCCCATGACAGAGGTTCAGACGAACCTTCAGGGCGTGCTGGACCGCCTGCCGACCGGGCAGAACGTGTATATCAGCGTGGACGCCGACGCCTTTGACCCGGCCGTCTTGCCCGGCACCTCCAGCCCCGAGCCGGACGGCCTCACTTATACGCAGGCGATGGGCCTGCTGGCGGCCACCGCGCGGCAAAACACAGTGGTGGGGCTAGACCTTGTGGAACTGGCCCCGAACCTTGACCCCAGTGGCCGCAGCGAACTGCTGTCTGCCCGCCTGATCATGGAAACGCTGTGCGAGGTGTTCGCGTGACGGGGACGCTGTTCACGAATATCTCGCAACTGGTGACGCCCCGGCCTGGCGTGCAGCGCGGCGCGGCCATGCGCGAGCTGACGGTTATTCCTGACGCCGCACTGCTGGTCTCGGGTGGGGTGATTCGCTGGGTGGGGCCACGTTCTGAAGCGCCTGCCACGGGGGCTGAACACGATCTGGGGGGTGTGGCCGTCGTGCCGGGTCTGGTGGACCCCCACACCCACGCGGTCTGGGCCGGTGACCGTCTGGCTGACTTTGAAGCGCGTGTGCAGGGGGTGCCCTACGAGGAAATTCTGGCGAGGGGCGGCGGCATTCGCAGCTCCATGCGGGCCACAGGGGCGGCCACGGTGGAGGAGCTGGTGCGGCTGGCCCACCCCCGTCTTCAGGCGCTCCGTGCTTCGGGCTCGACGACCATCGAAGTCAAAAGCGGGTATGGGCTGGACTTCGCCGCTGAGATTCGGATGCTGGAAGCTGTTCACCAGCTTCAGGCGGAATTTGGGCTGATACCAACCCTCCTTATCCATGTCCCGCCCACCGAAGGCCGTTCTGAATACGTTGAGGCCGTTTGCCACGACCTCATTCCTGCGGTTGCGAAAAAGAGAGTCGCTTCCGCCGTGGATGTCTTTTGCGAGCGCGAAGCCTTTACGGTTCAGGAAACGCGCGCCATCCTGATGGCCGCCAAAGCGCATGACCTGGACATTAAACTCCACGCCGACCAGTTTCACGCCATCGGCGGCACCGAGCTGGCCTGCGAGCTGGGCGCGCTCAGCGTGGACCATCTGGAGGCCAGCGGCCCGGCACAGATTGCGGCGCTGGCCGGGTCAACCACCGTGGCGACCATCCTCCCCGGCGTAACCCTGCACCTGGGCCTCCCCGCTGCGCCGGGCCGCGCCCTGATAGATGCAGGCGCCGCCGTGGCAGTCGGCACTGACCTGAACCCAGGGTCCTCGCCCCTGTTCAGCACGCAATTTGCGCTGGCCCTGGCGGTGCGCCTGTGCCGCCTGACCCCTGCTGAGGCCCTGACCGCCTGCACCGTGAACGCCGCCGCCGCCCTGGGCCTGGACAACGTGGGCGCCCTGGCCCCTGGACACGACGCCAACTTCCTGGCCCTGCACAGCGCCGACTGGCGCGACCTGCCGTACGTGCTGGGCGGGAATCCCGTGCGGGATGTGTGGGTGAGCGGGCGCCGTGTCTGAGAGTGGTCTCAAAGGCGCTGAGGAAGTCGATTGATGGAACAGGGCGGCGTTCTGTACTGGAGTGAGCTGTATCCAGATAGCGGGAATCTAAATGGCAGTGACGAACGAAGCTGTTTTATTCCTGCATCCATTAAATATCTGACAATGGATGAACTGTGGCAGCCTATCCTTGAACCTTCAGGGCGCTATTTGGGCTCTTATGAAGAATACGATTTGACTGAATCGGAAATGAAGCTGGCTTTGGAAAAGCTATCTGGCGCTGCGGCTCTCTCCGAACTCCCTGATGACTGGTGTAAAGAAGCCGCTCATTTCCTGAAGAACTCTCTAGCGCTTGCAAAAGACGTTTCGTTGGCGCTCTGAAGGATGAGGTTCCCCATGATTCTCGATCAACACCTGACCCTCGACCATTTTCTCTCTGTCGTCCGTGGCGGCGAAAAGGTGCAGCTCGCTCCCGCCGCCCGCGAGCGTATTCAGCGTGCCCGCGCGGTCATCGAGCGCATCGTGGACGGCGACCAGCCGGTCTACGGTGTCAACACCGGCTTCGGCAAGTTTGCCAGCGTGCAGGTGCCGCGTGAGGGGCTCGAACAGCTCCAGCACAACCTCATCATGTCGCACGCCATTGGTGTGGGTGACCCGCTGCCCACCGAGGTCGTGCGCGGCATGATCCTGCTGCGGGCGCAGTCGCTGGCGCTGGGCCACTCTGGTGTGCGGCCCGAGGTCGTCGAATTACTGCTGGCCCTCTTGAATGCTGAGGCGCACCCAGTCATCCCCGCGCAGGGCAGCGTGGGCGCGTCGGGCGACCTGGCGCCGCTGGCCCACCTGGCGCTGGCGCTCATCGGGATGGGCGAGGTGGAGTTGAGGGGCCAGGTGCGCCCGAGTGGCGAGGTGCTGGCTGAACTGAACCTGAGCCCCCTCCAGCTTCAGGCCAAAGAGGGTCTGGCCCTGATCAACGGCACGCAACTTATGGGCAGCCTGCTGGCGCTGGCCCTGGCGGATGCCCGCACCCTGCTGGGCACCGCCAATCTGGCCGCCGCCATGACGGTAGAAGCCATGTACGGTTCTCACCGCCCCTTCCAGGCCGATGTGGTGGGCCTGCGCCCGCACCCCGGCGCGGTGGCAGTAGCTGCTGAGCTGCGCGCTTTCCTGCGCGACTCGCAGATTGCGCCGTCGCATCTGGTGGGGGACGGCAAAGTGCAGGACGCCTACTCGCTGCGCGCCGCGCCGCAGGTTCATGGGGCCAGCCTGGACGCTCTGGAGCAGGCTGGGCGTGTGCTGGACACCGAACTGGCGTCAGTCACCGACAACCCGCTGATCTTCCCAGACACGGGCGAGGTCGTCTCGGGGGGCAACTTTCACGGGCAGCCGCTGGCGGTGACCGCCGATGCCCTGAAGGTAGCAGTGGCCGAGCTGGGCAGCATCTCCGAGCGGCGCTGCGAGCAGCTCCTGAACCCCGCGCTGTCGGGGCTGCCGGGCTTCCTGACGCCCCAGGGCGGGCTGAACAGCGGCTTCATGATCGCTCAGTACACGGCCGCCGCCCTGGTCAGCGAGAACAAGGTGCTGGCCCACCCCGCCAGCGTGGACACCATTCCCACCAGCGCCAACCAGGAAGACCACGTGTCGATGGGCGCCCACGGCGCGCGGCAACTGCGGCAGATTCTGGAGAACGTGCAGAACGTGGTGGCCATCGAGCTGATGTGTGCGGCGCAGGCACTGGACTTCCAGCAGTTGCGTGCCGGGCGCGGGGTCCAGGCCGCATGGGAGCACATCCGCGTGCAGATTCCCAACATGACCAGTGACCGCTATTACCGCCCCGACCTCCTGAAACTGGTCGAGATGGTGCGGGGCGGCGAGTTGCTGCGGGCCGCCCAGGAAAGGTGACCCTCAGCCTCTAGTGTCCAAAGCGTATGGACGTTTTCATCTGTTCCTGATTCGGCCACAGAGGGCGGCGCGTACCATGAAAGGCCCGTTGTTCACGCCCTTTCTACCCCGAGGACCCCTCCATGACGACCCTGAATGACCTGATGAACGCCCCCGCTCCCGCCTCTGCGTGGGTGCTGGCCCAGGACTGTCAAGAAACCGGCCTGAACCCCGACGACATCCGCGCCGAGATGCTGCGCCGTATCCGTGAGATGCGCGCCAGCATCGAGCGCGGCCTTGAGAGCGACGCCAAGAGCATCACCGGCATGGTGGGCTGGAACGCCAAGGGCCTGTGGGACGCCCCCGACGCCCTGAACGCGCCTCTACTCAAGCGGGTGCAGGCGTATGCCATGGCTGTCAACGAAGAAAATGCCCGCATGGGGCGCATCGTGGCCGCGCCCACGGCGGGCAGCGCAGGCACCATCCCCGGCGCCCTGATTGGCGTGGCCGACCATCTGGGCCTGCCCGATGAGCGTCTGGTGGACCCCATGATTCTGGCGGCGGGGATTGGCAAGGCTATCAGTAAGCGCATGTTCATCTCGGGCGCGGCGGGCGGCTGCCAGGCTGAAATCGGCTCCAGCGCTGCGATGGCTGCTGCCGCTGTCGTGGAACTGCTGGGCGGCACGCCCCGCGCGGCCGTGCACGCGGCCAGCCTGGCCCTGATGAACACTATTGGCCTGGTGTGCGACCCCGTGGGGGGGTACGTGGAGGTGCCCTGCGTGAGCCGCAACGCCTTTTTTGCTGTGCATGCCGTTAGTGCCGCGCAACTGGCTCTGGCGCAGCTGGAATCCTTTATTCCCCCCGATGAAGTCATTGGCGCGATGGCCTCGGTGGGCCGCATGATGCCTGCCGCCCTGCGTGAGACGGCCGACGGTGGCCTGGCCCAGACCCCCACGGGCCTGGCTGTGACCGCCCGCATGGAAGGCAAGGACAAAGAAGGCCCCGGCGGCATGATTGAATTGCCGCTGGCGTAAAGCTGAAGACAGCAGTGCGGGCCGCCTGGGAACATCAGGCGGCCCGTGGACTTGTGTGATCAATGCGCCCACAGCAGAAAACGCAAAGATGTGGGCACACTGCCAGCACAGGTAGGATCGTGATTGCCCTCAGGTCGTCGAGCCCCAGCCAGGTGACAGCCTGCCCAGGCCAGTGGGTCTGAAGCAGAGGCGTCCTCACCCATGTCCTGTTGACGCCTCTGAAAGTCAGTCCTCCGCTCAGTATTCCTCTCTACAACTGGGCAGGCGCTTGGGTGGCCCAGACCAACTGCCGTCCTTGTGCCAGGCCACTGCTCAGGAAGGCGAAGGCCGGCGCTGCTTGCAGAAGAGATCGGTGGTGCACGAAAGGCGCATTGAGGCGCGTGGTCCGTGACTGTTGCGGGTCCGTTGCGCCTACGGCCTCGTTCTGTCTGCCGGCTGATCAGTCATCGTGAGTCACGGTGTTCTCCGAGTGAGCATCAGGCGAAAGCCCTGGCCCAAGTACGTGGCCAGGCCAATGAGTGCCGTGTTCCAGAGGATGAAAGCGGGGGCTGTTATCCCGGTGTAGCTCACCAGATTGATCCGCTCTATTCCACTTTGCGTCTGGTAGGAGAGAGGATCATGTGTTTGGGCATACAGCCAGGCTCCGCCCTCCATGGGCAAGAACGACAAAGCACTCATGGTCAGCAGGGCCAAGGGGATAAATCGTAATGTGGCCAGCGCAGCTACGAAGAGTGCTGGCAGCAGCAGATGCGTCAGGTCAATGAGGCCAGGGTAATGCAGGGTGTTTATAGCCCATCTGCCCAGGGGGTTGTGCTGCTGAAGTACGGAAAACCGCAGGGCGCTATCCATCAGGAGCGTGTTGAGAAAGCCCAGGGCAACAAGGAAGCTGCCGTAGACCAGCACCTGCTGAACCAGTGGTCGCGGCTGTAGCCGCGCGGCCTGCCATGTTTCCTGCGACCACCTGGGATCCCCAACACTTGCCGCCTCGTTCTCCATGCCGGCCGTCCAGTCGTCGGGGGTCATGTGAGCCTCCGTCGCTGGGGGCGGGCCAGGCGCCAGGAAGCGCCGCCCAGCCAGGCAAGCAGCGGCACCCCAGGGCCAAGCAGCAGTGTGCTGCTGAGGCTCAGGGCGGCGCCAGTCCAGCCAACGAAGGTCTGGGCACAGGCCAGCAGCAGCCAGAACCACAGCGGAAACAGCGCAAACGCGGCCAGAGCTGCACGCCAACGGACCTGGCCTGCCCCCACGATGGCCCCGGCCACCAGGGTGAACACCACGGCGTTCAGGTTGAACCAGGCCACTTGCTCACTGCTGGGGTGGCCCGGCAGGAGCCACAGACCCGCCGCCAGTGGCAGAGCCAGGCCAATCACGGCGCCGCTGGTGGCCACACAATCCCGCCATAGGGCTCGGGGCCGCAGGTGCCGCGCCGCCCGCACGGTGTCCTGCGACCACGCGGCGTCATTCACACTGTCCGCCTCATTGGTCATCCCAGCTTTCCAGTCCTCAGGGGTCATGTCAGCGCTCCTTTGGCTTTAGTGACGCGGGTCGGTTGGGCGACTTCGTTCTGGCGTTCGCGGGCCAGGTCCAGCCCCCTTGCCGTCAGGCGGTAGATGTGGCGCGGCGGCTTGCCCGGATGGGGCGAGTCCTGCCACTCGGCGTCCAGATAACCTTGCTCGTGCAGGCGCTGGAGGATGGGGTAGAGGGTGCCACTTTTCAGCCCTGTGGCTTTGCTCAGGTCGTAGCCGTAGGTGTGGGCGGGATACTGGGCTTGCAGGGCGGTTAGGACGGCGCGCGTGGGCGGACTGCTGTAAGGACGAGGAGGCATGTCCTATAAACAACATATGTAGACTTTGAAGTCAAGTGGCAGCCTAGAGGGGAGGCCGCCGGCCAAATTACCTCTGTGCTCCTACCGCGCTCAGGCCCAGTGCTACACGCAGGTCCTGGTGTGAATACAGCAGGCGTGCCACGCCCAGTTCGCGCAGCCGCGCCTCGTCCTCCGGCAGAATATGGCCGCCGGCCAGCAGACCCCAGACCGTCATGCCCGCCGCCAGGCCCGCTGCCGCGCCCGGCACGCTGTCCTCAATGACCAGGCAGCGGCTGGGGTGGGCGCCCAGTTGCCCGGCGGCATACAGGTACAGTTCTGGCTGCGGTTTGCCCCGCCCGCCCACATGTGCGGGGTCGTAGGCCCGCCCGGCCAGCACCTCGTCCAGCCCCGCGCCGCGCAGTTTCAGCTGCAGGCGGTGGCGCTCGCTGTTGCTGGCGACGGCAAAGGGCACGCCAGCCGCCTCCAGCGCCCGCAGGGTGTCAGCGGCGCCCTCAAGCGGCGGCACATGGTCAAAGGCGGCGTCAAAGCGGCTGTTCAGCAGCGGCAGAAAATCTTCGGGGGCCTTCCAGCCCCGCCCCTCTTCCAGGGCTTTCAAGACCCCCTCAAAGCGCTGTCCAGAAGTCAGGCGCGTGATGTCCGGGGCGCTGAGATTCAGGCCCTGTCCAGCAAAAATATCGGCCCACAGGGCACCAATCAGCGCCTCGGTGTCTACCAGCACGCCGTCCAGGTCAAACAGTACAGCGTCAAAAGGCAGGGTCATCAGGTGTCGCTCTCCGGGGCGCCGTCCCAGCCGGCCAGCACATGAATATGGGTATGGAAGACCACCTGGCCGCCGCCCTCGCCGCAATTCACGACCAGGCGGTAATCCTGCGCGTGTTGCCGCGCCACCTTGATGGCGGTCTGCCACAGGTCGCCCAGTTCGGCCGTGTCGGTGATGTCGTCCAGGCGGGCCGTGACCTTTTTCGGGATGACCAGCAGATGAATGGGCGCCTTGGGGGCAATGTCGCGGATGGCGATGTACCGCTCGTCCTCGTAGACAATCTCGCTGGGCAAGGCGCGGGCAATGATGCGCTCAAAGAGGGTCGGGGCTGTCATGCCCTTCACTCTACCCAGGCTGTTAGGGGTGCGCAGCTTCTCTTCACCTGAACTTTAGAATTGCACCACCGGCAATCCACTTGGCACCCAGCTGCATACAGCCTGATGTCAAGCCGCCCCCATCCCGCCCCGGCGTGGTGAGGCCCTGTTTCCCGACCTCTTGGCCCCACAGTGGACCTGCCACGCCGGCAGCGTTCAGGGGTGCCTCTGTCTCAAGGAGTTCTCATGTCTGACCAAATTCTGCCTGTCCCCGATTCTGCTCTGAACCGCCGCGCTGCGCTGGGCCTGTTGGGCAAAGTGGGCCTGGGGACCGCCGCGCTGGGGCTAGGTGGGGCTGCCGTCGCCGCGCCCGCCAAGAATATTGACGCCGACGTACTGAACTTTGCCCTGAACCTCGAATATCTGGAAGCGGCCTTTTACCTGGCGGCCGTGGGCCGGATCAAGGAACTGCGCGCGATTGGCGGCGGCGCCAACATCCTGCTCCCGACAGGGCTGGACCAGGACCGCGGCATGCAGTTCAAGGACGCCAATGTGCAGGCGCTGGCCCGCGACATTGCCGAGGACGAGTTGCAGCATGTGAAGTTCCTGCACGGCGCGCTGGGCAAGGCGGCCGCTCCCCGTCCCGTACTAGACCTCAACGGGGCGTTCCGGGCCGCCGGAAACGCAGCGTCGGGCGGCAAGATCACTGGCTTCAACCCTTACCTGAACGACCTGTTCTTCCTACACGGCGCCTTTATTTTTGAGGATGTGGGGGTCACGGCCTACAACGGCGCGGCTACCCTGATCACCAGTCCGGCGTACCTGCAAGCGGCGGCCGGCATTCTGGCGGTGGAGGCTTACCACGGCGGCGCCATCCGCACCATGCTGTATCAGCAGCGTCAGGTCACGGCGGCGGCCGGGCTGTACGTGGGCCAGGTCGTGCAGGCCATCAGCAGCCTGCGCGGCAAGGTGGGCGGCATGAAAGACGCCGGGCTGACGGACGCCGCTGGCATGGCTGTGTTCGCCCCAGCCGACCGCAACGGCGTGGCTTACCCCCGCACCACCCGCGAGGTCCTGAATATCGTCTACCTGGCCCCCGGCGCCAGCAAGGGCGGCTTCTACCCCAATGGTCTGAACGGGACCATCAAGTAAAGAAGGGCTGAGGGAGGCCAGGCGTAACGCCTCCCCCACACTGTGGGCGGGCGCCCCTGCTGGAGAAACCGTTCCACACAAGGAGGCTGGGCCAGGTGCCCGGCCTCTTCTTTTTTCTGCGTTCTGCTCACCGCCTCTCTGTTTGCTACGCTGCCCCGCATGACCCCCACCCTGGCCACGCTGCGGGCCGCTGCGCTGGCCACGCTGGCGCCGCAGCCGGACGTGCAGACTGCGCTAAACCACATGGGCTTCGTGCAGGCCGACCCTATCCGGGCGCCCGCGCGTGCCCAGGACCTGACGCTGATGGCGCGGGTGCCGGGTTACCGTGCGGGTGACCTGGAGCGGCTGTATCCCACCCTGGATATTGAAGAAGATATGCTGCCCAACTACGGGTTCATGCCCCGGCGGGTGCAGGCGCTGTTGCACCCGCGCGAAGTCGTGACCCGCGTCATGCAGGCGCACCCAGGGCTGGTCGAAGAGGTCCGGGCACTGGTGCTGGCTGGTGAGGAACAGACCGAATGGCACCCGCGCGAGGTCGCCGCGCGCCTGGGCCAGGGGGCCACGGTGAATGCCTGGGGCGGTCAGTCCAGTGCGACCACCCGCGCCCTGGAGACCCTGCACCGTCAGGGTGAGGTCCGGGTCGTGCGCCGTGACGGTGGGGTCCGGGTGTACGGTCCCGCGCCTCATCTAGCGGCCCTGCGGCACTCACCCCTCCCGGAATCCGAGCGCCTGCACGGGGCCGTGCAGCTGCTGGCCGCCCTGTATGGTCCCCTGCCCGAAGCCAGCCTGAGCTATCTGGTGAACCTGTCGCATTTCGGCTTCCCGCACTTGCACGGTGCGCTCAAGGGGGCCTTTCGTCAGGCTGTGAAAGAAGACCTGGGCCGCGGGCAGATAGACGGCGTGCGGTATGTCTGGCCTGCGGGCCTGCCACTGGACGGTCCGGCGCCCAGCGGCGTGCGGATTGTGGGCCCGTTTGACCCACTGGTGTGGGACCGGCGGCGCTTTACCCACCTATACGGCTGGACCTACCGTTTCGAGGCGTATACGCCCGCGCCCAAGCGGGTCATGGGGTACTACGCCCTGCCTGTCTTTCAAGCCGAGCGGGCGGTGGGCTGGGCCAATCTTCAGGTCAAGGGCGAGACCCTGCAGGCCGAGGTGGGACTGGTCCCCGGTGTGCGCCGCACCGCCACGTTTGTCCGGGGCCTGACCCGCGAACTCGAACGCTACCGGACGTTTCTGGGTGCGGAACAGGTCGAGACTCTGTAAGAGCGGCGGGGAAGAATTGAAGCTGGCTGACACCAATCAGAGGCGTTAGTTGCTCTGGCTGAGCCAGATATGGGTTCGCTTAGCTGGACTCCGATGAAACCGTTTGCAAAAACGACTGAATCTGAGCGGACTGACAAAGTGGCCCAGCAGAGCGAGAAGGAGAAAAACGAGTTTCAGCGGTGGAGTTGACCAATCGTCTCTGTTCCGATTTGTGAATGAATATAGACAGAGTTCGTCTCGGGCGTGTTTGCCATGACAACGCCAAGCCAGCAGGCTGAGCAGAAGAAATAATTGCAGTGGCGTCTTGATCGTCGTGCCGCTCCCAGGCCTATTTCTTTCTGAAGCGGCGGCCAGTTCCACCCCAAGGGCGCCCGAGGGTTCCACTGCTGCTGCTCTTTAGTGCAGAGACTCACTGCATCTGCCTCAAGGTGATTGAGAGCCTTTCCCTCAGTCGCTCTAGGTTTCGCGGTGAGCGAAAGAAGTCTCTGGTCTCTCCCTCTTTCGCCCTAGCCTCTGCATTTCGTCAAGGTGCGGTTCAGGCCCTCATCAGGCGCAGTTCTTAAGCTGGGCACCATGAAGACAAAGGTTGTGCCTTTCCTCCTGCTCACCGCTGGCCTCAGTGCCTGCACCATGTCCGGCCCCAGCAATCTCCGGGTTCACGAGGCGCTGCTGTACGGCGGCACCCAGGAGCGGGTCGTCTGGGTCTACGGTGCACCGCAGGGCGGCGCCCAGACCAGCGTCAAACTGGGCGGCGTGGCCGCTGACCTGCGCGCTCAGGCCAGCGGCGGCCTGGCCCTGCCCGGCACCCTCAGTGTCAATGGCCAGGCCACCTACCGCCTGCCCACCACTGTGACCGCCCAGAAGCTGAGCGTGACTCGCGCGCCCAGCGGCCTGTTTTCGGTCACGCCTCAGCCTGGCGCCAGCCTGAGCGCGGTGTATTACACCGATGGCCGGACCTGGCTGAAACTCAGCGGCGTGCAGGGTACGGTCTCGGGAACGCCCGTAGAGGGGCTAATGGGTGCTGGCTCGCTCACCCCCGAGGAGGCGCGGGCGCTGGGAAGCGAACTGCTGGGCCAGGGCAATCTGGCGGTGGCTGTCCTGAGCAGCACTAGCCTCCCCGATGCGCCCCTGACCGTCGAGCCGGCGCCCTCGGAATACCTGCGTACCGGGCTGTACATTCTGCCCAACGTCGCGGTCACGGCCCTGCCGACGGGCGGCACCCCGTCTACCCCAACGCCCACCACCCCAGGAGGCACCCGCGTGACCTTTACCGAACTGACCAGTGGCACGCAGGCCCGCGTCACGACTGCAGGGGCTCAGGTGGCCTCTGGTGCCGCTGCGGTCGCCTCTCTATATGCCCAGGCTGGGCTGAGCAGCGTCCCGGCTGCCGTCACCAGCGCCCTGAGTGGCAACACCGTCGTAGGCGTCTTCCTGGGCCAGCGGGCCACGGGCGGCTATAGCGTTCGCGTGACGGGCGTCAGCGCCAACAATGGCACCCTGACCGTGACCGTGCGTGTGGGGGCGCCCGCCGAGGGCAGCCTGACCACGCAGGTCATCACGAGCCCTTACACCATCATTCGCGTGCCGGGCACCTACGCCCGCGTGACGCTGGTAGACGAGCGCGGCCAGCCCCTGACGACTGGGACGGGCAACGACCGATAAAGGCTGTCAAGGAGAGCGGCCGGGCGCGTCGTAGCTCGGCCTTTTTCTGTTGTTGGGCAGTCTCGGAAGCAGACGCCGAGAGCCAATGGTAAGGGCATTCAAGGCAACCGGAAAAGCCCTGCAGCCGATAAAGCACAAACGAACTGGCGGATAGATGAGAGGGGCGGCGCGCCTCTACCTATGTGCATTCCTGCCATCAAGCTCTGAAACAACAAAAACTGACGCGCCCACTCGGAGCGCGCCAGTCAGAACAGCGGAGACTTACTTGGTCGGAACCTTGATGGCGCCGCTGATGATCTTGGCCTTGACGGCCTCCACGCGGGCCACTTGGGCGCTGGTGATCAGGCCCTTGTTGTACTGGTCCACGGCGTAGCCCACGCCGCCTTCCTTCAGACCGAAGCGGCGCTCGCCACCCTTGAACTTGTCTTCCTGCACGTCCTTGATCAGGGCGTACACGGCGTTGTCCACGCGCTTGAGCATGGAGGTCAGGCCGTGGTTCATGGTGGCGGCGTTGCCGTCAAAGTCACCCTGGGGGTTCTGGTTCTTGTCCACGCCGATGAAGAACAGGGGCCGGGTGTTGCCAGCGCAGGCCTTGGTGTAGGTGGCGCTCTTCTTGATGCTGGCGAAGTTGTTGGTGTTGAACTTCACGCCGGCGGGCAGGTTCGCGGCCTTGAGGCACTGCGTCTGCTTGATGTAGTCGATCACGCCGTTGCCCGACGCACCGGCGGCGGCGAAGATGATGTCTGCACCCTTGGCGCGCATGCTGCCGGCGATTTCCTTGGCCTTGGCGGGGTTGTTCCAGGCGTCAGGGGTGGTGCCCACGTACTGCGCAATGACGCGCACTTTGGGGTTGGCGGCCTTGGCGCCCGCCGCGTAGCCAGCCTCGAACTTGTGGATCAGGGGGATGTCCATGCCGCCCACGAAGCCCAGCACGCCGGTCGAGGAGTTCAGCGCGGCCAGGTAGCCCACGAGGTAGCTGCCCTGCTCTTCCTGAAACACCAGGCTGGCGACGTTCTTCTGGGGGGACACGTCGTCCACCAGACCGAAGAACAGGTCGGGGTTTTCCTTGGCGACCTGGCTGATGCTGGCGTTGTTGGCAAAGCCCACGCCCACGGTCAGGTCAAAGCCTTCGTTGGCAAACGAGCGGATGCCCTGAATGGTCTGGCTGGGGTCGCTGGGCTCGAAGTCCTTGGTCTGGACGCCAAAGGCCTTGACGGCGCGCTGGCTGCCTTCGTAGGCGCTCTGGTTGAAGCTCTTGTCGAACTTGCCGCCGGCGTCGTAGGCGAGGCCGACGCGCAGGCTCTGGGCAGAGGCGACCGTGGCGGTCAGGGCAAGGGCAAGGGTCAGAATCTTTTTCATTTCAAAGGCCTCCGGGAACAGGAATCAGGTAAATGCTTGAACAGAGTATACGGAAATTGCCAGCTGTCTAGACCCGACGGCGGCACAGTTGTGAAGCGGATCGGGTCAGGGCGGATTTGAACACTCTTGAGGGGATGTTCACGTCTGGACTGTCACGCGAGTCTGACAAAGGAATAGATGGGGACGTGACCCTCTGAGGGTACCGAAGAGACGTGATGGGTCTCTGAAGAATGAGGCACAGCAGGCGGCTTTCCGGCCCACTTCTCGCTATGCTGACCCGCATGAGCCAGGCCGCGCTTGACCGTTATCTTGCCCTGAGTGCCGAGGTCGCCCGCCACAATCAGGCGTACCACGAACTGGACGCTCCCCTGATTCCGGACGCTGAATATGACGCCCTGGTGCGTGAACTGCGCGCCCTGGAAGCCGAGCACCCCGAATGGGCCGAGGGGCAGGCGGCTCTGGGGGGCGCGACCCCGGCGCAGGCGGTGGGCGGCGCGCCCAGCACGGCCTTTGTGCAGGTCAATCACCCCACCCCCATGACCAGCCTGGACAACGTGTTCAGTGACGAGGAGCTGGGCGAGTGGCGCGAGAAACTGACCCGCGCCCTCAATCTGCCCGCTGACCACGATGACCTGACCTTTACAGGCGAAATCAAAATTGACGGCCTGAGCGTCAACCTCTATTACAAGGACGGCGCCTTGCAGTGGGCCGCCACGCGCGGCAACGGCGTGACAGGCGAGATGGTCACGGCGCAGGTGGCAACGGTGCCGGGCATTCCCACCCGCATAGAAGGGCTGAAGGGCGAACTGGAGGTGCGAGGCGAGGTCTACATGAGCCGGGCCGACTTTGCTGCCTTTAATGCCCAGGCCGAGGAACTGGGTACGCCACTGCTGAAAAACCCGCGCAACGGGGCGGCGGGGGCCCTGCGGCAAAAAGACCCGGAGGTCACGCGCTCGCGCAACCTGAAGGCTATCTTCTACGCGCTGGGCAAGCGCGACGGCGTGCCCGCCCAGACGCAGGGTGAGGTCCTGGCGTGGCTCTCGGCGCAGGGCTTTCCGGTCAGCCCCTACACCCGCACTCTGCACGGCCTGGCTGAAGCCGAGGCTTACCACGCCGAGATGACAGCGCAGCGTCAGGCCTTCGAATTTGATGCCGACGGCACCGTCCTGAAACTGGACCCCCTGCGCCTGCAAGAAGAGGCGGGCTTTACCAGCCGCGCGCCGCGCTGGGCCATTGCCTACAAGTTCCCGGTCGAGGAAGTGGAGACGGTGCTGGAAAGCATCAGCATCAACGTGGGCCGCACCGGCAAGCTGGCGCCGCTGGCGCACCTGCAGCCCCGCCTGATTGAGGGCAGCACCGTCAGCAAGGCCACGCTGCACAACGAGGATTACATCGCAGGGCTGGACTTGCGCATTGGTGACACGGTGGTGGTCCGCAAATCGGGGGGCGTGATTCCCCAGATTATGCGCGTGGTAGTCGAGAAACGGCCCCAGGAGGCCGCGCCCTACGAGTTCCCGACCACCTGCCCGGAATGTGGAGAGCCTGCGGTGCGCCACGAGGACGACGCCAACACCTACTGCGTCAACCCCGCCTGCCCCGCCCAGGGCTACCGCCTGATTCAGTATTTCGTGTCCCGTGGGGCGATGGACATTCAGGGCATCGGGGAAAAACTGATTGCCCAGTTGCTGCACACCGGCCTGGTGCAGGACGCCGCCGACCTCTACAGCCTGACCGCAGAGCAGCTGGCGGGCCTGGAACGCGGCGGCGAGAAAAAGGCGCAGAACATCCTGGCGCAGCTCTCGGCCAGCAAGACGCAGCCGCTGTGGCGCCTGGTCAACGCGCTGGGGCTGCCGCATGTGGGCGAGCGCAACGCGCAGGTGCTGGCCCGCAACTTTGGCAGCCTGGACGCCCTGATGAACGCCACGGTCGAGCAGATCGAGGCGGTGCCGGGTCTGGGCAAGATTATTGGGGCGTCGGTGGCGGTGGCATTAAAAGAAGAGGGGACGGTGCGGCTGCTGACCAAGCTGCGCGCCGCCGGAATCGACCCGCAGGGCGAGGCCGAGGCGCGCGGCGAGCAGCTGCGCGGCCTGAATTTCGTACTGACGGGGACGCTGGGCCGGCCACGCGACACCATCAAGGCCCAGCTGGAAGCGGCAGGCGGGCGCGTCACAGGCTCGGTCACCGGCAAAACCAGCTATCTGGTGGCGGGTGAAGAAGCGGGCAGCAAGCTGACGCGGGCGCAGGAACTGGGCGTCAAGGTGCTGGACGAAGCTGGCCTGGCCGACCTGCTGGCCGAGAAGGGCGTGACACCCGAACCGGCTTAAGCGGAGCGGAGGAGAAGGGGAGGAATGGCCCTTTGCCCCACTACTTCAGAGGGGGCAGCCCACGGAGGATGGGCGCCTCCCTATTCAGGTGAGGCCGCGGGGCCTGTCCATCACAGCTCTCTTGCCAACCTCCATCAATCCTGCTTCACGCCGAACGGGATACACTGAAGCCTATTGGCGCGGCCCGCTTTCCTCTGTGGGGCGCGCGTGGAGGCAAACGAGCATGGCAACACCCGACATTGAAATCAGCAAAAATGTCCTGATGGACATCGCCGCCACAACGTTGGACGGCATAGACGGCACCGAGGTCTCCAGCGCGCCCATGAAGGTGGGTGAGGTGCTGCGCAGCCAGACCCCTGGCCGCCGCCCGCGCGCCCTGCGCGTGACCCGCGACGGTCAGGACGTAACGGTGGACGTGGGCCTGAACATCGAGTTTGGCCGCAACCTGGTGGCCCTGTCCGAACAGGTGCAGCAGGCGGTGCGCGAGAACATCGAACTGATGACGGGCCTGAAGGTGCGGGCCGTCAATGTCAGCGTGCAGAACGTCTGCCTGCCCAAAGGCAGCTCCGCGTGACCCGCCGCCGCGAAAAGGCCGCCGCCCCCACCGGCACCCGGCGCGCCGCGCGCGAGTTTGCCTTCCGGGTGCTGTTCGAGGCAGACCGGGGCGACCTGCCCATGCAGAGTGTCTTTACCCGCGCAGAAGGCGCCATGCGTGCGGGTGACGACACCTTTGCTCCTCTGAATGATGAGGCCCTGACCTTTGCCCAGACCCTGGTGCAGGGCATCAGCGCCGCGCGGCCAGACATTGACGCGACGCTGCGCCGCACCATCCGTGGCTGGAGTTTTGACCAGATGGCCCAGACCGACCTGAATATTCTGCGCCTGGCCACCTTCGAGATGATGTACACCGGCGAGCCGCACCCGCCCGTCATTGAAAGTGCGGTGCGGATTGCGCGTAAGTTCGGCGGCGACGATTCGGGCCGCTTTGTCAACGGGGTGCTGGCTGGCCTGAGCCGCAGCCTTCAGGAACAGCCGGCCCCCGCGTCCAGCCCGGAGCCGCGCGAGTGACGGTGGGCGCGGCGGCCCAGCCGCTGACCGGCGCGCCCGCCGCCGAGGCTCTACTCGAAGAAGCCGCTCGCCGCGCGGCAGCCCTGCCCGCTGCGCCCCACCTGGCGCTGGTGAGGGTGGGGGACGACCCGGCCAGCGTGGCTTATGTGCGCGGCAAGGCAAAAAAGGCCACCCAGGTGGGCCTGAGCAGCCAGGTTCACGCCCTGCCCGAAGACACTGCCCAGGCGGAGGTGCTGGCCCTGCTGGCGACCCTGAACGCCGACCCGGCCGTCAGCGGGATTCTGGTGCAGTTGCCCCTGCCAGCCCACCTGAACCCCGAGGTCATCCTGACTGCCGTGGATCCACGCAAGGATGTGGACGGCCTGCATCCGGTCAGCACGGGGCGCCTGTGGACTGCCCAGGCGGGCCTGCGTCCCTGCACTCCAGCGGGTGTGATGGCCCTGCTGGCCTTTTACGGCGTGCCGGTGGCTGGACGGCGCGCCGTCATTGTGGGCCGCAGCGCACTGGTGGGCCGGCCGCTGGCGGCGCTGCTGCTGAACGCCGATGCCACCGTGACGCTGGCTCACAGCCGCACCCCGGACCTGGGCGCTGTAACGCGCGAGGCGGACCTGCTGGTGGTGGCCGTCGGCCGCGCCCATCTGGTCACCACCGAGATGGTGAAGCCCGGCGCCACCGTTATTGATGTGGGCATTAACCGCGTTCCGACGGAAGACGGCAAGGGGCGCCTGACCGGCGACGTGCATCCGGCCGTGGCTGGGGTGGCCGGCGCCCTGACCCCGGTGCCGGGCGGCGTGGGGCCCATGACGGTGGCCCAGCTGCTGATGAACACCGTGCTGGCTGCCGAAACGCAGCGTCAAGAGGCCGCTGGTGAACTCGTTCGCTGAGTTGCTCGAAAACCGCTGGCTGTGGGTGGCCGTGTTGTCCAGCACTGGCGCCCAAGTCCTGAAGGTTCTGCTGATTCTGCTCATTGAACGGCGCTGGCGCCCTTCGGCCTTCATGGAAACGGGCGGGATGCCCAGCAGTCACAGCGCCATGGTGGCGGCCCTGACCACGGGGGTGGGGCTGACCGAAGGGGTGGGCAGCCCGCTTTTTGCCGTGAGCGCCGTCTTTGCCCTGATCGTTATGTACGACGCGACGGGCGTGCGGCACAGCAGCGGCCAGCAGGCCCGGCTGTTGAACGAACTGGTCGAGGAACTGCGCGCTGTGGTCCGCGAGGGCTTTGCGCCCCTGCCCCTGCGCGTGTTGCTGGGCCACACCTACCTGGAAGTGCTGGTGGGCACCCTGATAGGCATAACGGCCGGCTTTATCGCCTTTGCGGGCGCTTAGTACAGAGAACAAAGGAAATAGGCGCGGCTCATCCGAGTGGGGGTGAGCCGCGTTGTCGTCTCTGTCTTCGCAGGTGCTGATAGCCAGGGAAGGTTAAGAGCAAGGGGACTTCCTTTTGGATGAGTCTCTGGGATGGCCTCACAGCGGTCTTCTGTTCCCCTATCGCTGGGAAGGCGGCCCGATCAATTCCACACAGCCCACTGCATGGTTGCGACGAGTTGCTCTGTGCGCTGCCGGTCTAGGCCGTCTTGCCCTGGATGCGCTCAGGGCGTTGAACCTGGCTAGGGTCCTCAGAGAACTTCTGGCACCGTTCCAAGCATCTCTTGTTGCCTCACTTCAAACGGTTCGATGTGCTGATTCAGGCTAGCTGCTAAACCGCCTGGAGCCCCTTTACCGCGCTGTCCATGAGCATCTCTAGCCGCTGATGGGTAAACGGGCGCTTGCCTTCCAGTAGTACATGTTCGCCCGCGTGCAGGTGCCAGTGCTTGCTGCCGCCCATCAGGCGCAGAGACACCGCTTTCAGGTCGGCGTGGCGGGGACTGACGGCAGCAATGAGCAGCGGCTGGCCGCCCGCCGTGATCCGCACACTCATGACCGTGGTGGGCAGGTCATACGGCCGCTCCATGCGGTAGATGTAATCGGGAAAGTCCGCCACCTTTTCAAAGCCCAAGCCGCGTGCCCTGGCCCCGGCTTCCAGCCAGCCAAGCAAGTCCACCCACTGCGCGTACAACGCCGAGTCGTGTGCATGTGCCATGTGGCACAAGTGTAACGCAGAGGACAGCGTGGAGCGTGCGGAGGGTCTTGTGTGGTCAGTAGAAGAGAGGAGGGAGTGAAAGTGGAACAGGGTTCTTGGAAGTGCGCTGTGTCAGGCAAGCCAGCCGCAAAGGCACCGAATGGCCAGTGCCACGCCCAGAACCTGATCTGCTGCGCGATTCTCTGACTTTGGAGGGGGCAGTCTGGCCAGATCGCTCTCCCGTTTTCATGGACAACCCCTGTGCTGAAGCGGAGTTCACCACCTTCTTTTCTCTTTCCTTCGCCCTGTTACTGGACCAGAATCCGGCCTCCCGCCGCCTGCACTGTCACCTGACCGCCGCGCAGAGGTTCGCCGGTCATGGCGTCGCGCCAGGTGCTGCCGGGAAGGGTCAGGGCCACCTCGTGGGACTGGGGGCAGCGGCTCGCCAGGACGACAGCGCGGTCGGTGTGTCCGTCTTCGTGGGTGTACTCACGCAGGAAAGCCACGGCGTCCTCCTCGGCGTGTAGAAAGCGCAGGTTGCCGCGTTGCAGGGCCAGGGTGCGGCGGCGCACGGCAATCAGGGCCTTGACCCCGCCGCGCAGGCTGTGGTCCCAGCCGTCTTCATCCCAGGGCATCGGTTCGCGGCACCAGGGCATGGCGCCGCGCCGCGACTGGCTCAGCCCCACCTCCGAGCCGTAGTAGGTGCAGGGCACCCCTGCGTACCCCATCAGGAGCGTGAAGGCCGCCAGAAACAGCGTGCGGTCGTTGCCCACGCGGTACAGCGCGCGGGGAATATCGTGGGATTCGAGCACGTTGAACATGCTCAGGGCCACTTGCGGCGGCAGCGCGTGATAAGCGTCCCACAGCATGTCCGCCAGTTCCTCGCCGCCCAGGGCGCTGGGTTCGAACAGCAGGTTACCGCGCGCCAGCCACTGCATCACCGGCAGGCCGAAGCCGTGGTAATTCATGGACCCGTCCTCGCCCTGGCCGTTCAGCGCGTGTTCGGGGTCGTAGAAGCGCTCGCCGAACACGTAGGCGTCGGGGCGCTCCTCGCGCGCGGCGCGCTTGAGGGTCTGGTGCAGGGGCAGGTTGTCCTCGTCGGTGCCGCCTGTCCCAATCATGTGGGCCACGTCCAGCCGCCAGCCCGCCGCGCCCCGGCGCAGCCAGTGACGCACCACCGATTCCTCGCCGCTGAAGAACTCCTGCACGGCAGCCGGGTTGCGGTAATCAATCTTGGGGAGCGTGGGCACATCAAAAAAAGCGTGGTAGGGCGGCTTGCCGGGTTCGTCACGCCAGGTAAACAGACTGCGTTCGGGGGCTGTGTCGCCTTCCAGGGCCGCGCGGAACAGGGCGTTCTCGTTGCCGACATGGTTAAAGACCCCGTCCAGCACGAGCTTCATGCCAGCACTTTCGGTGGCGCCCGCCAGTTCGGTCCAGGCTTCGTCGCCGCCCAGGTGGGGATCAATGTGGCGGTAATTGGTGATGTCGTAACGGTGGTTGCTGGGCGAGACGAAGATGGGGGTCAGCCACAGGCCGGTCACGCCCAGGTCTTGCAGGTAGGGCAGCGCCTGGGTAATCCCGTTCAGGTCACCGCCGTAGTGGCCGTGAATGTCGCCCCAGGCGTCAATGGGGGTGTGCCAGTCCACCCGCTCCACGACCCGGTCGCCGTACAGGTACTCGCCGGTCTGCACGTCGTTGCTGGGGTCGCCGTTGCGAAAGCGGTCAGGGAAAATCTGGTAAAAGACGCTCTCCCAGGCCCATTCGGGGGCCACGTGCCCTGCCAGGTAGCTGAACCAGGACCGGAAGCCCCGGCGCGTGCGGTGCAGGCCCAGCCCGGTCAGGTGCAGGTGGTCATTGCTGAAGTTCAGCTGCCAGGCGTAGAGCACCCGGCCCTCATGTACTGGCAGGTCGGCCTCGAACCAGCGGCCCGGCGCGCCCCCCACAGGGTCAATCTCGCGCGCTGGATGCGTTTCGATTTCGCCCACCCGCACCAGCTTAAATTTGACCTCGGTGACGGGCAGGGTCGTGCGCAGCCGAACACGCACAGTGCTGCCTGTAGGGGCGCCCAGGCGCTCCGTATAGGCGGGCGTGTGGTCGTGCTGGGTCGAGAGCAGGGGAAAAATGGTCATGGCGAAACCTCCGGGACAGCGCAGCGGGCACGGCCTCTCGACTCGCGTGAAAGCGGAGGAGAGGTCGTGCCCGCAGGGGACAAGCGTTGCCTGTGAACTGTTGCCGCCCAGTGTGCGCGGCTTGAGGGGCTGGGGTCAAGGGGCCTGGGCAGCCCAGGTCGTCAGGGGTGCAGTGCCGCCCAGGGCAAACTGTCCCCTCGCCGCAGAAGAAGGCCCCGCGCCCGTCTCACACAGCCTCCTGCACCTTCTGGCCGACGCCTGCCCCTGACCCGCCGCGCGTAGACTGGGCACCATGACCCGCCGCCAGACCGTCAGCGTGAACGTGGGAGGCGTGCCGATTGGCAGCGCGCACCCCGTGGTCGTGCAGAGCATGACGAACACCGACACCGCCAACGCCGAGGCCACCGCCATTCAGGTGGCGCAGCTGGCCCGCGCCGGCAGCGAAATCGTGCGCGTGACGGTCAACACCCGGGAAGCCGCTGCCGCCGTCCCCGAAGTGGTGGCCCGCCTGCAGGAAGTGGGCCTGAACGTCCCCATCGTGGGCGACTTTCACTACAACGGCCACATCCTGCTGCGCGAGTACCCCGAAACGGCGCGGCTGCTGGCCAAGTACCGCATCAACCCCGGCAACGTGGGGGCCGGGCAGCACCACGACGCCAACTTTGCCACCATGATCGAGGTCGCCAAGGAGTACGGCAAACCCGTGCGCATCGGCGTGAACTGGGGCAGCCTCGACCAGCAGGTGCTGGCCCGCCTGATGGACGAGAACACGCGCCGGGGCAGCCCCAAAAGCGGCACCGACGTGATGATTGACGCGATGGTAGTCTCTGCCCTGGAAAGTGCGGAGTACGCCGAGCGGCTGGGCCTGGCCCACGACAAGATTCTGATTTCAGTCAAGGTCAGCTCGGCCCCCGAACTCTGGCAGGTGTACCGCCAGCTGGCCCCGCTGTGCGATTACCCCCTGCACCTGGGCCTGACCGAAGCGGGTATGGGCATGAAGGGCATCGTGGCCAGCAGCGCGGCGCTGGCGCCCCTGCTGATTGACGGCATTGGCGACACCATCCGCGTCAGTCTGACCCCCGAGCCCGGCGCCAGCCGCAAGCTGGAAGTGGAGGTGGCCCAGCAGATTTTGCAGAGTCTGGGGCTGCGCCAGTTCTTGCCGCAGGTCACCTCCTGCCCCGGCTGCGGACGCACCACCAGCACCTTTTTTCAGGAGCTGGCGCAGAAGATTCAGGATTACATCCGGGACGCCATGCCCGACTGGAAGGCCAACTACCCCGGCGTGGAGGACATGCAGGTCGCCGTCATGGGCTGCATCGTGAACGGCCCCGGTGAGAGCAAGCACGCGAATATCGGCATTTCTCTGCCCGGCACGGGCGAAGACCCCCGCGCCCCGGTGTACCAGGACGGCAAGCTGCTGACTACCCTGAAAGGGCCGCGCATTGCCGAGGATTTTCAGGTGTTGCTGGAACAGTACGTAGAGCGGCGCTACGGGCAAGGGGTGGGGGTTTAAGGCTTGGAGCCTCAGCCGGGCGTCTGGGTGCTCGCGCAAAACAGCCCGCCGCCGTGTTCTCGACACTGGAACTGGGAGAGGCGTGGGCTCAGCAGCACGGCCTGGAGGGAATGCTGACATGGTATCCGCTGGACATGAGTGTCTACGAGTGGGTGGTCGCTCAGGGCAGATTCAGCTCCTGGCCTGAAACACCGACCCCACAGTTCCTGGCGGGCTTTTCCTCGGCCTCTCAGCCACATCATCACTACGAAAGGCCTGAAGAATCTGGCGGCTGATCCAGACGCCGATTGAATCGAGCAGCATGTCGGGTGGCATCCGAGCGGCCTTGGAAAGCTGAGCAGACTTGAAAAGCGCCGCAAGAGAGCGAACAGGAACAGCTGCGGATTGCGCGATCTGAAAGCGCCGACGGTGCCTTTTTTTGCTGTGCGGCAATTCAGCGGCATCCGTATGACTTCTGCCATCATGGGTTCATGACCGTCTGGGGCACTGGCAGCTTTGAAAACGAACACGCCGCCGAGTTTGCAAGGGAGGTCGTGCAGGACGGCGCCTTTGCCCTGGCCGAAGCCTTCGACGTGGCCCTGGACCCCGATAACGAGTACCTGGAAGCCGAGGAAGGTCACCGCGCCCTGGCCGCCGCCGAGGTGCTGGCGGCCGTACTGACCGGCGACACCCGCAGCCTGACCGACGCCGGGCTGCGGGCCTGGGCGCAGGCGGCCGATCCGGCTGACCTGACCTACCTGCGCCCGCTGGCGCTGGAAGCCGTGGAGCGCGTGCTGGGGCCAGGCAGTGAGCTGCCGGACCTCTGGGAAGAGGGTGAGGACGCCGACACCTGGCGGGGGGACGTGGGTCGCCTGCGCGCGGAACTGGGCTAGGGTGTGGCTTCGCCTATGGTCTGGCTGGCGGCTGACCTGGACGCCACCGACCGCAGCCTGGGTGAACAGTGGACCGCAGAGCTGCACCGCTGTGCGCAGGCCCTGGGCTGGACGCTGTCGCCCTGGAGTGCGACCTCGGCCATGACGGACCTGCGGGCGCGCGAATTCGTGGCCCCTTACGGCACGCGGCGCATAGAACTGCGGGCCCACGGCTGGCTGCCCATCTTGGCGTTTGTGGAGGGGAAAGAGCACAGACCAGCGCTCAAGCCCGGTGACCCCTGGGAACCCGAGCCGCGCCCCTACCTGAACCCGCCCGAACTGGTCGCGTGGTGGCAGGCGCGCGGCTGGCTGGTCCCGGACGCTGCGTGGCTAGGTGGTCTGCCGGACCCCGATGACCTGGCCGCCCTGAGCCC
Organism: Deinococcus betulae; assembly: GCF_020166395.1. Taxonomy (NCBI): domain Bacteria; kingdom Thermotogati; phylum Deinococcota; class Deinococci; order Deinococcales; family Deinococcaceae; genus Deinococcus; species Deinococcus betulae. The sequence continues at coordinate 229,645 of NZ_JAIQXU010000001.1, read as the reverse complement.
CCGCGAGGGCCACTTCCTCAGGCGCCTGGGCTGGAACCGGGGTGACGCCCTGCTGCTGCACTGGTAAAGGCTTTGGCCCTCGCTGGGCCGCCCGTTCTGCTGCGCGTAATTGCGCCGGAACATCAGATTGGCCTGCCGCAGCCCCAGCCCTTCGTAAAAGGGCACCAGGTCGTCGTCGCAGGCCAGGTCGGTGGCATACAGGTCGCCCAGCTCGGCCAGCATCCGTTCCATCAGCGCGCGGCCAATGCCCTGGCCCTGATGGTCGGGGTGGACCTCCAGCAGCGGAATAAAGGCGGTCAGCACCCCGTCACTGATGGCCTGCACGAAACCAATGACCTGCCCATTTTGAACGGCCAGGACGAAACGGTAGGAACCGGCCAGGAGACGGTAGAACGTCTCGGGACTGGGTGGGTTAGGCCAGCCCACAAAAAAGCCAGTGAGTTGTGCTGGGCTGATGCCCTCCAGTGTGGTTTGCAGGGTATAGGCGGCTGGGCGGCGCTGGTCGGTCACACCTTCAGGCTAGAGAACCGCCATCCTCAATACATCCGCCACTTCACGCACCACGCTCTGCGTTAAAACCTCAGTTCGAGGCCCACACCCGCGCCCAGCTGCCCGGCGCTGCTGGCCCGCACAAAGGCCCGCCAGCCCGCTGGTCCCAGTACGGGGCCGCGCAGACCGGCCTCGCCGTACAGGGCAAACTGGTTTTGGGTGCTGCCGCCTGGTGTGGCGGTGGGGACCGTCAGCTGCCCGCCCACGCTGGCAAAAGCGTCTACCCGGCTGAGCGGAAGGTTCAGGTCGCGCAGGGTGACCCCGGCGGCGTAGCGGCTGGAGGTGCTGGCATTCGCTGACCAGGGCAATTCGGCGCTGCCTTCCAGCCCCAGCGTACCGACAAAGGGCACGGGCAGCAGGGCCGTGCCCGCATGTACCCCGTAGCCCGCTGTCGTGGCATTCACCCCCGCCCACACCGCAGCGGCCGAAGCCGAGGAACCCAGGGTCAATGCAGCAACAACAGGCAACAGGACGCGCATGGGCCCGAGCTTAACTGTGAACCATGAGCTTTGCTGTTCTGAGAGCAGAGGCCATGTGGAATGGCAACGCTTTGGCGGCAGCTCACCGCAGTTGCTGAGCAGGCTGGCAGCACCAGAACAACAAAGGGAAGGCCAGATTGGTGCCCTTGATTCCGGGGTCAACAGCCCTGCACAGACGGTCTTTGTGAAAAGGACGGAGGCGCTTGTGCCCTGTCAAGCCAGCAGGAGCCTGCGGTGACACCTGGACCCCGACTATCCGTCCAGCCGCACCTCTGCCACTTTCGCCAGCATGCGGAACGTTTGAAACAGGTGATAGGCGTTCTCACTTTCCCAGCCCACCGTGACCCCATCCACCCGCGTCACGCCGGGCACGCGCTCGGCCGCGTCGGCGCGGGCCTGATGGTTCAAACTCAGCTGAACGGCGGCGGGCCAGCGGGTCGTGTGTGGCTGGGCCTGGGCCGCGTTCTGTACGGCCTGGCGCGCCCCTTCGTGAATGCGGCGCGTGGCTTCACGCGGGTGCAGGTGAGCGGCGGCGAAGGCACTCAGGCCTTCCTTGACGGCTACCGTGACCACCTGGCCGCCCAGTTCCGCCGAAATCTCGCCCATCGCCACGTCGTCGCCACTGGCAAAAAGCACCGGCACGCCGTAGTGCCCGGCCAGCAGAGCATTCAGGCCGTACTCGCCGGTCGAGACGCCATTGATGCGCACGTCCCGCACAAACCCGTTCCAGGTATGCGCCAGGGGGCCGCGCACACTGCCTGCCCTGGCGTGGTAGCCCACGAATAGCAGGCCCACCACCCCCGCCTCCTGCACCCCCTGAACCATGCTCAGGGGCTTGTCGTTGCCGCTGGTAAACCGCACGCCGTCAGGCAGCAGGTCGGCCAGCAGGTTGCGCATGGTGTCGTGGCTGTCGTTCACCAGCACGTCGGTGGCTCCGGCGTCCAGCGCGCCCTGGGCGGCGGCGGCCGCTTCCAGCGTCATCTGGGTGCGGGCCCGTTCGTACTCGGTGCCGCTCACCAGCCCACCAAATTCGGGAGGGCTCACCTGCACCCAGCTGGAGACCCCACAGATGCCTTCCATATCCACGCTGATCACGACTCGGCGCTCACTCATAGGCCTGAGGGTAGCGTGCGCGGGGCGGTTCAAGAGGGAGGCCGAGTGGCCAGGGGAGTCCCCTTGACAGGCCCCAGCCCTTTCGCATAGACCTGAACTTGCTGGTCGGATTTGCCTGTATGGCCTGCTGAGGGGGTCTGCGCGCCACCCGCATGGCGTCAAAAGTTCTCACTAGGCGCCTACCTGGATTCCCTATAAAACCCATCCTGACCCTACTGGCGGCCCTGGCCGTGTCTTCGGCCTCGGCCCAGACCTTTCCCCTGACCATCAAGCACGACCTAGGCACCGCCACCCTGCCGGCCATGCCCAAGCGCGTCATCGTGCTGGGCGAGGAGCTGACCGAACTGACCGCCGTGCTGGGGATCAAGCCGGTGGGCTTCGCGTCGGGGCGCATTGGCGAGGCCCGGCTGGGGCAACCCCTGACCAACCTGACCTCGCCCGCTGGCACCTCGCTGGGCCAGCCGGTGTATGTCGGTGCCACCGACAAGCCCAGCATGGAAACCATCCTGGCCCTCAAGCCCGACCTCATCCTGATGTGGGGCGAGCCGGACGAGACACCCCTGTACAACTCGCTGCGCCGCCTGGCGCCCACCCTGGCCTGGAATTACAACCGCGACGCGCAACTGGGCTGGAAAACGGGCCTCCGCGAAACCGCGAAGGTGTTTGGCAAGTCGGCCCAGGCCAACCGCTACATTCAGCAGTACGACGCGCGGATTTCTGCCCTGCGCGTCAGGGTCGCGCCCAGGGTCGAACAGGCGCCCCGCACCGCGTTCCTGGCGCTGTTTGGGCCGCAGACCATCTCGGTGCTGGGCGAACAGTTCGCGTTTTCCAACGTGCTGCGGCGCCTGGGGATGACCATTGCCACGCCCACTGGTGTAGATCCCAGCGTGTACTTCAAGGAACTCTCGCCGGAAGCGGTGCTGACGCTTAGTGCAGACCGGGTGCTCGTGCTGCGGGTCAAGGCGGCCGGAACGCTGCCTGTGGACGCCCTGCTCAAGCGGCGGGGCCTGCCGGTGGTGACGTACCCCCTGGACCCGCAGGAGCCTCAGTCTGGCCCCCTGACCGACCTCAAGCGCGCCGAAGCCCTGGCCAAGCTCCTGGCCACGCCGAGGTAAGGTCGGCGCCCTGCCGCTCAGGGCGGCCTACGGCGGCGGCTGGTCCCTCCCCGCTGCGGGGTAAGGCCAGCCGCTTTCTTCCGTTCCCACCGTGTTAGCCTTGACTGTTATGAGCCGCGTTGCCCTGAAGTCTGCCCGCGAAATCGAGACCATGCGCCGTGCGGGGGCGCTGGTGGCCGAAACCTTCCGGGTGCTGGAACCTTATATGGTGGCCGGCGCCACCCTGAAAGACCTGGACCGCCTGGCCGAAGAGCATATTCGCAAGGCCGGGGCCACCCCCGCCTACCTGGGCTATGGGCCGCGCAACAACCCCTTCCCCGGCACCATCTGCGCCAGCGTGAACGAGGTCATCTGCCACGGCATCCCCGATGGGCGCGAGCTGCAAGAAGGCGACATCGTGGGGGTGGACATTGGGGTGCTGCTGGGCGGCTACTACGGCGACGCCTGCTACACCTACACCGTGGGCAAGGTGCGCCCCGAGGTGCAGGGTCTGGTGGACGCCACCCGCGCCAGCCTGAATGCCGCGCTGGACCTGGTGAAACCTGGCGCTCGCCTGGGCGACCTGGGGCACGCGGTCCAGACGGTGGCCGAGGGCCGGGGCTACAGCGTGGTGCGCGAATACACAGGCCACGGCATCGGCAAGCGGCTGCACGAGGAACCCACGGTGCTGCACTACGGCGCGCGTTACACGGGCCTGAAATTGCAGCCTGGCATGGTGTTTACCATCGAGCCGATGGTGAATCTGGGCCGCCCCGAGACTCGCCTGCTGGGCGACGGCTGGACCGTCATCACCGCCGACAAGCAGCCCAGCGCGCAGTTCGAGCACACAGTGGCCGTGACGCAGAAGGGCCACGAGATTTTGACGCTGTGACGGGCCCCAAGCCGCCTGCTCCACCCCGATTTCCAAAGGGCGGTCTGAGAAGCTTCTCGGGTCTGCTGGAAGATGAAGCGGTCGAGCGGGGGTGGGCCTTTGAGGGCGACCTCCCCAGCGCCCACGCCCTGAACAGCGTGACCTTCGAAGGCTGTGTCTTTCGAGGCGTGAACCTCGTCGGCAGTGTCTGGCGGCGGGTGCGTCTGCTGGACGTGCGGTTTGAACGCTGCGACCTGAGCGGCGCCGTTTGGGAGAACGTGAGCCTGGAGCGGGTGCAGGTGGCCGACTCGCGCCTGCTGGGCGTGCAGGCAGCGGGCACACGCCTGCGGCAGGTGCGCCTCAGCCGGGTGTCCATGCCGCTTTCGGTGTGGGTGAATGCCGACGCGGCCCACCTCTGGCTGGAAGGCTGCGACCTGGGTGAAGCGGTGATGATGGGCGCCAAGTTGGGCGGCACCGTGATGCGCGGCTGCCAGCTTCCGCGTACCGACCTGCGGGGGGCGCAGCTGGACGGAGCGGATCTGCGGGGCTGCGACCTGGGCGGCGTGCGCCTGGGGGCCGCCGAATTGCAGGGCGTGACCATCGAACCCGCGCAACTGCTGGACCTCGCCCACCTGCTGGGCGTGCGTGTGGCGGCACTGGAGGGCTGAAGAGACACCTGGCCCCCGTGCCTGGCCAGAACGCACATAGACCGATGAGGCCAGAAGAAAGGGCGTGGAGGAGAGGCGCGACTGCCTCCTCCACGTCCTCTTCTTCGTCTTAACGCAGACGAGCTTTATCGTGCAGCTTCTGGGCGATTTCCATGATTTCGCCCATGTCCCAGTCGGGTGAAAAGGCCGCCGAATCGTGGCCGCCGTCGACAAGGTCGCCGCCCTCAATTTCGGTGTACTCGCCCACGCGCACCTCGGACCCGTCTTCGGGGTGGGTGCCGTTCCAGATCTGGCCCAGTTCCTTGTAATCGGTGTCGCTAAAGCGGTACAGAATCTGGTGCAGGCCCCGGTCCATCACGGCCTTGGCTTCGGGAATCTTGGCAGTGGGAATGTTTGGCATGGGCAGCATCTTGTTGATGGTCACGCCAGTCAGACTTTCTAGGGCCTTGCCGTAAGCAATCTGGTGAACGCCGCCGCGCACCAGCAGGTAGCCCACCAGGGCTTTGGCCGTGGGGTCGTCCACCATCTCGTAGACACGCAGCTTGTTGTGGCGGGCTGCGCCCTCAAGGAAGAAGTTATGCGTCAGGTCCAGCATGAGGTTGCCGCTGGAATACACGTAGTCGCCGGTCCAGGCCTTGCCGTGAGAGTCGGCAATCAGTGTGCCGGGGCCAGCCCCGATAAAGTGCTTGGTGTTGCGCACGTCCTGGGCGAAGGAAAAGGGGTGCGTGGCCGGGTCCACAGGCTCTTCCTGCGCTTTGGGATCAGGGCCGGCCAGCAGGCTGTTGATGGCAGCCGACACGAGTTCAATGTGCCCCAGTTCCTCGGCGGCAATATTGGCAATCAGTTCGTAGTAGGGGCGCAAGGCGTCTTTCCCCCGGAAATTGAACGACTGCGTCATGTAGTTCATCATCGTGGACATCTCGCCGAAGCGGCCGCCCATCAGTTCCTGAACCGTGGCGGCGCCGTTGGGGTTCGCTTCTTTGGGGAGGGGAAGGTCAAATTGCAGTTTGTCGATGCGTAAGAACATGGGGTGCCCTCCTGGGTACAGTGATGCACCCGCAGCACACCGGAATGCCCGTCCTCATAAGGTCTGTCCCCCTACCTTGTGGGGGCTGCCCCAACGCTTAGACCCGGTTCCCTGAGAAGCGTTCCAAAGCCGTTAACTCAACAGGAACCCTGGCGCGGTCCGCCAGAAAGCGGCCCTGGGTCAGCAGGCGGTTGGCCGCCGTATGGTCGTGGGCCAGCGCCTCGGTGACGGCCTGATTCAGCAGCGCCAGCTGCTCGCCCAGCAGGCTTTCGGGGGTGTGGCCCTGACCGCCCAGTTGCTGCCGGGCCGCTGGGGTCACGGCCAGGTAGGCGCGCAGGGTGTCGGGCAGGTACTCGGCGCGTGTCTGGCGCAGCAAAAAGTGGGTGGCGGGTTCGGTGTCCTGCGGCGCGTCTTCCAGGCGGCACAGCAGGGCCAGCGCATAGAGGCGGTGCGGCTCGGGCAGGCGCAGGGCCAGGGCCGGGGCGTCGTCGGCCTGCGCAGAGGGGCTGGGCAGCGCGGCGGTGACCGGCTGCCGCAAGGCCAGGGCCGCGCGGTCCATGGCGTGCCGGTGAATCAGGTGGCGGCGCAGCAGCGGGAAGCCAAAGACGCTGCCAAAAAAGAACAGGGGAACCAGAATCTCTTCCACAAGGACAACCTCTGCGGCAGGGGAGGGGAAATGAGGAGGCCGGAGGACCGGCGGGAGAAGGACCAGCGGCTGAGCTGAAGGCCACAGTAGCCCGGCGACGGTTCTGAAGGCGTCCGTCTTTAGGCGGAAGTCGAGGGAGGGTGGGGCTGCTGGCCCGCATGTCTCAGTGGCGGCGGCTCAGCCTGGCTGCCGTCCGTCAGTGCTAAAAGGAGCCCTGGCCACCGCGTCTACTGGCTCCTATCCCGTGGGTTGCGCCAATGATTCAAGCTGAGCGAACTGACCCGGCGGCGCAGGAGACGAAGGCAGCGCCGCCGCAGCGTGGAGTCTAGGTGCCACCTGGATGGGTCAGTGGACCAGACGGAAGCCGCCGCACAGCACTCAGGCGAAGGTGCGACGACCAGGTAGCAGACGTGGCAAAGCGGCGCAGCAGAGCGAGCGGCAGTAATAGAAAGGAATTATTCCCTGGAATCAGAGCAGCGCAGAGTCTCTTCTAGCGACTCGGCATGGTGTCTGTAGGATGGTTTCAAGAAGCAAGCTGCTCAGCCAAGGCAGGCTCTACCCGCAAGCATCCCAGTTTCTTTTGAGGACAGTTAAGGAACCACCATCCCTTTTTTGCGGCACTGCCGGGAGGACCGACGCTTCCTCATTCAGACTGCTTCACCGAAGAAAGGCAGGCGACCCTGTGTGCCTGTCCCGCTCACTGCCCTTTGCCTCCTTCAGGGTCAATCCAGCTGATTCACGGGCCGCGCCAGGTCCAGCCAGCCCCAGTCGCGCAGGTACGCGCGGAACTCAGTGAGCAGGTCGCGGGCGTCCTCACGTTCAGACTCGTGCAGGGCGCGCAGCCAGGCCTCGCCCGTGGCGCGGGTGTAGGCCAGCAGCGGAGCGGGCCGGCCCAGATAGGTCTCCAGGGTGTCCAGAAGGTCCTCGTAGCGGGCGCGGCGCCAGGGCTTTTCCCGCGTGATTTCGACCAGAAAGTCAGCAGCGGCGTGCTCCAGCAGCAGCGTACGGCCCACAGGGCCGGGTGCCTTGACGGCCACCACCTTGGGCTGGCTCATGCGACCCTGCCTGAGGATGCCTGAAGGGCACCCGGCGTCAGGTGCGCGTCCGGTAACAGGTGCCAGCCGCTGGCTTCTTCGGAGGGAACGGTCATGGTGGGCAGTCTGGCGGCGGAAGGTCACCGGCTCTTCTGCTGCGGGTCAGGCTTTTGTCAGCGGGGAACCGAAGTCTGGGTCGCAGCGGGCGTCCCATCTGACCCTGCCCCCGCCGGGGGCATCCTCACAAAAGCCCCTGTAGGAATTGTTCCAGCTGGCCCCAGCGCTTAAACTTGCTCTATTACCACGGTTCCGTGGAAGGAGAGCATTACCTTGGAAACCCTTCGCGTCTCCGGCACTTCCCGTCCTAATGCCATCGCCGGTGCCATCGCCGCTCTGCTGCGGTCACAGGGCGAGGTGGATATTCAGGCCATCGGCCCAGCCGCCGTTAATCAGGCGGTCAAGGCCCTGGCCATTGCGCGCGGTTACCTGACTGGCGACGGCCTTGACCTCTACACCCAGCCGGAATTTGTGAAGCTGGATGTACAGGCCGAGGAACGCACCGCTGTCCGCTTTCTGGTGAAGGCCATTCAGGGTACGCCCAGCGTCTAGCAGTGAATTTGAGGAGCGGGGCGGCCAGAGAGAGGCTGCCCCGCCCTTTTTGTTTCTGGGTTACGCGATGGTCACTTCGCCCTGAAAGCCTGCAGGCAGCCCCAGCAGTTGCCGCAGGGGCGCGTCGCCGTGCTTGAGGAGCAGACTCAGAAAATTGAGTTCGCGTTCCTGCGGCACGCCACCGGGTAGCAGGTGGGCCTTGAGGCGGCTCAGCTGCCGGGTGCGGTCATTCTCGGCGCGGGCCAGGGCATGAATGGCCAGGGTTTGCAGGTGCGCCACGCGGGCGGTGGTGCGGGCGCGGGTGCGCTCGGCAGCGCCAGTCAGGGTGGGGTCCAAGGCGCCCAGGTCGGCAGTCAGCTCCCTCAGTTCGGCGTCCAGAGCGTCCAGTCTGGCCACGGCAGCGGCTCCAGCCCCACGCTCGGCGGCCAGGGCGCGGCCCAGCACCCCCTCGGGGTCCGTCTGGACCTGGGCGGCCGTTGCCTTCAGGCGGCCCAGCAGGCGGGCCACGTTGGGTTCCAGCCAGGTCACGCTCAGGCGCGGCCACAGCAGGGGCTGATGAAGGCCGTGCAGCGGGTACACGTCCCGCAGCTGCGCCGCGTAGGCGATCTCGCCGGGGCCCACCACAAAGGCGAGGGTGGGCAGCAGCGCGTCCTGCACCGCCGGGCGCAGGCCAGCCGCCGGGGTCAGGCGGGTTGGGTCGGCGTCCAGCCGTGTCAGCAGGTCGCTGACGGTGTAGGTCCGGGTCTCGGTGTGCAGCTCCCTCCCCTGGGCCCGCAGCAGGCGGCGCTGGCCATCCTCTTCTTCCAGAAAGAGGTTGGTGGCGCCAGCGGGCCGCCGCAACTGCGGCTCAAAGCCGTCCTGTTCCAGCCGCATGGCTGCCGCCTCAATGGCCGCCGAGGAGGCCAGGGGCGCCCGCAGCTCACGCGCCAGGGTGGGGGCCATCAGGCGGGCCAGGGCTGGGTGCATGGGGTCTAGCACCACCAGACCAGCCGGTGCCAGCAGACCGTGCATCAACCGGGCAAACACGTCGGCGTAGCTGCCGCCAGCGCGGGTGGCCGCGTCTATCCAGGCGCGAACCGCCCGCACATGCTCGGCCGGCGCATCAAAGGTCTCCAGCAGAGCGTGAACCTGCGCGGTCCATTCGGGGCGCCACGGTACGCGGCCCACCGGCACCCCGGCGGGCACGTCCAGGGTCAGGCGGTGCAGACGTTCATTCATGTCCAGCAGGGTGGTGCTGGCCACTTCGGCGGCGTCGTGGTCCTGGCTGGCCACCCAGTACACCGCCACAACTGGGCGGTTGTCGTCGTGCAGCTGCCGGGCCAGCAGGGCGGCGTCGGCACCCTTGTGGACCGCGTAGGCGGGGCCGGTCAGCGCGCCCGCCTGCTGCCCGGTGACCACCACGCGCGAGCGGGGATGGGCTAGGCGCTCCAGCTGCGCTTCTATGTCGGCGTTCAGCGTGCCCAGGTCGCGGTGATAGTCGCGCAGGGCGCTGGCCAGGGCGCGGCGGTCCAGGTCCGGCTGCTCCTCGGTCAGGGCCTGCGCGGTGGCGCCCACCGGCAAGCGGAAATACTCGCCCATGTGCCCCTGTCTGAACTCTGCCGCTGCGCTTTTTGCCATGCTGCTTGCTTCCCTCCCGGCCACCAAGCTGTGGTGGACGCCTGTCGTGAATGTGTGAATCAGCGGCCCTGGGCGGCTGCCCGGCCCGGCGCCGCTACGTTCGCGCGGCGGCGGGGCCAGATACTGCAACGCCGCTCACAGTACGGCGCGGCGTTGCCTAGCGCAGCGGTTCGCGGGTAACCCGCAGGAGGCCCTCGCGGTCGGTCAGGATAATGCGCCGGTAGCCCAGGTCCAGCAGGCCGCGGGTGCGGAAGTCGCCCAGCAGTTTGGTGATCGTCTCGCGGGTGCTGCCCACCACATGCGCGAGGTCCTGGTGCGACACCCGGTCCCGCAGGGCCAGCGCGCCGCCTTCTGGCCAGGGGCCTTCGCGCTCGGCGAGGTGCAGCAGCGCCACGGCCAGCCGCTGAGAGACCTCCAGAAAGACCAGCCCCGAGAGCCGCTCCTGCACGCCGCGTGTTTGCCGCGTCATCTGCTCGGTCAGGGCCACGCCCACAGCAGGCTGCGCGCCCGTCAGGCGGGTCAGCGCTTCCTGGCCCAGCAGCAGGGCCTCGGTGTCGTCCATGGCCTCGGCGTACATGCCGTAGCGGGCGCCGGGCGTCAGGGCCAGCACGCCCAGCAGGGCGCCGGGGCCGTGAACGTCCAGCGTCACCTCGCGCGCGCCGGCACCCAGCCGGTACAGGCGGGCGGCGCCGCGTAACAACACAAACAGGGTTTCGGCCGCGTCTTCTGGGTGGTACAGCAACTCTGTGCGGCTCCAGCGGTTCACGCGGCCGGCGGCCATCACCTGCGCCTGAGCGTCCGCAGGCAGGGCACCGAAAGCTCCGGGCAACATGCACAGCAGTATGCCCCAGCCTGGGCAGGTGGGTACGGGGGCGGGCAGAGGCGGAGGGAAGAGGGCAGCCTGAAAGTTGAGGGCGGCCCAGGCAGGTTCGTCTTCTGGTGGTTTGAAGAGGGGTAGAGGGGTGTGGTTAGGGCCTGATCTGCCCACTGGCACGATCCTGCCCGGCTGGCTTGCGGCGGCATGAAGGGTGAACATTCTTCCCTGCTGGACACCCAGCGCCTTGGTGTGCAGCAGGCGCCCCCTCTCCAGCGTCCCTGGACTTTCCTGCACAGCGCGGGGTGCTGCTCTCTGAACCGGTTGCATTACAATCGGCCCCAGCATGACCACCCCCGAGCCGCCCCAGCGCCTGACCCTGTTTGACCTGCCGCTGGACGTTCTTTCGCTGGAGCCTGTTCTGGACCGCCTGGGTGCCTGGGTGACCGATCCGGTGCGCGCGCCGCATACCGTGGTGACCCTGAACCCCGAATTCATTGTGCAGTCGCGCACCCAGCCGGATTTTGTCAATGCCATGCAGGTGGCCGATCTGGTTACGGCCGATGGTGTGGGAACCGTGTGGGCCGCCCGTCAGCTCACTGGGACCGAGGTGCCGCGTGCCCCCGGTTTTGACATCGTGCAGGGGCTAATGCAGCGGCACGGCCCACGCCTGCGCGTGTTTTTTCTGGGCGCCAAACCCGGCGTGGCCGAAGTCGCTGCGCAGAACGCTGCTCGGGACTATGGCATTCAAGTGGCGGGCATTCACCACGGGTACTTTGACCTGCCCGACGACCAGCGCGTGGCGGAACTGGTACGTGAAAGCCGCGCCGACCTGCTGCTGACGGGCATGGGGGCCGGGCGCCAGGAGACCTTTAACCAGTACTGGCGCCAGGTGATGAACGTCCCGGTCATGATCGGCTGCGGCGGTGTGATCGACGTGCTGGCCGGCACTGCCGACCTCGCGCCTGCCTGGACCCGGCGGCTGGGTGTGGAGTGGATCTGGCGCGTGGGCCTGGACCGCAAACGCTGGAACCGGGCGCCCCGCCTGGCTCAGTTTGTGCGCATGGTGCGCGCCGAGAAAAAGCGCTTGAAGAAATAACGGCAGGGCGCTGAGACAATCTCCTCAGCGCCCTGCTTGAGGGCGTTCAGCTGTATCCATGGTTCTGTGGCTGAATGGCTCTCAAATGAAGGCGCATGCGTCTGCCTCTTGTCGACGAATGCCAATGTTTGCCGCAACGGTTCAGGGCGAACGGAACAGCAAGGCCCTGGCATGGGGTCGGCGCCACAACCGCAATCCTTTTCAGACAGAGGCGCTGACTCCAGTGGTCGCCAGTGCCCGGTCCAGGGCCGCCAGCATGACCTCCACCTCGGCTGCCGAGATACTCAGGGGCGGGCCCAGCAGCAGGTGGTCGCCCCGCATACCGTCCACCGCGCCCGAGCCGGGGTAGGTCAGCAGGCCCTCCTCACGGGCGGCGGCAGCCACGCGCTCGGCCAGACCGGGCTGCGGAAACGCCTCTCCGGTCTCCGGGTCGCCCAACACCAGCCCCAGCAGCAGGCCGTGGCCCCGCGCCGCTAGCACCTGCGGATGCCTGGCTTGCAAGGCTTGCAGACCAGACAGCAACTGCGCGCCGCGCTCGCAGGCCGCCGTCACCAGCGCCTCCCGTTCCACGATGTCCAGCACACCCAGCCCGGCCGCCACGCTCACCGGATGACCGGCGTAGGTAAAGCCGTGCTTGAAAGCGCCGCTGCCGTTCATCACCGTGTCGTAGACCGCTGGGGCCGCCATCAGGCCGGCCAGCGGGGCGTAGCCGGCGGCCAGGCCCTTGCCCAGCACCACGAGGTCGGGCGTAACTTCACCGCCCAGCCGCACGGCCAGCGGGGCCCCGCAGCGGCCCATGCCACTCATGACCTCGTCGGCAATAAACAGCACGCCGTATTCGCGGCAGATCTTGGCAATGTGCGCGTGGTAGCCCGCATTCGGCGCCAGCGCCGCGTCCGAGGCACCCACCACCGGTTCACAGATAAACGCCGCCACCGTCTCTGGTCCAGCCTCTTCCAGCACGGCGCGCAGGCGTTCGGCGTCCTGCTCCCCGCTCAGGCTGGGGTCAGGTTTGGGCATCTTGGGCCAGGCGTCTTCGCGGATGAGGGGCGCGTAGACCTCACGCCGGGCCCCCATCCCAGACGCCGCCAGCGCCCCCAGCGAGGCGCCGTGGTAACTGGGGACGCGGGTCACCACCTTGAAACGCTCCGGCTCGCCGCGTTCAACGTGGTATTGCCGCGCCAGTTTGATGGCGCTCTCGTTGGCTTCCGAGCCGCCGGAGACCGCCCAGAAGCGGAAACCAGGCAGCGTCAGAAAGTCGGCCAGCCGCGCCGCATACGTTTCCAGAACCTCACTGGAAAACTGTGAGCCGTGAACAAAGGCCAGCTGGCTTGCCTGCGCGGCCATCGCCTGCGCGACCTCCGTTCGGCCCTGCCCGATGTTGGCCACCAGCGCCCCAGAAGAGCCGTCCAGATACCGCTGGCCCTGGGCATCCTCGAGATACACCCCCTCGGCACGCACGGCGACGGGATAGGACTTACGGGAGCGGTAAAAGACGTTGGACATGACAAAGTTCCTCTTGAGGTCAGGTGGGAGAAGTGAAGTGAGTGGGGAGGGCCAGCCACTCGCCCAGCGGCGGCGCTCCCTCCACTTCCAGCGTCAGCAGGATGAGGCGGCAGGCGGCGCGGTGGGCGCTCAGGTCGGGAAAAGGTTGCATTTCACGGTAGCCGGCTTCAAACGCCTGGGCCTGCGCCCCGTCCAGCAGCACTTCCCAGAAACAGAGGTCCAGTTCTGGTGGCGCCAGGGCCGATGCCTCGACATCCACCAGGGCGAAGGGCTGCCCCTCACGCCACACGAACTGGCTGCCGTTCCAGTCAAGCAGCATGGGCACGGCGGCGCTGGGCACTGGAGCGGCCTGAAAGATGGCTGTCACTGTGGCCTCATGCGCGGCCCAGTCCTGAAAGCGGTAGCGGGGGGCCACCGCCTGAATCATCGCCAGGGCGCGGGGATAAAACTCGGCGAGGGGAAAGCGGTGGGTGCCCGTCACGTCGCCAAAGTGGAGCTGCGGGTGGGCGTGTACCGCCGCCACCCGCCGGCCCAGCTCGCGGGCGTCGGCCTGGGCCAAGTCACCCGTGTCATACGGATTCCGTCCATTTCCGCAACATCCGGGAGGGCGCCGGATGTTTCTCCACTTCCCGGAAATCCGTATTCTTTCCTTCTCCCTCCGGTCGGAAAAATTCCGTAATACGTTACGCAATTTTTCGGAACTAATGTCACCCGCCATAAACTCGACCCGGAGCGTGGGCCTGCCCTGAAAGTCGGTCAGGTCAGCTACAGCCGGCACCGCCCAGACGTCCAGGTGGCGCCAGAAGGTATAGGCCTCAGCCGTGGCTTTTAGGTCGCGGGGGTCCACCCCGAACAGCCTGCCCAGGCCCAGCATGAAGGCGCTGACCTCAGGAGCAGTCCACCACGAGCGGTGCCAGAGCTCGGGGCCGGCCTCCGTCTCGACCCGCCAGACGTGCGACGCGCGGCTGGGGTCGCCGGCGTTCAGCTCGGTGAACGACTGGGCCTCTACCACGTATCGCCTCCGCCCGGCGGGGGCCACAGCCCCAGCGCCTGACGAACCAGCACGACCTGCCCCAGATGGTAGGCGCCGTGCCCGGCGAAGTTGACCAGCATGGCGGCCCAGGGCTGACCCTGCGGGGTGGTGCCGGCGGCAAAGTCGGGGTCACGGCTCAGCTCGCGCAGCCGCGCCTGACCCGCCAGCAGCTCGGCGCGCAGGGCGGTCCAGTCGCCCGGCGGGGGCCAGCCGCCGCTGGCATGTTCCGGCCACGCGGGGGCCTGGCCCGCCGCCGCATCCAGCAGCCACGCCTGCCAGAACTGCACGTGGGCCGCCACCTGCGCGGCAGAATGCGGCAGGCCCGGCGGCACGCGCGCGGCGTCCTCTGCCCCCAGCCCTTCGAGCGCCTGCTCCCACGACACGTTCGCTGGGCCGCCCAGGAACAGGTTGCCGGTGGCCTTGCCAAAGACGCCGCTTACCACGTGTCGCCGCCGCCGGGAGGGGGCCAGGCCTCCAGCGCCTGCCGCACCGTCACAACCTGCCCAAAGTGGTGGGCGGTGTGCAGCGCCATGTCGGCCAGCAACTCGCCGATGGTTTCTTCGTGGTTGACGGGGTTGGCCAGGTCAGGCCGCGCGGCGTGCGGGTCAATGCGCGCCAGCAGTTCGTAAAATTCGTTTTTGACGTCCCGCCACTCGTCGGCGCCGACCGCCGGCCAGGTCTCGGCCGCCGCCTTCGGGTACGGCTGGCTCTGGCCCATTTCGATGATGTCCAGCATCCAGCGGTTCCACCAGTTGATGTGCGCCACCAGTTCGGCCACCGAATGGGGCAGGTGCTGAGGGCGCGTGGCGGCCTGCTCGTCTGAAAGCCCGCTCAGGGACGCCTCCACGCCCACAAAGGCCTGCCCCCCCCGGAACAGCTTGGGCAGCAGGCGGGCGAAGGCCAGTTGGGCGCGGGTGTTGCGGTCAGGGTCAGTCATGGGGGTAGTGTTGCAGAAGGCCGGGCGCTGAGGGCAAAAGAGAGGAGGCGGTCAGAAGAATGAAGGCAGACGTACACATCAGGACAGCGGCCGAACTGGGCCTGACGTTCCGGGACGCTGGCGACACCGCGCAGGTGCTGGGGGCCATATACGGCCTGGACGGCCTGATTCTCTCTGTGGCCGACCTCTCGGCCGAGTTCCTGAATCTGCGCACCGGACTGCTGGGCGAGCTGTTCCAGACCTTCGTGAACTGGCGCCTGCCTGTGGCCGTGGTGGTCCCCGACCCGGCCGCCCACGGCGAGCGCTTCGCCGAGCTGGCCCGCGAGCACGCCCGCCATCCCAGCATCCGCTTTGTGCCGTCAGAGGCGCAGGCGCGCCAGTGGCTGGAAACGCAGACGGGATAAACCCGCTCGCCTTCCCCCAGCCACATTGGCTCTAGTACCGCTGGGCCACCGTTTTCGTTTGCAGGAACCAGAACAGGTAGTCCGGGCCGCCGACCTTAGCGTTGGTGCCGCTCATGCCGTAGCCGCCGAAGGCGTGGGTGCCTGACAGCGCTCCGGTGCATTTGCGGTTGATGTACAGGTTGCCCACATGGATGCGCTTTCTGGCTTCGGCGATCTTGTGAGGGTCGCGGCTGTAAAAGGCGGCAGTCAGGCCATATTCCGAGTCGTTGGCCAGGTCGATGGCGTGCTGCCAGTCACGCGCGCGGGTAAAGGCCAGCACGGGCCCGAAGATTTCTTCCTGAAACAGCGGGTCGTTCGGCGCCACATCGGCAAAAAGGGTGGGCGCGACGTAGCCGCCCTCGCGGCCGCCGGTGTCCGGGGCCTCGCCGCCCAGGACCAGGCGGGCGCTCTGCTGGCCGCGCGCCACGAAGCCCTGAATGCGCTCGGCGCTGCCGGAGTGAATGACCGGGCCCAGGTCCGCGTTGTCTTCAGGCAGGCCCACCTTCAGCCCGCTGGCCAGCGCCGTCACCTTCTCCAGCAGGGCGTCGTGCACGCTCTCCTCGACAATCACGCGCGAGCAGGCCGAGCACTTCTGGCCCGCGTACCCGTAGGCCGCCTGCACGATGCCAGCCGCCGCCGCGTCCAGGTCGCCGTCGGCGCACACGACCGTCGGGTCCTTGCCGCCCATCTCGGCAATGACGCGCTTGAGCCAGCGCTGACCGGGCTGCACCTTGGCGGCGCGCTCGTAGATGCGGCAGCCGATTTCCTTGCTGCCGGTAAAGGCAATCATGCGAATGCCGGGGTGGTCCACCAGCGGGTCGCCCAGCACGTCGTCGCTGCCGGTCAGGAACTGAATAGCGCCTCTGGGCAGTCCAGCCTCAAACAGCAGTTCGACCAGCAGGTACGACGACAGCGGGGTTTCGCTGGCGGGTTTCCAGATCACCGTGTTGCCAGCGGCAAGGGCCCCCAGCGCCATGCCCAGCGGAATTGCACTGGGAAAGTTCCAGGGGCTGATACAGGCGACTACGCCCAGCGGCTCATACACGGTGGTCACGTGTTCGTCGGGCATGGGATAGACCGGCTTGCCCTGCGACCAGCGCAGCGTTTCCCGCGCAAAGACCTCGAAATGGTCCACCGACTCGGCGACCTCACCGTCGGCCTCGGGCCAGTTCTTGCCGTTTTCCAGCGTCATGACGGCATTCAGTTCAAAGCGGCGTACCCGCAGCAGTTCGGCGGCGCGCTTGAAGATGCTGGCGCGCTGAAAGGGGTCTGAAAAGCGCCAGTCCTCGAAGGCTGTCTGGGCCGCCTGAATCGCCTGTTCCAGCTGCCCTGGGGTGGCCTTCTGGAAACGCCACACGGTCTCGCGGGTGTCGGCTGGATTGCGGACCTCGAAAGTGCCGCTGCCCTCGGCGGCTTGGCCGCCGATCAGCAGGGGAAAGGTGCGGCCTAGATACTGCTCGCGGACCTGAGCAAACGCTTGGCGCTGAAGAGCGGCCACCGCCTCGTCGCGGAAATTGAAGTAGGGTTCATGCTCGAAAGGTAGAAACCCTTCCATCATTGTGGTCGTCATGTGCCGTGCCTCCTCTGAAAGTTTCTGGAGGCTAACACATGCTGGTTCGGGCCAGGGAACAGGCTGACAGACGGCAAAAAGGCGGCGCTGCAGCGTGTTGAGAAGAGGGGCTGGCTGGTGAAAACCTGTCAATTGAAAGGTGGGGTTTTCAGGCCTCCCGGCTGGCCCACAGCGCCGCACCTATCAGGCCCGCGTCGGCCCCCAGCGCGGCGTGAACAAGTTCGGGTTGATACCGCACTGGAAAGCAGGTCAGCGCCGCGCGCACCCGCGCCAGATAACCGGGTCTCAGGCCCACGCTGCCGCCCAGAGCCACCCGCGTCACGCCCAGCAGCGCGGCCACGTCGGCACACTTCCAGGCCAGCAGCGCCGCTGAATGGTCGTAGGCGGCGCCCGCTGCTTCATGCCCGGTCTCGGCGGCGTCACACAGGGCGCGGGCATCGGCCAGCCCCAGCGCGGCGGCCTGTGCCCCCAGGGCCGTGCCGCTCGTCTCGAATTCCAGCGGTCCCAGGCAGCCCAGGGGGGTCGGGTCACCCTCACCCCACACGGCAGGCACCTGGACAAAGCCCAGCTCGGCGTCCAGACCGTTGGCGGCCAGGTGCAGGCGCCCACCCAGCACCAGCCCCGCACCCACGCCAGTACTGACTGTGACAAACATGAATTCTGTGGTGCCTTTTCCAGCGCCCGCCACGTATTCGCCCCAGGCGGCGGCGCGGGCGTCGTTCAGGGCAGCGGCGGGCAGGCCCAGGCCCGCGCCCAGTGTCTCGGCCAGGGGAATGTCCACCCAGCCGGGAAAAGTATGGGCGGCGGTGGCGGTCACCCGGCCCCCGGCGACGGCCCCGGCGCAGGCCACGCCCACGGCCCTCGCCTGCGCGGCCAGGGGCCTGGCTAGCTCCAGAACGATGTCCAGCACGGCGTCTGGTGCGGCGGGACGCGGCGTGGCGGTCTGGCGCCGCTCGATCACGCGCCTGCCGTCCACAAGCGCCGCCCGAAGACTGGTGCCGCCGATATCCAGGGCCAGCAGCGGAGAAGAGGCAGGCCAGGGGGTACGGGTCACAGGCGCATTCTGGCATCCCTGAAAGTCACGTCCGGTTGGAAAAGAGGCGCGAAGAGGCTCGGGGTCTGTTGTGGCTGCGTCAAAAGCTGTGGGGGTTCACGGCGCCCCAGCGGTGTGAATCCATCGCGCCGACTTCTTTCTATAGGTCCGACCCATCTGGGAGCGTCCTGCCTGGTTTCAGTTGGCTTCAGCCTGGAACATATCGAGAGCTTCGGTGCTGGGGTGAGCGGCCTTCCTGCAACTGCTGTTGGCGGCTTCCCGCCTGCTCTGCAAAGGACGCCTGCGGTTTGCTTTGCCAACGGGGCCAGGATGACGAAAAGCAGATGCTGACGGCGTTTTCGCCGTCAGCATCTGCTCTAACCCCTCTCTGTCTTAGACGTTAAAGCCGAACATCCGCATCTGGCGTTTGCCGTCGTCGGTCATCTTGTCCGGTCCCCAGGGTGGCGTCCAGACGAATTCCACGTTGACACTGTTCACCCCGTCCAGGCGGCCCACGGCCATCTCGGCGTCGGCGCGAATCAGGTCCTGCACCGGGCAGCCCACGCTGGTCAGGGTCATGGTGATGTCCACCAGGCCGCCGTCCTGCACGTCCACGCCGTAAATCAGGCCCAGGTCAACCACATTGACCGGGATTTCGGGGTCCTTGACGACCTTCAGGGCTTCTAAAACCTGCTCTTCGGTGGGCAGGCCCGCTGGCGCGGCGGTGGTCTGTTCGGCGTCCATCAGCCCTGCCCCTGCACGTGAGGGAGGCCCTCGTTCACCCAGGCCATCGTGCCACCTGCCAGATTGACGACCTGACCGTAGCCCTGACCTTGCAGGAACTCGCCCGCACGGGCGCTGCGGGCGCCGCTGCGGCAAATCATGACGAGTTCGCGGTCCTTGGGCAGCTCGGCGTAGCGCGTTTCCAGTTCGCTCAGGGGCAACAGCTGGGCGCCCTCGGCGTGAACCTCGTCGTATTCGCTTTGCTCGCGCACGTCCACGAGCAGCGCGCCAGCCTGCACGCGGCGCTGCCCTTCTTGCGGGGTGACATCTTCCATGCGGCCCAGCATACCTGAGTGCCCAGGTCGGAATGTGCCCGCGCGTATGCTGCCCGGCATGGTGTCTGGTTCCTTTACCCTGATTGACCTGCGCCCAGAGGCTCTGCGGCAGGCCGAGCCGCTGGAGGCGCTAACCCTGCAGTTGGTCCTGGCTGTCTCGCTGGAGGCCATCGAGGCAGGCACCCACGGCCTGACCCCAGCGCACGGCCCGCTGCTGGTGGTCTGCGAACGGGGCGTGCGGTCTGGGCTGGCGGCCGAATACCTGCGCGCCGATGGGCTGGACGCCCGCGCCCATCCCGGCGGGGTGCCGGCGCTCAGGGCCCAGCAGGACTAAAACGGACGCCGCTGGAATCCAGCAGAACGCTGGGTGAAATCCGAGCGGAGAAAGAGCGCATAGGGATTCCGCACTCTGTGAGGCGTAGACGGTGCTTTGCCAGCTGTGCCGTCATGAAGCAGAATCCGTAAACAAGAGGGCGCCTCGGTCATGCCAGGCAGCCGGAAGGGGCCGGGCGGTTTAGCCCCCACTCCGCTTGAATGGAATCCGAGCCCACAGCGGCAGAACCCGTTGCCCTGGCAGCTCTGGGCACTTCAGGCTTTGCTTTACACTGGCCGCCATGTCTGTCCTGCCTCCCGGTTTCATTTCTGCGCGTGACGTGCTGGACGAGAAGCTCAGCGGCCCAGAGGTGCGCCGCCTGGAACTCGCACACGGCAACGAAGAACTGCTGTACGGCCTGGACGTGCTGGGCCTGGCCGGGCCGTTTTACCGCGTGACCCCCTGGGAACTGGAAGACGAAACCGGCACGCGCCGCATCAATGCCAGCGGCTACGCGGCCATGCCCTTTGGCGAGATGCCCCCGGCCATCACGTCGTTCATGGCCGAGTTTCTGCAAAAAAACCGCGCGATGGGCCTGCCCCAGCAGTCCAGTGGGCCGTGGCGCGCGGCCCTGCAGGCCAATCTGGTGCGCCTGCTGGCCCGCGACCTGGCCAGCCACGCGGACAGTCAGGTCTTTTTCTGCTCCAGCGGCACCGAGGCCATTGAGGGCGCCCTGAAGTTTGCCAAAGCCTGGCGGCCCCGTGCCAAGTTTCAGATTTCCTTTGGCAGTGGCTACCACGGCAAGACCCTGGGCAGCCTGAGCCTGACCCCCAATCCCGAATATCAGGACATCTTCCGGCCTCTTATTCCCGGCGCGCTCACCAGTCCGTATGGCGACCTGGACGCGCTGGCCGCCCTGCTGCGGCGCGTGGGGCCGGACAACGTGACCTGTGTGGTCGTGGAACCCATTCAGGGCGAGGGTGGCGTGAATATTCCCCCGCCCGGCTTCCTCCGTGGCCTGGGCGAGCTGTGCCGGCGCCACGGGATTCCTGTGATTGCCGACGAGATTCAGACCGGGCTGGGCCGCACCGGCCACTGGTTCGAGTCGGCGGCTCAGGGGCTGGACCCGGACATCATCACGCTGGCCAAGCCGCTGGGCGGCGGCATGACGGCGGTGGGGGCCACCATCGTCCGCGCGCCTATCTATAAGAAGATGCTGGGTGGCCTGAGCAGCAAGCGTCACAGCAACACCTTTGGCGGCGGCGCCCTGGCGATGGCGGTGGGCGTCAGGAGCCTGGAATACCTGCTCGAACACGATCTGCCGGGGCGCAGCCGCGCGCTGGGGGCACAGGGCCTGAGCCGACTTCAGACCCTACAGGGCCGCTTTCCAGGGCTGCTGGAAGAGGTGCGGGGCCAGGGCCTCCTGATGGCGCTGCAATTCCGGCCGATGGTGGGTGTGCCGCTGCCCGGTTCCCTGAAAGAAATTGTCTTTGAAGCCACCGCCATCCTGGCCCTGCGCGAACTCCACGGCGCGGGCGTGATGGCCAACCTGTCGCTGAGCAGCAAGCGCACCGTGCGCCTGACCCCCGCCCTGGATATGCCGGACGACGTGTTTGCCACCCTGATGGACCGCGTAGAGGTTTTCGCCCAGACCCACCCGAACGCCCGTGACCTGCTATTGAAAACCCCGCCCCAGGTCACGGCCCGCCTGGCGAGTTTTGCGGCGAGAAGTCCAAAGAAGCGCACGCCAAGCGACGGGTAATAAGGGGGAGTGGGCAGTGGGGAGTGGGAACGATAGTCCAACTTTCTACTCCCCACTTCCTTTCTACGCCAGGCCACACGCCCGCTGAATCAGCAGGTGCAGTTCGTCGCGGCCCAGGCGGCGCACGTCCAGCAGGAGGTCGTCGGGCAGGCTGCTCAGGCCAGCCACGATGGGCACAAACCGGAACTCGGGGCGGGCGATCAGGTCGCGGCGGGCTGTCAGGGCCAGGGTGAAGTCCACCCGCAGTTCAAAGTGGACGTTCAGTTCGTCGCGCAGCGGCTGGGGGTCACCCGCCAGCAGCGTCACCAGGGCTGGATGCGGCGCAAAGCCGTCTTCCAGATGGGCCGCTGTGCGCGCCGTGTCCAGAAAGACACCTGCTCCAGCCAGAGCGTACCCACCAATGCGCCGCCGACAGACATCTGGGGCGTCGCCGCGCACCAGGGTCACGCGCCGCCCGGAGCGCGCCGCGCCGCCCAGCAGGCTCCAGAACCGGGCCAGGCTGGAATAGCGCGCCAGTTCCACATGCCCGGCCGGCTTGGTGGGCAGGGGCCGGGTGGGCCGCTCGGCAAGGGGAGAGGTCACGCCCTGCATGCTAACGCGGGGCCGGGCGCCTGCATCGGTAGGCTGGGCACCATGCCGACCCTCCGCGTTCGCCGCCCGCTCTCGCCCCGCCTGCGCGCCTGGCTGCTGGCTTTGCTGTCGGCGCTCTTGGGGTATCTGGCCGCCCAGGCCCAGCCCCTGGTCTTTCGGCCACCCCTGATCGCCGGGCAGGACGCTGTGCCGCCAGGGGCCGGCGGTGACGCGCGGGTGGCGCTGGTGCAGGCAGGCGGCCCCGCCCTGCATATTCAGCCGGCTGCAGGCCCGGCCCGGACCCTGCTGGTGTTGTATCCGGGCGGGCTGGTGCGGCCCCAGGCCTACGAGTGGCTGGCCCGCGCTCTGAGTGCCCAGGGGGTCGAAACGGTCATTCCGGCCTTTCCCGCCGACCTGGCGGTGTTGGGGGCGGCACGCGCCGCGGCCCTGATAGAGAGGTTTGGGGCGGGCAAGCGCGTGGTCCTGGCCGGGCATTCCCTGGGGGGCGCCATGGCCGCGCAGTACACCGCTCGGCAACCGGGGCGTGTAGACGGCCTGCTCCTGATGGCGGCCTATCCTGCTGGCAACGTCAGCCTGAAGGACCAGCAGTTGCCTGTGCTGTCCCTGCTGGCCGAGCAGGACGGCGTGGCTGCCCCGGACGCGGTGCGCGGCGGTCTGGACCGCTTGCCGGCCAGCACGACCCTAACCGTTATTCCGGGTGCGGTGCACGCTTTTTTTGGTCGCTATGGGCCTCAAAAGGGCGACGGCTTACCCACGGTCACCCGCGCGAAGGCTGAAGAAGACATCTCACGTGCAGTTATTCCGTTTCTGGCGAGGCTGGCAGCCGCCAGCCCTGGCTCGGAGTGAACACTGCCCAGGGAGTGTGAAAGCCTTCGGCTTGAAGCCAAACCTGCCGGGTAGAACCGGCCAGAGCCGCCACTGCCAGGGTCAATCTCTCAAACGCCGCTTCGTCCGGTACGTCGTTCGGGTGAAGGATCGCGGTCAGGGGAGGTAGACCAAAATTCACCATGAGGACGAGGCGCAGACCGTCTGGGTCAATGTTGACCTCTAGCGTCTGTTCAGCTTCTGCTATCAGGGCCTCAAGTAAGGGTGGGCCGGGCAGCGGCGCGGGTTGGCCGCCTAACAAAAAGGTCCAGGGCAGTGGAAAGTCAGCCAGGACCGTGCAGAGAGTGCCTACACTCAGGTCCTTTACGCTTAGCTCCAGCAAAGAGCCGTCAAAGTTGAAAGCCTCAGCCAGGTCGGCGCGCTTCAC
Source organism: Deinococcus betulae (assembly GCF_020166395.1). Lineage (NCBI taxonomy): Bacteria > Thermotogati > Deinococcota > Deinococci > Deinococcales > Deinococcaceae > Deinococcus > Deinococcus betulae. Next base: position 206,527 of record NZ_JAIQXU010000001.1, on the reverse strand, counting down.
GCCTGGACCCGTTCGGCGCCGGTGTACACCGTCAGGCGTCCTTCCCGCGTAAATCCACAGAGGGTGATGCCAAATGCGGCAGCTGTGTCAACAGCCAGACTCGTGGCAGCCCCTACAGCGGCCACCACGGCGACGCCTGCCACCACAGCCTTCTGCACAATCTCGAAGCCTGCGCGGCTGCTGACCACCAGGACCTGGCCACGCAGGGGCAACTCGCCGCGCGCCTGTGCCCAGCCCACCACCTTGTCGGTGGCGTTGTGCCGCCCCACATCCTCGAAGGCCGCGCGCAGCTGCCCATCCGCCGTAAAGAGGCCTGCGCCGTGCAGCCCACCTGTTCGGGCAAAACCGGGCTGGACCGCTCGCAGGCGTTCAGGCAGGTCGGCCAGCAGGCCCGCGCTGAGGTCGCCTGCCTCCCAAACTGGCGCCGTGGCCCGCGCCAGCAGCTGTTCTATGCTGCCTGACCCACACACCCCGCACGCGCTGGACGACACCGCCAGTCGCGCCCCGGCGGCCAGCCGCGCGTGGTCGGGCGTGTGCAGGTGCCAGAGGTTGGGATTGTCCGGGTCAGGGGCCAGCGAGAACTCGGCGGGCAGCAGCCCTTCTGACACCAGCCAGCCCAGCAGCAGCTCGTGGTCGTGGCCAGGCGTCCTCATCAGCACGCCCAGCGGCACCTGGGCATCTGGGGTGTGGAGATGCAGGGCCAGCGGTTCTTCCGTGGCCACGTCATCAGTGCCCGCGCTGGCCTGTCCCGCCCGCCAGCGGGTGACCGGCAGCTCGGCGCTGGCCCTGCTCAGCGGCTCACCTCGGCCTGGTTGGCGTTCTCTTGCGTTTCGCCGTTCGCCTCACGCAGGGCGCGGCCCATGCCCTTGAGCAGCGCCAGGATGGCGCCCAGCGCGACCTGTACGTCTCGGTCTTTCAGGAGGCCCATCAGTTCCCCCAGCCCTATCCCCCGCCCGGAGGCCACATGCCGCGCGCTCTCGGCGACGCCGGTGGTCAGGGCGTGACTCAGCAGGCCGACCTCGCGCGGGTCCAGGGTGCCCAGCGTCCGGCTCAGCTCAGAGACGTTGCGCAAAAAGGTGGTGCCGCCCGAACCACCCAGAATCTGAAGCAGCGAGGCGGTCAAGCCCTCGCCGCCGCGCACAGTCTTGCCCAGCACATTCAGCACGCCGTGGTCGTGCAGGACACGCAGGAGTTCCAGGCCTTCTAGCAGGGCGTCTGTCGAGTCCTCGACCTCAGAGGCGAGGCGTTCCTGAGAGGTTGGAGGGCGGGGAGCATAGTCAAGCGCTTTGGCCATAGCAACTCCTGATGAACCGGGCGCAGGCGTGCGTCACATGCCGCCCGGCCCCGGCCCTGCCAGAGCAGGGAAAAAAGACTTCAATCATCGGCGCTGAGGTTGTCAACCCGCGTATTCAAGCTGTCGCCGTGCATAGGCAGCAGGCCGCCCGGAAACACATAGTCGGGCCGCGCCCATTTGCGCTCGACTTCAACGCCGTCCTGGGGTGTCGGGTGGCCCCAACGGTGGTTGGTCACGGGCAAGGGGTTGTCTCCGACCTCAGGCAGCAGTTCCATCCGGACGCTGGCGTCTTTGTAGGCGGGCGTGTTGGTCTGAGAATCACCCTGGCTGCCCGTCAGGCGGTTGACGGCGGCCTCGGCGTGGCGGGCGTTCATGGGCAGGTACAGTTCGTTGGCCTGCACGCGGCCCGTCACCAGCGCGCGCACCTTCACTGAGCCGTGCGGGCTGACCAGGCGCACCCATTGGCCGCTCTGAATCCCGCGCTCGGCGGCCAGTTCACGGCTGACCTCCACAAAGGTATCGGGCGCCTTGCTGACAATGCCGGGCACCTGAAACGTCATGTTGCCCTCGTGAAAATGCTCCAGCATGCGTCCGCTATTCAGGTGCAGGTCGTATTCGGCGCTCGGCGCCTGCTGCCGAGGTTTGTAGGTGGCGGGGTGCAGCTTGGCCTTGCCGTCCGGAAAGTGAAAGCGGTCGGTGTACAGCAGCGGCGTGTCGGTGCCATCTTCTTTCACCGGCCAGCACAGCGAGCGGTAGCCTTCCAGCCGCTCGTAGGTGACGCCCACCCAGGAAGGCGTCAGGCGCGCAATCTCGGACATGATGTCCGACGGGTGCGTGTAGGCCCAGTTGGCCCCCAGCCGCTGGGCCACTGCCTGATAAATCTCCCAGTCGGGCTTGGTGCCCTTCAGCGGCTCCATCACCTGATACAGCCGCTGAATGCGCCGCTCGGTACTGGTGAAGGTGCCTTCCTTCTCCAGCGAGGCGGCGGCGGGCAGCACCACATCGGCGTAGCGGGCAGTGTTGGTGAAATACAGGTCCTGCACGACCAGGAAGTCGAGCGCTTCAAAGCCCTTGGCCAGATGGTTGACGTTGGCGTCCGTGAGGCTCATCTCCTCACCGCTGATCCACAGGCCTTTCAGTGTGCCCTCCAGCGCGGCGTCCATCATCTCGGTGTTGTCTATGCCCTTTTCAGGGCGCAGGGTAATGCCCCATTCACGTTCGTGGCGCTGAATGGCCAGAGGGTCCGTGATTTTCTGGTAGCCACTGACCTGGTCGGGCATGGCGCCCATGTCGCCCGCACCCTGTACGTTGTTGTGCCCGCGTAGAGGATAGGCGCCGGTGCCGGTGCGGCCATAGTTGCCTGTCACCAGCAGCAGGTTACTGAGGGCCGCGCTGGTGTCGCTGCCGCCACACTGCTGGGTCACGCCCATCGCCCACAGGATGCACACCCGGTCCTCGGCTGCAATTTGCCGGGCCAGGGCTTCAAGGGTGGCTTCTGGAATACCCGTTTCTGCCGCTGCGTAGGCCAGGGTGTAGTCGGCAATGGACTCACGGTATTCGTCCAGGCCGTTGACCCGGTTTTGCAAGAACACCTTATCTTCCAGGTCGTTGTCCAGAATGAACTTGGCCAGGGCGCTGGCCCACACGAAATCGGTGCCAGGCTTGGGCCGGATAAACTGATTGGCCCGCCGGGCCATCTCGTGCTCACGCAGATCAAAGACGATGACCTGCTGGCCGTTCAGTTTCTGCGCCCGTTTGATGCGGGTGGCCAGCACCGGGTGGCTTTCGGCGGTGTTGCTGCCGACCGTGACGACTAAGGTGGCCTGCTCGATGTCGTGGATGGTGCCGCTGTCGCCGCCAATGCCCACCGTCTGCGACAGCCCTTTGGTGGCCGGCGACTGGCAGTACCGCGAGCAGTTGTCCACGTTGTTGGTGCCGATGACCTGGCGGGCGAACTTCTGCACCAGAAAGATCTCTTCGTTGGTGCTCTTGCTGCTGGCCACAAAGGCTAGAGCGTCCGGGCCGTGCGCCGCCTTGATGCTCTCCAGGCGGCTGGCCACGAGATCCAGTGCTTCGTCCCAGCTGGCTTCTCGGAAACCAGTGGCCTCGCGGATCAGCGGTTTGGTCAGGCGCTCGCCGCTGTTCACGTAATCCCAGCCGAATTTGCCTTTGACGCAGGTGGAGATGCCGTTGGCATGCCCCTGGCCCGGCTCCACCTTGAGCAGTTGCCGGTCTTTGGTCCACACGTCAAACGAGCAGCCCACGCCGCAGTAGGTGCAAACCGTTTTGGTTTTCTGGATATAGCGGTCGCGTCCGGCCGACTCGATCTCCGAGATGGCGGTGATGGCCTGCAGGCCCGTGCTGACCTCCACGCCCTTGACCACGTCAATGGCCGCGTTCCAGACCGGCAGGGGAATGCCGGTGAAGAGGCCGGCCTGGCCCACCATAGAGGTCTCGATCAGGGCGTTGCAGGGACACACCGTCACGCAGTGACCGCACGACACGCAACTGGACTCGCCGACCGGCTTGCCCCCGTCCCACAGCACGCGCGGCTGCTCCATCTCCCAGCCGATGCTCAGGGTTTCGTTGACCTGGACGTTCTGGCACGCCTCTACGCAGCGGCCACACAAGATGCACTGGTCGGGGTCGTACTGGTAAAAAGGATTGGAGGTGTCTTTGGGATAGCCTTTGGGCTGAAACGGCCGGGTCTGGTGTTCGGGGGCCAGCAGGGTCAGCGTGTTGTGAACGGTGCAGTTGCCGTTGTTGTTGTCGCAGACGGTGCAGTACAAGTCGTGGTTGGCGACTAGGCGGTCATAGGCGTCGCGCTGGGCGGTGCGCGCCGCGTTCGTCTGCGTCCGCACGACCAGCCCAGCCCGCACGGGGGTGCCACAGGCCCGGCCAATGACGCCGTCAATCTCGACGGCGCAGGTGTCACAGGTCTGGACTGGTCCCAGTTGCGGGTGGTAGCACACCTGGGCCAGTTCGATCTGCGCGCGGTTAATCACTTCTAGCAGTGGCTCGCCCTCGTGGGCGGCCTGCGCCACGCCGTCCACCAGAATGCTGCACCGCGCGCCCAGTGGTGGCCGGGTCGGCCCCACCCGCGAACGCAGATGCGCGTCGTTCGGCACATCAATTTCCCCCATACGTCCCCCTTGCTTCAGGCGAGTATAGGCAAGCCGGCACCTACTCAACCGCGTCATTGCGTGCAGGTTTCTTTAGACCTGAGGCGGGAACGCAGAGCGCTCGGCTGTTGCCTGTGCGGACAACAGCACGCCTCTCCAGGCCACGCAAGACCACTGCCAGTGAGCTGCTGCGGAGTTGTGTTCTTTGGCCTTAGCGCGGTTAAGGTTCTTCTCTACAGCCTCTAAAGACTGCCAGTGGATAGATCCGAGAGCTAGAAAGCAGACGCAGCTGCGACGCTGGACAAGTGTGTGGGTGGTGCATCTAGGTCCAGCCTCAATTGAGAAAGTCTCACGCCGCCGTTACAGCACCAGCACGCCGTGGTGCTTGGCCTGTTCCTGTGGTTCAACGTGAATGGTGACGTGGATGTCCGGCATTTCGGCGCTCAGGGCGTCTTCCAGACGGTCACAGATGGCGTGGGCGCTGGTGACCGTCATGTCGCCTGGCACCACCATATGAAACTCGATAAAGGTCATGCGGCCGGCGTGGCGGGTGCGCAGGTCGTGCATTTCCAGGGCGCCCTCGCCGTGTTCGCTGAGCAGCCGGCGAATGCGGGCCTCGGTCTGGGCGTCCACCGCCGCGTCCATCAGGCCGCCCACGCTCTCGCGCACCAGATGGGCGCCGCTGTACAGAATGTGCAGGGCCACCAGCAGCGCCAGCAGCGGGTCCAGAAACGCCAGTCCTGTTGCTTTGGCGGCCAGCACCCCCAGCAGCACGCCCACACTGGTCACCACGTCGCTCAGCAGGTGTCGGCTATCGGCCAGCAGCGCGGGTGACCGCAGCGCGCGGCCCCGGCGCAGCAGCAGCGCGGCCCATCCTGCGTTCAGGACACTGGCCCCCAGGTTCACCGCCAGGCCCGGCAGCGGCGCGTCCACAGCCGCCGGGTGCAGCAGCGCCGGAATAGCCTCGGCCGCAATGGCCACGGCGGCCAGCACAATCAGCACGCCCTCGGTCACCGCGCTGAAATACTCGGCTTTCGTGTGGCCGTAGGGGTGACCGGCGTCGGCCGGCCGGGCCGCCACCCGCAGCGCCACAAACGCCGCCACCGCTGCCGCCACATTAATTACGCTTTCCAGCGCGTCCGAGTACAGCGCCACGCTGCCAGTCAGCGCGTAGGCCAGAAATTTAAGGCCCAGGACCACCAGCGCCACCACCACGCTGCCCAGCGCCAACCGGGAGGCGCGCAGCGACATGGCAGAGGGAGCAGAGGAGACCGGCACGGCCGGAGCGTAGCAGGGTTAGGCGCGGCGAAAAGCGTGCCCCCAGCAGGGACAGGTTAGGGCATGGATTACGCCCTGAACAGAACAAACCCTGATACACTCGTTCGGTGAGCGCGCCCGACCTTCTTTCGCATTTGAACCCCACGCAGGCCCAGGCCGCCGACCACTTCACCGGTCCGGCCTTGGTGATTGCCGGCGCGGGCAGCGGCAAGACCCGCACCCTGATTTACCGGATCGCCCACCTGATCGGGCACTATGGCGTGAACCCCGGCGAGATTCTGGCCGTGACCTTTACCAACAAGGCCGCCGCCGAGATGCGCGAGCGGGCCAGTCAGTTGGTGCCCGGCGCTGACAAACTCTGGATGAGCACCTTTCACAGTGCGGGCGTGCGGATTTTGCGCGCCTACGGCGAGCACATTGGGCTACGGCGCGGCTTCGTCATCTACGACGACGACGACCAGCTCGACATTCTGAAAGAAATTATGGGCTCTATTCCGGGGATCGGCCCTGAGACCTCGCCGCGGGTGCTGCGCGGCATTCTGGACCGGGCCAAGAGCAACTTGCTGACGCCGGCTGATCTGGACCGCAGCGGTGAGCCGTTTATTTCTGGTATCCCGCGTGAAGCGGCGGCCGAAGCCTACCGCCGCTACGAAACGCGCAAGAAGGGCCAGAATGCCATTGATTTTGGCGACTTGATTACTGAAACAGTGCGCCTCTTCCATGAGGTTCCGGGTGTCCTCAACGCGGTGCAAAACCGGGCCAAGTTTATTCATGTGGATGAGTATCAGGACACGAACAAGGCGCAATACGAATTGACGCGGCTGCTGGCTTCAAGAGACCGGAACCTCTTGGTCGTCGGAGACCCCGATCAGTCCATCTATAAATTTCGCGGCGCCGACATTCAAAACATCCTTGATTTTCAAAAGGATTATGCGGATGCCAAAGTGTATTTGCTAGAACATAATTATCGCTCCAGCGCCCGCGTGCTCACTATTGCTAATAAACTGATTGAAAACAACGCCGAGCGCCTGGACAAGACCCTCAAGCCGGTCAAAGAAGACGGACACCCCGTGGTCTTTCACCGCGCCACCGACCACCGTGCCGAGGGCGACTTTGTAGCGGAGTGGCTGACACGGCTGCACAATCTAGAGGGCCGCAAGTTCGCTGAAATGGCCATTCTGTACCGCACGAACGCCCAGTCCCGCGTGATCGAAGAGTCGCTGCGCCGGGTGCAGATTCCGGCCAAGATTGTTGGCGGCGTGGGTTTCTATGACCGCCGCGAAATCAAGGACATCCTGGCGTATGCCCGCCTGGCGATTAACCCCAGTGACGACGTGGCGCTGCGCCGCATCATTGGGCGGCCCCGGCGCGGCATTGGCGACACCGCACTGGAAAAGCTGTTGGAGTGGGCCCGCATCAACGGCACCAGTCTGCTGACCGCCTGCGCCCGCGCCGAGGAAGACCGCATTCTGGACCGGGGCGCGGGCAAGCCGGTCGAATTTGCCCGCCTGATGGACGCCATGAGCGACGCGGCTGACAACTACGAGCCGGCGCAGTTTCTGCGCTACGTGATTGAAACCAGCGGCTACCTCGACCTGCTGCGCCAGGAAGGCCCCGAGGGCGCTGTGCGGATGGAAAACCTGGACGAACTGATCAACGCTGCCCAGGAATGGGCGCAGGACAATGAGGGCACCATTGCCGACTTTTTGGACGACGCTGCGCTGCTCTCCAGCGTGGACGACATGCGCACTAAGGCCGAGAACAAGGGCGCGCCCGAAGACGCCGTCACCCTGATGACCATGCACAACGCCAAGGGCCTGGAGTTTCCAGTGGTGTTCATCGTGGGCGCCGAAGAAGGTCTGCTGCCCAGCCGGGGCGCGCTGGTCGAGGCGGGCGGCATTGAAGAGGAGCGGCGCCTGTTTTACGTGGGCATCACGCGGGCGATGGAGCGCCTGTTCTTGACGGCCGCCCAGAACCGGATGCAGTTTGGCAAGACTAACGCCGCCGAGGACAGCCGCTTTCTGGAAGAAATCGAGGGGCACTTTGACACCGTGGACCCCTACGGGCAGGTGGTCGAATACCGCGCCAAGACCTGGAAAACCTACCGCCCGACCGTGCCGGCAGCAGTCAAGAACACCAGTCCTATGACGGCGGATATGGCCTACCGAGGCGGAGAAAAGGTCAAGCATCCCAAGTTCGGGGAGGGGCAGGTGCTGGCGGTGGCAGGGCTGGGGGACCGGCAGGAGGTGACCGTGCATTTCCCAAGTGCCGGGACCAAGAAGCTGCTGGTCAAGTTTGCCAACCTCAGCCCGGCGTAAACGGGTCAGACGAATTCCGCAATATGCAGGCGTGAACCTGGTCCTGGGCGGCCAGCGCTGTCAGGCGCTGGGCCAGTTGCGCGGGGTCTGGGGACATGCTGGCAGTATGGCTGGCCCTATCGCTGCGGCGCGCCGCAGATGTAGCGACCTCCGGGCAGGCTCAGGTTCCAGGGCTCTCCCGGTTGACGAGGTGCCGCACCACGCCCACGGGCACCTCAAGCAGCTCCCGCACCACCAGTGGATACACCGGGGTGGTCTCCAGGTTACTGAACGCCACCCACTGACAGCTCACCTCGGCGTTGTCCAGCGTCAGAAACGGCGCGGCTGGCACCTCATCGGGCGCGTCCATGTGGTAGTAGAACCCCAGCTCGTGCTGCCGCTTTTTGGCGGGGCCAAAGAAGTTCTCCATGACGCCCACCAGCCGCAAAGGCCCGGCGGGCAGGCCGGTTTCCTCCTGCCACTCGCGCTGGGCGGCCGTCTCGGTGGCTTCATCCACCCCCACCGCGCCGCCCGGCAAAAAGTGAAAGCCAGCACCGGATTCCCCCGCGCCCGTGTTGGTGAGCAGGAAGGGGCCGCGCGTACACAGAATCACCACGCGGACACTGAATTTCAGGCCGCCCAGTGGCAAACGAATGTCAGTCATGACAGGCAGTCTGCCGTGAAAGGGGCGGCCAGGGCGGCGCTCAACTCGCGGACGCCTCGGCGCGCACGCTGGGGTCAGTGTCCTGGGCCAGCGCGGCGCGTGAGGCGGCGGAGAGGTCCGCCCGGCCCGCCACCGCCAGCCGCACGCCTTCGTCGAGGTCAGTGACCAGTGCCGCCTGCGCCCCGGTGTCCAGGGCCGGGTGCCGGGCGGCGGCGCGGCGCACGCCGGCGTTGGGGTCGGCGGCCAGGGTGGCCAGGACGCTGGCCGGGGTGCCCGGCGCGTAGGCCACGGCGCGGCGCACCTCGGGGTTGGGGTCGGCGGCCAGCCGGGTCAGGCGCCCGGTGCCCAGGTCCGGGCGCACCGCCAGCACGGTCCGCACCGTGGCGTCACTGTCGCCCACCAGCGCGTCCAGCACCGCTTCAGACAGCCCCTCGGCGCTGGCCACATGCAGCCGGATATCCGCTTCGGGGGCGCGGGCCAGGGCCAGCACTGCCCCGTCGGGCAGGTCACTGCGTTCCAGCACGGCGCGGCGTACCGTTTCGGACTCGTCGCTGGCCAGGTGGGTCAGGGTGTCTGGCAGCGCGTCAGGGCGCCGGGCCAGGGCGGCGCGCACGTCGGGGTCGGCGTCCTGGCCCGCGCGGGCCAGCCAGGCGGGGGGCACAGCCCAGCCCTGCAGGGCGGCGGCGCGCACGCCGGGCTGCTCGCTGGTGGCCAGCCACTCGCGCACGTTGGCGGGCAGGTCCACGCGGCGGGCCAGGGTGGCCAGCACGTCGGGGTCACCGTCGGTGGCCAGGGTCAGCAGGCAGTCTAGCGGCAGGTCCAGCCGCCGCGCCACGCTGGCGCGCACCAGGCCGTGCGGGTCGGTGACAAAGACCCGCAGCACGTCGCCGGGCAGCTCGGGGCGAGCGGCGACCGCCTTTCTGACGTCATAGTCGTCATCGGTGGCCAGCTGGCGCACCAGCGGCTCGGGCAGATCGTCCCGCCGGGCCACCGCTTCGCGGATCTGCCAGCCCGCGTCCTGCGCCAGCGCCGCGACCCGTTCGGCGCTTAGGCTGGCGCGCGCCGCCAGGGCCGTGCGCACGGCGTAGTCCTCGTGACGCAGCGCGGCGTCGGTGATCCAGCCAGGAGCGCCGTCGGTGTTCAGCAGCGCAATCACCCCGTCAGCTGGAAAGGCGCCCAGCAGCCCTGGGCGGGCCAGACGCATCAGGGGCAGGCCCGGATTGCCGAGCACCTCGGCCGGGTAGGCGGCCGCCAGGGTGCCCAGCACCTCGGGGGGCGTGTTGGGGTGCCGGGCCACCAGGGCGCGCACGCGGCTGTCCGGGTGGGCCGAGAGGCCGCCTAAGGTCTCAGCACTGGCGCGGGGCGCGGCCGCCGCCGCCAGGGCGCCTTCCACCCCCAGCAGGGTCAGCGTGCGTGGGTCAAGTTCCGCCGTCATGGGGCCGATGATGCCACGCCGCCCAGGGCCGCCCCCACCGCCCGGTCAATCAGGGTGCGGGCCACACTGAAGGGCGGCGGCACCCCCGGCAGCGCCGTGACCGGAAACCAGCGGGCGTCTTCAATCTCGCCCGGCTGCGGGGTGATGGTGCCGCCCGCGTACTCGGCCTCAAAGCCCAGCATCAGCGAATGCGGAAAGGGCCACGGCTGGCTGGTCACGTACCGGAGGTTGGTAAGCTGCACGCCCACCTCTTCTTGCACCTCGCGGTGGGCGGCGGCTTCCAGCGTCTCTGAAGGTTCCACGAAGCCCGCCAGCGCGGAATACACGCCGGGCGCAAAGTGAGGCCCGCGCGCCAGCAGCAGCTCGGTGCCATCCCCCTCACCACGCCGAATCAGCACCATCGCCACAGGCGCCACGCGCGGGTAGACCGTCAGCCCACACGCCGGGCAGGTGCGGGAGCGTTCGTGTCCGCTGTCACTCAGCGGCGCGGCGCAGCGCCCGCAAAAGCGGTGAGTACGAAGAAAATCGAGGACTTGCGCCGCGTAGCCTGCCAGGCCCATCTCGGTGTCTGGCAGCCGCCCAAAACAGGCGCGCAGGGCGTGGGCGCTCAGGCCAGGCGGCGGCCCATCCGTCACGCTGGCTGCAAAAAACTGCTGGCCGTCCAGGGTGCCCAGCGGGGTCACGTCCTGGGTGGGAAAGGGCAGACTGGCTCCAGTGGGCAGCGCTTCCTGATCACCCAGCAGCAGCCGGGGGCCGTCAAACACGAACCAGCGCACCTGCTCGCCCGGCACCAGGGTCAGGTCAGGCACGAAGCCGGTGGGGCGCTCGGTGGCGTTCACCCGTGTTCCTCCAGACGCAGCACCTCGCCGAATGGAAAGCCCTCGTCTTCCAGGCCGCCGGGCGGCACCACCCAGAGGGTCGGGGTTCTGGGGGCCGCCTCTGGAAAGTCGCCGTAGCCGTCGGTCAGGTACACCAGCACGTCCGGCTCGTGGGTGTCCAGCAGGGCAAAGATGGGCCGAAAATCGGTGCCGCCGCCCCCCTGCGGCGGTGGAATCTCGCCGCCCGGCGAGAGGTCGTGTGGGCCGTACGCCTCGGTGTCGGCGTAGTAGAGGGTGGCTTTGACATGTGGATAAGCCCCCAGCACCCCCTGAACCTCGCCCACCAAGGCTTTGACGGCGTCGTCGTCCACACTGCCAGAGGTGTCCACCGCCACCAGGGCGCGTAGCGATTCGTCGTCCAGCGCTTCGAGGTACAGGCCGCGCCCCACGAAGCGGCGGTCAAAGCCGCCGAAATCCACGGGGGTGCGGGCCAGAAAGCGCCACAGGTGCGCGCGCCAGTCCAGTCGCGCCGGGGCCAGGCGCATCAGTTCGCGGTGCATGCCCAGGGGATCGTCGCCCTGGCCGCCGCTCATGGCGTCCACGCTGCGGGCCTGGGCCAGCGCCTGCTGCCACTGCCGGCTCACGCTTTGGCCAGGCTTGCCCTGCTTGGGGGGCGCGTCGCTGGGGGGGGCGTCCAGCAGGTCGTCGCCTTCCTCGTCCCCGTTCTCGTCGGCCTCGCCGTCCAGCGAGGTGTAGACCTCCTCGACACTCAGGCGCTCAAGGTGGTCGTCGCGGCGCGACTGGGGCGGCACGGGCAGGCCGGCGGCGCTGACCATACCGTTGACAATCAGGTCGGCGGCCTTGTTCCAGCGTTTTTTCTCGCGTGGGCCGCGCCGCTCGACGTGCGACAGGGCGGCGTGCAGGACCTCGTGCAGCAGCAGGCCGTCCAGCACATCGGGCGTCAGGCTGGCGGCCACCTCAGGATTCACGTAGACGCGCTCGCCGTCGGTGCCGGCAGCTGCCACCTCCCGCGACGGCACGAATTCGGCGTGCAGCAGCAGTGTGGCAAAAAACGCCGACTTCCCCCGCAGCCGCAGGCGCGAGCCCGAAATGAGGCGCTGAAAGTCGGGGCTGGCCGGAGGCGTCATGGGGCCTCCGGTGTGGATGGTTGAAAGTTGATGGGTGATGGAAAAACTAGTGGGCCGTTTCCAGCCACCATCAACAATTGACCATCTCCCCTCACGGTCCTTCCGTCATCGCCAGGGTGCCCTGCACCAGCGCGGCCAGGCGTTCATCGCGGCCAATCAGCGCGGCTAGGTCGCCCAGCTGCCCGATGGCCTGGAATTTGCTGACCAGCGTGGCCACGTACAGTTGTAGCCATTCGGGACCGGCACTGTCGGCCAGCCAGGTAAAGGCGTGGTAGGCCTGGTCGGCGTCCCCGGCGCGGGCGGCCAGGCCCACCACAGCGGCGTAGCGCACGCTGGGCTCGTCGGGCAGGCGCAGCCCGGCGCCCCGCCCCTCCAGCACGATGCCCAGGTCGGGCAACTGCTCATACAGCCGCACGAAGGCGCTGAATTCGGCCCCGGCGGCTTCGCCAATGGCCGGCGCGGTGTCCAGCCCAGCGCGGTGTAGCCGTGACGCCATCTCCCAGGCGCGGGGGCTGGGCCACGCGGGCTGCTGGGGGTCCAGGCGGTGCAGCAGTTCGGGGCGGAAAGTCAGGAAGGCAATCACATGCTCGTGCAGCCCCCGGCCCAGCGCGTAGCCCCGCCACGAGTCAAAGTCGGGGCGCACAGTCAGGTGGAGGAAACGGTTGGCCAGCGGCGCCGGCATGTCAAAGACGCTGGCGCGGTCTTCCTTGCGGTTGCCGGCGGCCCAGACAAACCAGCCGCCCGGCAGTTCGTAGCTGCCCACCCGCCGGTCCAGAATCAGCTGCTGCGCCATGCCCTGCATGGTGGGCGGGGCCATGTTCACCTCGTCCAGAAACAGAATGCCGGCGCCCGAACGCGGCAGGAATTCAGGGGGATACCAGCGGCTGACCCCGCCCCCCTGGCCGTCGGCCTCGGGCACGGGCAGGCCGCGCAGGTCGGTGGGCGCCAGCTGAGAGAGGCGCACGTCCACAAACCCCAGGCTATGCCGCGCGGCCACCTGCGCCACCACGCTGCTTTTGCCCACGCCGGGCGGCCCCCAGATCATGGTGGACAGCTTCAGGTCGCCAGTCACCAGGGCGCTCAGGTACGTTTGCAGTTCGGCAGCGGTCAGACTCACGCCCTCACGCTAGCGCAGGACGCCGGGCGGGGTGGGGGCAGAACCGAGGCCAACGCACGGCCGTTATCTCACGGTCAGGGTAAAGGGCACGTCCACCTGGGCGTCCCGGCGGTCAGGCGCGCCCACCGTCACACTCAGGGTGCCGGTAACGGCGGTGCCGGCCGCTGGTTTCTGGGTAAAGCTCAGCTGCACGCAGCCCTGGGCGCGAAAGGCGTTGTACATCCGGTCAAAGAAGCATTGCAGGTCGGCGGCGCTGCCTGTTTTCTGAAAGAGGCCGCCCGTGGCCGCCGTGATGTCTTCCAGTGCGCGGAAGTTCAGGGTGTTGCGGGCGTCCAGGCCAATCACAAAGACCTTTGTGCCATTCTTTTTGGCTTCATCAATTGCCTTCTGGGCCGAGTTCCGTGACGAATTGTCCTCGCCGTCGGTTAGAATCAGCGCGGTGCCCATCGGGGCCAGTTTGCTGGCATCCACGATGGCGTCGTACACCTGGGTCGAGCCGCCTTCAAAGGTGGCTTTGGCGATGGCGGCATTCAGCAGCGGTTTGTCGGCCGAAAAATCCTGCCACAGCCGCGAGGCCAGCAGGCCGGTGCTGGCCGATGTGTAGGTTTCAAAAGACAGCACCGCCGCCCTGTCCTGGGCGGTCATGCGGGTCACGAAGGCCTGGTCAGCGGCGCGGCGCAGTTTGCCAGGGTCGTTGTCCACCATGCTGCCGGTGCTGTCCAGGTTGATGGTAACCGTGATGGCGTCCTGCACTTGGACCTGCCCGCAGACCGAGGCGGTGGCTGTTCCCGCGCTCAGGCTCCTGACCGTTACGGCCTTCAGTTGCCCGTTGGCCACAATGTCTTTGTCGCTCAGGGGTGTAAAGCCCACCTGGTAGGTGCTGGCGTCCACTATGCGCACGCCGTTGACGGTGCCGGTCGTGGCGGCGGGGACCGTGGGCGTAGCAGGAAGCGGGACCGCCGGAGTGGGCGTGCCTCTCTGGCAGGCCGCCAGGAAGAGAGTCAGAAGTGCAGCCGACACAACAGATTTGGGCATGGAACCTCCGCAGAAAAAAAGAAGCGCCGACCTCTCCCGGTGTTGGGAGAAGCCGGCAGAGGGCTTTTACAGGGTCAGGGTGCAAGCCGAGGACACCCTGCCGCCGCCGGCCAGATGCTTGGTCGCCTCAATTTCCAATTTGGGGCTCTGGATATAGGCGCCCCAGCGGGCCTCGAAGTCCAGCTCCTTGGGTTCGTTGGCCGACATAGGGTCGCTAATCAGCCAGATGACCTGATGGGTGTTTTGCGGATCGCTGTGACTAAAGACCCGAATGGACTGGGCGGTGGGCGCAGAGGTGTAACTCAGGGTGGGGCTGGCGTAGTCATAGCTGCCATCGGCCCGGACTGTCAGCGAGCAGTCGGCGCCGGACAGCGTTTTGCCCGCGTAGGTGCCTGCCAGGCAGGCGCTGGCCGCCGGGTCCGAGCTGTTGCTGACTACCGGACAGGTGGCCAGCCGGGTCGTTACCGCCGAGCCTGGATTGGGATTTGGGTTTGGTGTCGGAATGGGGTTTGGCGTTGGCGTGCCCGTGCCACCTCCGCCACAGGCGGCGAGCAGCAGGGGGAAAACGGCGGTGATCAGCAGGTGATGACGCATCTTGGGTCTCCTTAGAGGCAAAAAAAGGCAGAGAAAACCGTCGCCGCCTGAGGGCGGACGGCGACGGCGGGAAAGCGGGCTTCAGTTAACCTGGCAGATTCTGATCATGCATTTGAAACCGGGGTCGCCAGGGCCGGCGGTGCCGCAGGCACTGGCCATTGGCATCAGCAGAGTGACGCCCAGTGCCAGGCACCGAATAATGAGGGTTTTACTTCGCTCCATAACAGCCTCCTGAATCTATCTCCCGAAGTGGGGTGCAGCTTAGCGCCACCAGAATCCAAAAAACCCGGTAGAATTTTTCCATGCGGCGTGTTAACATCAATGATTCATCCGCAATAGAAGTGCTTCTGGATTTCTCTAAAACACGCCTTCTGGGTCCTTTTATGCTTGAGCCTCAGTCTATTGCCGCAGTAGCCGAGGTCACCGGGCAGTCGCAGAATGCTCTGACGTACTGGGTCAAGCGTTTTGTTAAATTGGGGCTGCTCAAAGAAGTTGGCACCAGCCGCCCAGCGCTTTATCAGGCAGTGGCGCAGACGTTCATTATTGATCCGTCGCGCGTAATGCCGCTGGACGACATACTTGACCGCCTGAACCGGCCGGGCTGGACACGGTTGCTTCAGGGCTTTACCCAGGAATACCGCCGAATCTCACCGGACTGGTTGGTTGAACTGCGCGTCACAGAAGACGGCATGCTCAGTCGGCGTCAGTTACCCACCTGGGCGCTGGACGACGCGCAGGCCCCAGCGGCTGAACTGCCGCTGAACGAGTGGGGGGTCATTCAGCTGTCCAGGGAACAGGCCAGAGAGCTCAAGGGCCGCCTGGAGGCGCTCATCATGGAATACTTTGAGGCCGGCCCAGAGACGGAGCAGGACGAGGTGTATTTTCTTCACTTGGCCCTGACGCGCGACGCGGTGCATGGGTGACGCTAGATATAGAGTGGACGCCCGCCTTCCTCTATACTTTGACTGAGTACAAGTTTTTGCGCCTGTTTCCATCCTCGACCAAGGAGTGCCCTCTTGCTGCCCCTCGTTCACCAGATTCTGTTTTTCGTCTTTGCTCTGCTGGCCGGCGGCCTCGGCATGTGGGGCTTTTACCGCCTGTACCGCCGCATCACGCGCGGAGCGGCCGCGACCGAAGCCCGCTTTGACCGGCCAGTCGCCCGCTTGCTCTCGGCCCTGCGCGTCAGCCTGACCCAGGAGCGCACCTTCCGCCGCCGCACCGTCATCAGTACGCTGCATGCCTTTATCTTTTACGGTTTCGTGTATTACCTGCTGGTTAACGTGATAGACGGCCTGGAAGGGTACATTCCCTTTCACATCTACAGCAAGGACAGCCCCCTCCTGGCCGCTTACAACCTGCTGGCAGACATCCTGAGTTTTCTGGTGCTGGTCGGGGTTATTAGTCTGGTGATTCGGCGGCTGTTTCTGCCCAGCAAGCGCGACTTCCGCTTTACCGAAAAGACGCTGCTGCACCCGCTGGTGCGCCAGAACTACATCTTGCGCGACGGCCTGATCGTCTCGGCGTTTATCACCTTCCATGTGGGCAGCCGCGTACTGGGCAACGCCGCCAAGATGGTTGAAGAGGCCCGTGTGCTGGGCGGCTTCGACTCCTATCAGCCGCTCTCGGGGGCCCTGGGCCGCGCGCTGTTTAGTGGGGCCAGCGAGCAGGCCATTGAAGGCTGGCGCATCTTCGGGTACTGGGGCGCGCTGGGCAGCGTGCTGGCCTTCCTAGCCTATTTTCCGTACACCAAGCACATCCATATCTTTATGGCACCTCTGAACTATGCCCTCAAGCGTCCAGTGGGCAGCGGCGTCCTGCCGCCCATGAAAGGCCTGGAAGAGGCGATGGAAGCCGAGGAGCCCAAGCTGGGCGTCGAAAAACTGGAAGAGCTGGAGTGGCCGCGCCTGCTGGACGCCTACGCCTGCATTCAGTGCAACCGCTGTCAGGACGTATGCCCGGCGAACGCCACCGGCAAGGCCCTGAGCCCGGCCGCCCTGGAAATCAACAAGCGCATGGAGCTGAATGTCATCGCTTCGCATCCCAGCCCCTTCACGCTGAAACCGGCGGCCTTCGAGTCTGGGGCCAGCACCGCCCACCCGCTGCTGGAATACGCCATCAACGAGGAATCGGTCTGGGCCTGCACCACCTGCGGCGCCTGCATGCAGGTCTGCCCGGTTCAGGACGAGCAGATGCTGGACATCATCGACATTCGCCGCCATCAGGTCATGGTGGCCGGCGAGTTTCCGCCGCAGCTGCAGACCGCCTTCCGGGGTATGGAACGTGCCAGCAACCCCTGGGGCATCTCGCGCGACAAGCGGATGGAGTGGGCCGAGGGCCTGAAAGTGCCCACCATTGACGAGAACCCAGAGCCGGATGTCATCTACTGGGTGGGCTGCGCGGCCAGCTATGACCCCGGCGCGCAGAAGGTGGCCCGCTCGTTTGTGCAGCTGCTCGACAAAGCGGGCGTAAATTACGCCGTGCTGGGCAAGAAAGAGGCCTGCACTGGCGACAGCGCTCGCCGCTCGGGCAACGAATTTCTGTATCAGCAACTGGCACAGGAAAACGTGGAAACGCTGAACACGGTGGCCCCCAAACTCATCGTGGCCACCTGCCCGCACTGTATGAACGCCATTGGCCACGAGTACAAGCAACTAGGCGGCGACTACAAGACCGTTCACCACACCGAATATCTGGAAACCCTGGTGGCGGCGGGGCAGTTGCCGCTGGAACGACTGCCCGAACACGTCACCTACCACGACCCCTGTTATCTGGGCCGCCACAACGGCGTCTATGACGCCCCCCGGACGCTGATTACCAAGATGGCGGGCGAGGTTCTGGACCTGGAACGCAGCCGCGAGAATTCGTTCTGCTGCGGAGCCGGCGGCGCGCAGTTCTGGAAAGAGGAAGAAGAAGGCCGCGAGCGCGTGTCTGACAACCGCTTCCGCGAGCTTCAGGCCCGGCTAGACAGTGCCCAGGTGGCCAGCGACGAGTACGAGCGGACCGGGAAGGTCGTCGCCGTGGGTTGCCCCTTTTGCAAGTCCATGATGAACTCCACGCCCGAGAAGCAGGGCCGCGATGACATCATCGTCAAGGACGTGGCCGAACTGCTGCTGGAAAGCGTGCAGCGCGCCGACGGCACCTTTCAGACCGCCGCCGCCGCGCCCACTGGGCCGGTGCCTGACGCCACGCCGCTGGAGCAGCCTGAAGTGGTCAGTGCCCCCAACGCCCTGACGCCCATGCACCGCACCGGCGATCAGCCCTCTGCCGGCGCTCCGGAAGCGGTGGAAGGCGAAACCGGCTCGGAGCTGTTCAATGCTCAGCCTGGCAGTCCGGTGCAGAATCGCGATACCCAGCCCGAACCCCAGGCCGCCCACCCCGAGGCCAGCGCCCGCAAGGCCTGGCAGCCCAAGACGGCGCCCAGCGCGGCGCCAGCGTCCACCGAGACGGCCCCTGCTGAGGCGGCGCCTACCCGCAAAAGCTGGAAGCCCAAAGCCAGCGGTGATGATGTGAGCCCGGCCCCGGTCACGACAGAGGCTCCGGCGGCGGCTGTCCCCGAGGCTGCTCCCACCCGGAAAGCCTGGGCCCCGAAGGCCAAAACCGACGATGTGAACCCGGCGCCTGTGGTGGCTAAGGCCGCGGCTCAACCGGCTGAGGCCCCAACGCCTGCCCCTGCGGCCCGCAAGGCCTGGGCCCCGAAAGCGAAGGCCGCTGAAGCAGAGGCGCCCCCCGCTGCTTCGACCCCTCCAGCGGCGGAGCTGACACCTCCAGCCGAGCCCCAACCCGCCCCTGTGGCCACGGGCGAGCGCAAGAAGTGGTCCCCGAAAGCGGCAGCTCCTGCGGAGGTGCCCGCAGTTGAAGCGGCGCCTGTTGAGGCCGAGGTCAGCCCACCAGCCTCTGCACCGACACCCCCTGCTGCCGCTCCGGGCGAGCGTAAAAAGTGGCAACCCAAAGCGGCGCCTGCCGCCGAGGCCGCTCCTGTGAGTGAACCGGCAGCCACCGAGACCCCCATCACCGAACACGTTCACCTGAGCGAAGTCGGAGAAAATGCCCTGGAAGAAGGCCAGCAGGCCACCAGCGCGCCCGAAGCGGGCCGCAAAAAGTGGCAGCCTAAGAAGAAGGACTAAGGCGCGTCTTCTTCACTTCGTCAGCAAGAGAACTGAAAACAGTAGGGTCAAGTTGGACTGTCGTAGCCCAGCTTGACCCGCAGCCTATTTCCCACTTTTTATACGGATTCCGTCTGTTCCGCCGACAAATTGGAAGAGAGCCGATTTGTCGGCTCCACGCCCGGAACCTGCATTTTTCCTTCTCGCTCTGCTGTGCAACTCTTCGAGCCCGCTCGGATTCAATCGCTTATAAGAGCGATTAAATCCGAGTTCGTATTAAAAGTCAGAGCCACGTAGCCTGAAGACTATGGACCGGCTCGTTTTTATCCCTGCGGACACAATGTATTGCTACACAGGCCGTCTTGGACGAAGCGGTGCTATAGAGGACTGGTTGTGCCCCTACTGGCAAGGGCGCCGCCGGGGGCCTATCGCCTCACGCTGGGGACGATGTGTGCTGTTACAGAAGAAGGACACGCCGTCTTCAGGCCTGTTATGGGATGCGATCAAGGATCGAGAATGTCCGGAATATAAGGCCGCTGCCGATTTGGTCGACGTCTCTTCCATTGAGTAGGCTGCGTAATGCGAGCGCCGAGAAGAGGTGTATGCCTTTTTCAGACGTTGGGCAGAGACCGATTTCCTGGACATTTCCGACCATCATGGCTCCAGCCGGCGCCTTAACGTGTCTTCCGTCACGCTAGTATCTGCGAATGACTATTGCCATTGTCACGGATTCCACAAGTGACCTCAGCGCGCAGCTGTGCGCCGACCTCGGCCTCGTCAGTGTGCCTCTGTATGTGCTGTTTGACGGCAAAATGCACAAAGACGGCATTGAAATCACGCCGGCGGACCTCTTCGCTGGCCTGAAAGCGGGCAAGAAAACGCCCAGCACCAGCCAGCCCAGCCCCGCCGAGTTTGCCGAGGTCTACACCAAGGCCCTGGCCACCGCTAACCATGTGCTGAGCATTCATATCAGTGGGCAGATGTCGGGGACGGTGGGCAGCGCCCGCCTGGCCGCCCAGGACTTTGGGGACCGCGTGACCGTCATTGACAGCAAGTCGGTCAGTATGGGCCTGGGCATGCGGGTGCTGCGCGCCCTTGACCTCATTAACATGGGCAAGACGGTTCCCGAAATTGTTGCGGAGCTAGAGCGCGTGTCGCAACACGCCGATATCCGGTTCACCGTGGATACCCTGGATTTCCTGCGGATCAATGGACGTATTGGCGGCGCGCAGGCGCTGTTAGGCAGCCTGCTGAACATCAAGCCCATTCTGACGGTCAAGAATGGGCGTGTGGAATCGGCCGGGCGCGTGCGTGGGCACAAAAAAGCCATGCAGGACCTCATGGACCATGTGCGCAAGTATGCCGCGCAGCATGGCGGCGCCCGCGCGGCGTTTCTGTCCACCCCCGGTGGCGAGGCCTACTTACAGGAGGTCCGTGCCGGCCTGGCGGGCCTGCAACTGGATGATCTGGGCGACCACCCCATTGGCGCGGTCGTGGCCACCCACGCCGGGCCAGGCACGATTGGCGTTACGCTGGAGCCTCTGCATACCTGATCTGAACGCAGTGAAAGGCCCGGTCAGCCATGCGGCTTGACCGGGCTTATGTCTGTAGCGTTGCCAGGGCTCTGGCTCCCCTAGCCCACTTCGCCGGCCCGCTCCAATTCGGCAGCAATGGCAGCGTCCAGCAGCGTGCGGGCCTCTGGATAGGGGAGATTTAGGGTGGCGCCTGCCGCTGGCACGTGGCCGCCGCCGCCCAGAGCGACCGCGATGTTCTGGGCACTCAGGGCGCCGCGTGAGCGCAGCGACACCTTCACTCGGTCGCCGTAATCCTTGAGCATCACCGCCAGCTCGGCCCCCTCGGCGTTGCGCAGGGTGCCCACATAGTTCTCCACGTCGTCCCAGGCGGCGCCGGCGCGCTCCAGCATGGCCTCGGTGACGTGCGCCTGCACCACGCGCCCGCCGTGCAGGAATTCCAGGGTGCCCAGCACCTCGCGCAGCAGCGTGTAGTAGGTGCGTGGGTTGCGCCCCAGCTGGTCACTCAGCCAGCCCAGGTCGGCCCCGGCCTGGCGCAGAGCGGCGGCGCACTCAAAGGTCTCGGGGGTCACGCTGTCAAAGCGGAAGCTGCCGGTGTCGGTCACCAGGCCCAGCATCAGCGGCGTGGCAATGGCCGGGGTCAGGGGCACGTTCATGGCGCCCAGCAGATCGGCCACCATCATGGCGGCGGCGGGAATCCCCGGCTCGACCACGCCCGCCGTGGCCTGCCGGGCATTGGTGCCGTGGTGGTCAATATTTACGACTGGGCCGTCAAACATACTCAGATCGGCCCCGGCCACCCGCGAGGGATCATTGTTGTCCACATCCAACACGGCGGCCAGCGCGCCTGCCGGCCAGCTGGTCAGCGGCTCATCCAGTTCGCCGGGGTGCGGAACAAATGCCAGGTAGCGCGGCGTGGTCATGGGGGCGTAGACCTCACGGCCCAGCCCCCGTAGGGCCCGTGCCAGGCCCAGAACGCTGCCCAGCGCGTCACCGTCAGGGTTTTCGTGGGACAGCACCACAATGGGGCCGTCATGAGAGAGCAGGGTCTGGGCCACCTGCTGCATGAGCTGGTGATAGGTGGGCGTGCGCGTCATCCTGCCCACTATAAGGACCACAGCCCAGAAAGCGGGCCATGTGCCAAGCCTGTGACACCCGTCCCCTATGCTGTGACGTGTGCCCCGCCGCCTGAACCTGACCGCCCTGACCGACGAGGAGCTGCAAACGTTGGTCGGTGAAGCGCAGGCTGTGGCGCTGCTGCCCGACCTGAGCCGCGCGCGACTGGTGGACCGCGCGGTGCCGGGGCCTACGGTACCCGAACAGCTGAGCGCCGAGCGCCTGCCCGAACGCACCTGGGGCGCCAGCCCCGAGGCTTCACGCGCGCTGGCCGCCCTGCACGCCGACCTGCTGGCGGCGCCTGCCACCGCGCACGGCACCTTTTACCTGCCCACCCTGAGCGATACGCGGCACTGGCGCGCCTACACGCTGGAACCAGAGGTTGCGGGGGCGGTGCGCTGGAGCGAAACGCCCGAAACGGCTGGGGGCGGCTGGCCCTCCCTGTACCTGCTGACCTGGTTGCGTGACCGCGCCAGTGGCTTTGCCTGCGTGCTGAGTACGGGGGCGCCGCACGCTCTGTCCCCGTCGTCCGGCCCCGAAGTGGATGTGCACCGCCACCCCGGTCTGGGCGCGGCCGAGCTGCTGGCCTGTCACCGGCAACATGTGCTGCGCCACGGCCGGGGGCAAAAGATGGGCGCTGAAGACGACTGGCTGCGGCCCTGGCAGGCGCTGCACACCATGAACCTGAAAGCCTGGGAAGGGCGAGGGCTGCTGCTGGAAGGCTAATTCTCCTGACACTGGAGAACGCGATTCGAAGCTGATGCAGCTAGAAAGAGTTCACTTCTTCTTTGAATGCCTGATTGTCCTCTCAACGCTTGCTGCGCCAGGAAGGCGGCCGTAGGTCTGGCACGTCAAGAGGAGAGATAAGGCGGCGCAGTCTGCACAGCACTGGGCTGACCAGCCCCTCCCGTGCGCGACAATCTGGCCCATGACCTTTCCTTCTGCCGCGCCGCGCCACGTTGCTTTCGACTGGGGCGGGGTCTTTACTGTGGGCACTTTTGACGGCCGCAGCACCCAGAACGTGGCCGAGCGCAGTGGGGTGCCGGTGGAGCGTGTGCGCGAGAGCTATTTCCGGCATGTGCGGCAGCTTGAGGTTGGTGCCTGGACTCTGCCACAGTTCTGGACCACTTTGCAGAAAGAGGCGGGGCTGACGCTGCCGTACAGCGAGTTCGAGCCGCTGTATCTGGGCAGTATTCATGACAACGCGCCCATGTACACCACGCTGGCGCAACTGCCGGCTGACGTGCGCGTGGGCCTGCTGAGCAACAACTACCCGGTGGTCAGTGACCATCTGCGCCGCGACCCAAGGTTTGGCCGTTTCGACGCCCTGGTGTTTAGCAACGAGCTGGGCCATAAGAAGCCGGCCCCCGAAGCCTTCGCGGCCCTAGAGGATGCCATGGGCGTGCCGGCCGCGCAGGTGGCTTTCGTAGATGACGTGCAAGAAAACATTGACGCGGCGCAGGCGGCGGGCTTTCACGGCATGCTGTACCACCACGACCACCACGCTGAATTTGAGGCGGCGCTGGCCGACTGGCTGAGCGCTGAGAGCATTGGTTAAAAAGAGGACATCTCTTTGACCGAATAGAGCGAGTAAATTTCGCCGAGTAGGACGGAGATTAGAGCTGTCTGGAGGGCTCTTCTCCAGACGGCGTCATTTGGAGAATTGCTTCAGGACAGGGCAGAGGGGGCGTCCATAGACCGGCTGGACGCCCTGCTGGTTGGCATGGGGTGGTGTACTTGCGGCGCTGGTGTACCCTGGTCTGTCATGGGTACACCACGCTTTTTGTGCAGGTGCCCGGCGCACAATGCCCCTACAGCAAGACCCGCCCAGCAGGGCATCCCAGACGACTCTCTTCTGACCTCGCCGGCGGCGGTGAGGCGCACCTTTCACACCTCACGGAGGCCCACAATGACCACCAACCCCAAAACGCCCGCCGAGATTCTGGAAAAAACCTGGCAGACCGAGGAGCGCTGGCAAGGCATCAAGCGCAACTACGGCGCCGAGGAAGTTGTGAAACTGCGCGGCAGCCTGCCCATCGAACACACCCTGGCCCGTCACGGCGCCCAGAAGTTGTGGCGCGCTATGAAAGACGAGCCGTTTGTAAACGCCCTGGGCGCGCTGACCGGCAACCAGGCCATGCAGCAGGTCAAGGCTGGCCTCAAGGCCATCTACCTGTCGGGCTGGCAGGTGGCGGGCGACGCCAACAATGCCGGGCAGATGTACCCTGACCAGAGCCTCTACCCGGCGTCCTCTGTGCCGGAAGTGGTCAAGCGCATCAACAACACCCTGCGCCGCGCCGACCAGATTCAGCACAGCGAGGGCAAGAGCGACACGGATTTCTTCGTGCCCATTGTGGCCGACGCCGAAGCTGGATTTGGCGGTCCACTGAACGCCTTCGAGCTGATGAAGGCCATGATCGAGGCCGGTGCGGCGGGCGTTCACTTTGAAGACCAGTTGGCCAGCGAGAAGAAGTGCGGTCACCTGGGCGGGAAGGTGCTGGTGCCCACCAGTCAGTTCATTCGGACCCTGAACGCGGCGCGCCTGGCGGCCGACGTGAGCGGCGTGCCCACGGTCCTAATTGCCCGCACCGACGCCGACGCGGCCAATCTGCTGACCAGCGACGTGGATGACAACGACAAGCCCTTCTGTACCGGCGAGCGCACCCCAGAGGGCTTTTATTACGTCAAGCCCGGCATTGAGCAGGCCATCAGCCGCGCGCTGGCCTACGCCCCTTACGCCGATGTCATCTGGTGCGAGACCAGCGTGCCCAACTTAGAAGACGCCCGCCGGTTTGCCGAGGCCGTTCACACTCAGTTTCCCGGCAAGCTGCTGGCCTATAACTGCTCGCCCAGCTTTAACTGGAAGAAGAACCTCGACGACGAGACCATCGCCAAATTCCAGGTGGAACTGGGCAAGCTGGGTTACAAGTTCCAGTTCATCACGCTGGCGGGTTTCCACTCCCTGAACATGAGCATGTTTGACCTGGCCTACGGCTACGCCCGCACCCAGATGAGCGCCTTCGTGGAATTGCAGGAGCGCGAGTTTGCCGCCCAGGAGCGCGGTTTCACAGCTGTGAAACACCAGCGCGAGGTGGGCACCGGTTACTTTGACCTGGTGGCGCAGGCGGCGGGTGGGGGCCAGAGCAGCACCACGGCCCTGGCGGGCAGCACCGAAGCCCAGCAGTTCGGCAAAGAGCGGACCCTGGCCGCTGCCCACGACTGAGAGGGCGACTCAAGCGTTTGTAAAAACGGCTTCATCCGGTCAGGAGAACAAGGGCAGAAGCGGGCTGACGGGCGTGGAGGTGCACATCGGGAAGGCTCTGATGTGCACACAAAACAGACGGAAGCCGTTAAGAGGAGTTCCGAAACGGTCCAGGGTGAGTAGCTATGCGGCCAAGTGAGCCAGAGTGATGTCATCCGTCAGGAACTGGGTGAGAGGCGCGGAGGACGCAGGCCTTTTGCTAGGCAGCTAAGACAACATCAACTGCGACTCCAGCAGGGCATTAGGCTCTGCTGGAGCTCTGTGGTTGCGCTGCCCTGAGAGTGTCTGATTCCTAGTCTGCGGTTTACAGCGCTAACAGAACTAAAAGGCGATGTACCAACTACACGTCTCTCAGCGCACGTTTTCTCTCGGCATCGGCACCCGTCTTAGCGGCTCAGCAGCGCTTGACGCAGTTCGGCCATTAGGTCCAGCGTGGAGCAGGGGCTCTGCACGGCGCGGCCAAAACCGAGGTTCTGGTGGGTCACGCGGCTACCACTGCGCCGAATGACAATGAGGGCCTGGGCCTCAGCCGTGTTGACGCCACTCGGCGAGGCCGTCACCACAATCTTGTGTGCACCTTTCCACTGACCGAGGCCCTCGGTGCTCTGGAGCAGGATTGAGCAAACTTCCTCACTCTGCTCACAAGACGTTCTTCTGAAGTCGCCTGGCCACTTGACACAACTGCTACTTGTAAATAAAAATATGACAAGGCGAAGAGACTTACCAGAGGAGGCACTGTATGAACAGTCAGTACGCCATCGCTGTCCATATCCTGTCTCTGGTGAACGACTCGCCCGAGCCGCTCAGTTCTGAGGATATGGCGGGCAGTGTCGGGGTGAATCCTGTGGTGGTGCGTCAGGTGACGGGCTTGCTGCGACGTGCTGGCTTGCTCACTACACAGCGCGGCATCCCCGGAGCGCGGCTGACCCGACCGGCCCAGGACATCAGTCTGCTGGACATCTACCGCGCCGTAGACGCGCCAGAAACGGTCCTGAAGCGGCACCGCAAACCCAATCCAGCCTGCCCGGTGGGTGCGCGTATTCAGGGGGTGCTGGACGACGTGTTTGATCAGGCTCAGGCGGCTCTGGAGGCTCAGCTGGCCCAGATCTGTCTGTCTGACATCCACCAGGCTCTGGCCCAGCCTGCCTGATTTTTTTTGCACCGACCTGTCAACTTTTTCCCTACACCCTCGCCTCTCGTCGCTGGTTCGGCGTTCCGAGCCTCAGGAGTTCATATGATTGCCATTACTGGAGCCACCGGCCACCTCGGCCAGCTGACCATCGCCGCGCTGCTGAAACTGGGCGTGCCGGCCCAGAATCTCGTTGCGCTGGTGCGGAACCCGGCCAAGGCCGCAGAACTGGCGGCGCAGGGAGTCCAGGTGCGCCAGGCCGACTACCGGCAGCCTGAAACGCTGGACGCCGCGCTGCAAGGGGTAGATAAACTCCTGCTGATTTCTTCGAATGATTTTGAAGACCGTGTGGGCCAGCACCGGCAGGTCGTGGACGCCGCTATGCGCGCTGGGGTCAATCTGCTGGCCTACACCAGCATTCTGCGCGCCGACACTTCGGGCCTTGCTCTGGCCGCCGACCATAAGGCCACTGAAGACCTGATCCGCGCCTCTGGCCTGCCGTTTGTGTTTCTGCGTAACGGCTGGTATCTGGAAAACTACAACCCGGCCCAGGCGGCGCAGTACGGCGCTGTGGCTGGTAGTGCAGGCGAGGGCCGCGTGAGCGCCGCCAGCCGCACCGATTACGCCGAGGCCGCCGCCGCCGTGCTGAGTCAGCCGGGCCACGACAATGCGGTCTATGAACTGGGCGGCGATGAGGCTTTTACGCTCAGCGACTTGGCCGCCGAGGTGCAGGTCCAGAGTGGCCGCCCGGTGGTGTATCAGAACATGTCGCAGGGTGACTACGCCCAGATGCTGCGTGGCGTGGGCCTGCCGGACGCCCTGGCCGAAATGCTGGCCGACTCGGATGTGCACCTGGAAAAGGGCGACCTCTACACAGATTCGGGTGACCTGCGCCGCCTGATAGGCCGCCCTACGACCACCTTGACGGAGGGCGTGCGCGCCGCATTGCAATAAGCCACGGAAAGAGTGAAAGGGGAGAGGCCGCACTGGCTTCTCCCGCTTTCATATTTCATGCCAAAGGCGGACGGCGCGCTGGGCCAGGCTGTGTAGGCTGGTTCATGCTTCTGCTGGCGGCGGCCCTGTTCTTTTCCGTGACATTCCCCGGTGGCACCGCAGTGCAGGTGCCCCTGCGCGACCCAGGGCCAGACGACCTGTTCACCGATACTCGCCCCACATAGGGCCAGTGATGCCGACTGGTGCGACCTTTTTCTGGTTAAGGCAACTGGTGATGTGCAGTCCCTGTGGCATGCTCGTGGTCTTCCTGGCACCTTTTGGACACCAGACGGGCGCTACCTCGCCGCCTGGGGGGACCCCTCGCTGCGGCTCTGGAACCTGCGGGGCCAAGTGCGTGGCGTAGTGCCCGACCTACGACTAAAAGCGGGCCAGCGGATGTTTGGCCGGCAGATCAACCAGGTCTGGCTTCAGGATCAGGCGGTCTGCCTGCGGGTCACGTTGACCTTTGGCCCGGCAGGAGCGCTGGCGCCCGTTCTTCCCGACGGGCCTCCCTGGCCTGCTGAGGTGCTGACCAGCGTGACCACTATGCTGGCCTATCACTGGCCCACGCTGGCACCAAAGGAAGAGGCGGCTTGCCGCCGCCCCTGAATGCTCTTCTGTCTTTACTGAACGCTGACTTCGTGGCCGTCGTCGCGCTGTTCCAGCCGAAAACCGTGGGGCAGAAAGTCCTTCACGTAGCCGCTGACCACTTCGCCGTGCTGGTTGACACAGACCACGCGGGCGTCGGGGGCAAATTCGTAGAGCACCTGACGGCATGCACCGCATGGACTGGCGGGCGGCGAGGCTTCGGAATACACGACGATGTCGGTAAAGTCGCGGCCTCCGGCGGTGGCCATCGCCTGCACAGCGCTCTGCTCGGCGCAGCGGCCCAGCCCGTAGCTGGCATTTTCGACGTTGGCGCCAAAATACACGCGGTCATCACTGGTGCGCAGGGCGGCGCCCACATGGAACTTGCTGTAAGGAGCGTACGCCTGCTTAAACGCGGCTTTGGCGCCTTCAAGCAGTTGGGGGTCGGGGGTCAGGTTCAGGGCGTTACTCATGGGTGTCCTCGGGGTCCAGCGGGTCGGTGTTCGGGGCGCGCTCCACCCGCACCCGCGTCACGCGGCGCTGGTCAGCGGCCTCGACCGTGAAGGCCCAGCCGTTGTGGGTGAAGCTCTGGCCGGCTTCGGGAATGTCCCCAAAGTAGCCAGTCATGAAGCCGCTCAGGGTATCAAATTCGCCCTCACCGTCTTCTATATTGCTGCCCAGCCGCTCCTCGACCTCGCCCACCGTCAGGCTGGCGTCCATTAGGTAGACGCCCTCACCAATGACCTCGATCATGGGCAATTCTTCTTCGTCGGTCTCGTCGTAGATTTCGCCTACAATCTCTTCCAGGGCGTCTTCCAGTGTGACCAGTCCCGCCGTACCACCGAACTCGTCCACCACGATGCTCAGGTGGCTTTTCTTGTCGCGGAATTTGGTCAACAGGTCCTTGATCTTCATGCCTTCCGGCACAAAGAACACCGGGCGCATGATGTCGGCAATCAGGGTATGGTCCAGGGTGTCCAGGTGGGCGAGCACGTCCCCGGTATGCACGATGCCCACGATGTTGTCGGGCGTGTCCTGAAAGGCGGGAATACGCGAGTAGCCGTGTTCGGCGTGCATTTCCAGCAGGCGGCGCAGCGGCGCGGCGCTGTCGGCCAGCACCATTTCGATCCGGGGTGTCATGACCTCGCGCACGGTGGTGTCGGAGAGGTCAAAGACGTTGTACACCAGCTCTTTTTCGTCGTCTTCCAGTACGCCTTCCTGGCTGGACGCACTGACAATCATGCGGATTTCTTCTTCGGAGTAGGCGGTGTGATGTCCTGCCACACCGCGCAGGCCGAAGGCGCGAACAACCCCGTTGCCCAGGGCATTTAGCCCCTTAATGGCCCACTTGAAGACCGTGGTGAAGGCCAGAAGGGGGCGCGTGACCAGCAGGCTGACCTGCTCGCTGCGCTGCAAGGCCCAGCTTTTGGGCGCCAGCTCGCCGAACACGATGTGCAGGACGGTGCTGATGGCAAAAGCTACCCCAAACGAGATTGCCTTGACCTGCGCCTCCGTGAACTGGCCTTCGGGAAACAGGGGTTCCAGTAGGTGTTCAATGGCTGGCTCGGCCACAAAGCCAATCGCCAGGCTGGCCATGGTGATGCCCAGCTGGGTGGCGGCGATGTACAGGTCGAGATTTTGTAGGGCGCGCTGGGTAACCCGCGCCGTGGCGTTGCCTTCCTCAGCCAGCTGGTCGATGCGCGTGCGGCGCACGCTCACCAGGGCGAACTCGGCGGCCACGAAAAAGCCGTTCATCAACACCAGAAAAAACAGGGCGAGAATACCAAAAAGGTCACTCATGTAAGGACGCGCTCCGTGGTCGCGTCAGGGTCATCCGCAAGGCACATGCTGCCCGCCTGGCGCCGCTCGGGCGTCAGGGCGTCGGTGACCAGTGGGGGGGTGCCAAGCAAAAACGCCGCTCCCTGGCGGTCGTCACCGGGCGCGGTCAGAGAGCCGGAACTGGGAGGCTCCATATGCAGGGCGGAGTCTAACACAGAGGCGTCGGCTCAGACGGGCGCCTCTGAATGGACGCTCAAGGCCGGGGCCTCTGGTCGCGCTAGCCTGCCCCCCATGTCCACCCTGCCTGCGACCTTCCGCGCTCTGCGTGTTCAGCAAGACGATCAGGGCACGCACGCCGAGTTTCAGACCCTGCCGCTCAGCGCATTGCCCGCCGGGGACGTGGTGGTGGCGGTGTCTCACTCCAGCCTGAATTACAAAGATGGCCTGGCGGTGCTGGGCCACCCGGGCGTCCTGAAGGCGCATCCCATGACACCGGGCATTGACCTGGCCGGCACGGTGCTGGAAGACCGCTCTGGGCGCTGGGCCCCTGGCGCTCCCGTCCTCCTGACCGGCTGGGGAATAGGCGAGCGCCAGGACGGGGGGTATGCCGAGCTGGCCCGCGTGTGCCCCGACTGGCTGGTGGCCCTGCCTCCGGGGACCACGCCCCACTGGGCCATGAGTGTGGGCACAGCTGGTTTTACGGCCATGCTGGCTGTGCTGGCGCTGGAGGCCGCTGGCCTGAAATCCGGTCAGGGTGAGGTGTTGGTGACGGGTGCGGCGGGCGGCGTGGGGAGTACCGCCGTGGCGCTGCTGGCCGCTGCTGGCCATGAGGTCGTCGCCAGCACTGGCCGCCCAGAGGAGGCAGCTTACCTGCACGACCTGGGCGCCGCCCGCGTGATAGGACGTGAGGAGGTGTCTGGCCTGACCCGGCCCCTGGAAAAGGAGCGCTGGGCCGGCGTGGTGGACACCGTCGGCGGCGCGACCCTGGCTGGCGCCTACGCCTCGACCCGCACCCACGGTTCGGTGGCAGTGTGCGGGCTGGCGGGGGGGCACGACCTGCGGACGACGGTGTTTCCGCTGATTTTACGCGGCGTCAATCTGCTGGGCGTGGACTCGGTGACGTGCCCGGCCGAGCGCCGGGAGGCCGCCTGGGCCCGCCTGGCCCGTGATCTGCCTGCCGCGCGCCTGGCCCCCATCACCCAGACACGGGGGCTGAGCGAGGTGCCGACGTTGGCCCCAGAGATTCTGGCGGGGCGTGTGCGGGGCCGCACCGTGATAGACGTGCGCCGCTGAGGACAAGGCTCAGCGGCGCACTGAACGCTTAGGGGTTAGCGGGGTTGCAGGTCGCCGACATCCACGCGGGGCGAGGCCGGGGCCAGCGTCACCTCGCGCTCGACCCGCTTCTCGTGGGCTTCGCCGTAAATGCCGTTGCCGTCGGTGTCCAGGCCGCCAATTACGCGGTAGGTGCCGTCGCCCAGGTACGCCTGGAACCGGCCCAGCGCGTCCACAGCAGGCTGAAAGGTCAGGCCGCGCGCGCTTTGCAGCCGCAGGCCCAGGGTGCTGCTGACTGCGGGCGCATTCAGGGCGGCGGCCGCGTTGACCATGCCGTAGCCAAACTGGTCGTCGCGGCCCTGGGCCCCCAGATCGGTGGCCGTGGCCACCAGGCGGGCCAGCGTGTCGGCAGGGCCAGTCGTGACGCCCTTACTGAGGAGTAGCGCCGCCAGGGCCGCCACCTGCGGGCTGGCCTGGCTGGTGCCCACCTGGGCGGCGTAATTGGGCTGGTTCTTCACGTAGTCCCAGTCCGTCGAGAGAATCACGTCTGGGAAAGGCTGACCGTTCAGGGTTCCGCCGTTAAAACGGTTGCCGCCGTAGGGCTCAGCGCCGCCCGGCGCCGAGAGCTGCACCTCGGGATAAGCGTTACTGAACTTCGACCTTTGCGGCGCGCTGCCGCCTGAGAGGGTCACGCTGCCCACGGCCACCGCCGCGGAGCAGGCCGCCGGATAGTAGGGCGAGGTGCCGTAGCCGTTGCCCGCCGCCGCAATGACCAGCGAACCGGCGCTGCGGGCCTCTGCAATGGCGTCACACATGGGGCGGGCGGTATCGGCGCTGATGTCGCCGCCCAGGCTGAGGTTGATGACCTGCGCGGGGTGGGGGTTGCGGTAGGTGGTGGTGCCTAGGGTGACCGGCAAGCCCGCCGCGTAGCGCACCGCCGAAATCACATCGGCCTCGCTGGTGTTGCCCTGCGCGTCCAGCACCCGAATCGGCAGCACCTTGATATTGGCCTTGTAGCTGGCACCGACCACCCCAGTCTGGCTACAGCCATCACAGGGCACCCCATTGTCGCCCCAGCGCGCGGCGATGATGCCGGTGACGTGAGTGCCGTGACTGCCTGTGGTGCGGCCCTGGACGGTGGGGTCGGTGGGGTCGGTGTCGGGGCCGTCGCCGTCGCCGCTGTCGTAGGGCGAGGTCTGGGCGTCGCCGGCCGTAAAGGGCAGCACGTCCAGGGCGCCCTCGCCTGGGCCCCACAACTGGCCCTTCAGGTCAGGATGATCAAAACGGACGCCGGTATCCACGACGGCCACCGTGACGGGCTTGGTGTAGCCGCCTGCTTCCATGTCGCGCCACACGCCGCCGTACCCCATCAAAGGGTAGGCCCATTGCAGGCTGGCAAACTGGTCGCTGGGCACGACGGGCTGGGCCTGAGCGCTCAGGACAGCGTTGGGCACGGCGTATTCGACTTGAGGGTCAGCGCGCAGGGCCGCCAGAGCGGCGTCCACGTTCGCCACCTCCAGCCGGGCACTCGCCGCGCCCAGGGGTGAGGCAGCCATTACCCTGAGCCCAGCGGCTTCCAGCGCACGCCGGCCCCCCTGAAGAGCGTCCAAGGCGGCGTCGCTCTGCGCTTTCAGGCTGGCGCTTCGGTATTTCACAATGATGCCGCGTGCAGCGCCGGCTGGGGCCTGTGTCCTGAGCGACGCCGCAGACTGCGCGTCCTGACCCTGGGCCTGAGCAGGGGCGACCAGGCGCCCACCCAGTTCAAACTGCTGAGCGGTGACCGTCCAGAGTGCCGCCCCTGATTTGGCCGCGCTGCCCGTGCCGGAGGTCCATTCAATCTTGATCTGCCCACTGAGCTCGGACTGATTGGCCTTCAGGGGCGTGGCTGCCGCGCGGTCGGCCGTGATGGTCAGGGTGACATTTCCCTGCCCAGACAGAGGGGTGACGCTGAGCCAGTCCGGGCGGTCAGTGACTCGCCACTGCCCCGCGAATGGAACGCTCGTACTGCCGCTGGCGGCCTGGGCCAGTGGGACGGTGCGGGCGTCAAGGGCATCGCTGGGCGTCGGGGTCGGATTACACGCGGCCAGCAGGGCGGTCAGCAGCAGCAGGCCGGGCAGGCGGGGCAGCAAGTTGGGCATGTGACCTCAGGATGCCTGAAGTTTTCTGAGGGTGCATGAAGCCTGGTGCATCCCACTGGACAGGTCTGGCACAATGGCGCGCGTGCCCAGTGGACGAGTGCATAACCTGATCAATATTGCGGCCTATAGCGTGTTGGCCGCGGCTACGCTGGTGGCTTCCCGGCTGGAAGCCGTGGTGGTGACGCCCGCTCAGGGCCTGTGGTTCACGCTGGCCTACGCTGCTGGCACGTTTCTTCTGTCGCCCGACCTTGACCTGGCCGAGGGGCGAGTGGACAGCAAGCGGCACTGGGGGGTCTTGGGGGTGCTGTGGGTGCCTTACGGCATGCTCTTTAGTCACCGGGGGTGGTCACACACCTGGCTGGTGGGGCCGCTCACTCGTCTGCTCTACGTGGCACTGATCGTGGCGTTGGTGCTGGGTCTGCTGACCTATCTGGTGCCGGGGTTGACGCTTCCTACCTTGCCCGAGCCGCTGAGCTGGAAGGTTGCCGCGCCGCTGCTGGTGGGGTATTACCTCAGCCAGTGGTTGCACTTGATGGCCGATGGTGTGCGGCCAGACCACGGCGCGCGGCGGGTGCGCCGCAAGTAGGGACTGACCGGCTAGAGCAGGCGTGGCCGTGCTATACCGTGACCTATTGGCCAGCAGAGTTCTGGCTCTCTTTCCCCGAGGTCTGTCATGATTCTGAACCTGTTTATCGTGCTGTTTGCGCTGGCGTGCCTGGCGCTGGTGTTTTTCGTACTGCTGCAAGTGCCCAAGCAGGCGGGGCTCTCGGCCAGCATGGCGTCAGGCGGTTCCCTGCTGGGTGGGCGCGGTGTCGAGGGTGGCCTGATTCGCATCACCAGTGTACTGGGTGGGTTTTTCATGCTGCTGGCGCTGCTGATTAGTTTCGTGTCGCGCTGAAAACCTGTTCTTCGCTCTGGCCCGTCACATGTGGTGTGGCGGGCTTTTTGTGATGTCGCTGGGAATTCTGTTCAGGCCGGGTCGTAATTGTAAGTTTGGGCTGACCTTGCCATGACGGCCCTCTGTATTGTTGCGGCGTACCTTGACCAAATCTAAGCCATTCCATATAGTTGGCCTCGCTGGAAAACCCCTTTTCAATGCTACTCCCGGCGTGAGCCGGCGCGTTGTCATATTCCACAGCTGCAACTTTTCGGAGGAACCTATGAAGAAGATCCTGACCCTTGCTCTGGCCCTGAGTGTCGGCACGGCCGCTGCACAGTCACAGTCCACCTTTACCTGGCCCAATGCCTGGACTGCTGAGCCGAACACGGCCAATAAGCGTGGCGGCGAGTTGCGTCTGGCCCAGTTCTCGGACTTCAAGTCGTTTAACCCATTTACCAGCAGTGAAGCAGACAGCATTCCCATCCGCATGGGTTCGGGCAGTGGTCTGTTCACCCAGGATCCCCGCAACGATGAGTTCATTCCGTACATGGCCGCTGCTCCAGCGGTGATCAGCAACAACAACAAACGGTTTGTAGTCAAGATTCGCCAGGGCATGAAGTTCAGTGATGGCAAGGACATTACGGTTGACGACTTCATCACCACTTGGAAGATTCACACTGACGATAAGGTCGGTAGCAACAGCCGCGACAGCTTCTTCCTGGCGGGCAAGCCCATCACCCTCAAGAAGATTGACAACTACACCATTCAGTTTGACTTCCCGCAGACCAGCGCCTCGGCCCTGGGCATCATGTCCTTCACGCCCTGGCCTGACCATATCTTCGGTGCGGCATACCGCAGCGGCGGCGCCGACGCCGTCAAGAAGCTGTGGACCCTGGCCACCCCAGCGAGTCAGATTGTCTCGCCCGGCACCTGGACGCTGGAGTCCTACCGCGCCGGCGAGCGCACTGTGTTCAAGAAGAACACCTACTGGGGCGACTGGAACAAAGACAGCCGTGGTCAGGAGCTGCCTTACCTGAACACCATGTCCGTGCGTATCTTTGCAGATGCCAACGCCCAACTGGCCGCGTTCCTGGCCGGTCAGGTGGACACGGTGCCCATGCGTAACGCCGACGACTTGGCCCAGACCAAGCGCGCCATTGACAACGGCAGCCTCAAGGCCTTCCTGAAGGCCAACGCCAGCCCACAGGCCACCAGCCAGTGGATCACCTTCAACTGGAACAAAGACGGTGACGCGGCCAAACAGAAGCTGTTCCGTGACGTGCGCTTCCGCCGCGCCATGAGCCACATTGCCAACCGCGACGCGATGGTGCAGCTGGCCCTGGGTGGTCTCGGCACCCCCACCTACTACAGCGTGTACCCAATCTTCCGCCAGCAGATTGATGCGGGTGTGGCTGCCGGCGCGCCGCAGTACAAGTACAACTTGGCCGAGGCCAGCCGCCTGCTGGCCCAGCTGGGTTACTCGAAGAAGAATGCCCAGGGTTACTTGCAGAACAGCGCAGGCAAGGTACTGGAATTCAACCTGAGCACCAATGCAGGTAACACCGTGCGCGAGCAACTGGGCCGCATCTTTGCCGACGAAGCCAAGAAGGTTGGCGTCAAGGTGAACTTCACGCCCATTGACTTCAACGCGCTGGTCAGCCAACTCACGGCCAAGGGCGAGAACCGTCCCTTCGACGCCATCTTGCTAGGCCTGTCGGGCGGCAGCAACGTCTGGAGCTTCGGCAACAACGTCGTGCCCTGCGGCAGCAACCTGCACTCCTACAACAACCCCACCAGCGGTAAGTGCCTGACCAGCCAGGAACAGCTGATGACCAAGCTGTACTACCAGGGTGACGCCGAGCTGAACGACGCCCGCCGCCGCGCGATTGGCGCTCAGCTCATGAAGACCGAAGGCGAGCTGCAGCCCGTCATCTACCTTGTGGGCGCCAACTTCCACGTGGCCTTCAACGAGCGTCTGGGCGGCGAGTTCCCAGCGGCCATGATGGACGCCTACTACGGCCACCGCTTCAACGCCCTGACATTCATCAAGTAAAACCAGAGCATCTCTGCTCCCAACGGGGGGTGGTTCGCCCGCGCGGACTGCCCCCCACATCCATGAAAACCCACGGAGTACGTCCATGATTCCATTTCTGCTGCGGCGGGTGGTGCAGTCCATCCCCACCCTCTTTCTCGCCAGCCTGCTGATTTTTTTCATCATTCAGCTGGCGCCTGGCGACTTTTTGACCCCGGCAAAACTCAACCCGAACATTAGTCCCGAGCAGATCGCCAACCTGGAACGGAATTTTGGCCTTGACCGCCATCCCATCGAGCAGTATTTCCTCTGGATGAAGAACATGCTGTTCAACTTCGATTTCGGACTGTCGTTTATGTATCAGCAGCCGGCACTGGACGTGATGAAGCCGCGCATCGTGAATTCGCTGTGGCTGGTGCTTCTGACTACAGTCTTCTTTTATGCGATTTCTATTCCTCTGGGTGTGTACGGCGCAGTGCGGCAGAACTCTCTTGCCGATAAGTCCGTCAACGTGGTGCTCTACTTTTTGCTGGGCTTTCCTAGCTTTTTTCTGGCGTTGATTGTGATTTTCGGTATTCTCGAACTCAAGCGGATTACCGGCGGCAGAATAGACCTGCCTTTTGGCGGCATGACCAGTGCAGGCTTCAATGACCTCAGCCAGTTCAGGCAGGTTCTGGACATCCTCAGCCACCTCCTGATTCCTGCACTGGTGCTGGCCATCAGTGACGCGGCTGGCCTGACCCGCGTCATCCGTGGGCAGATGCTGGAAGTGATGCGCGCCGATTACATCCGTACTGCCCGTGCCAAAGGTGTTTCTGAAAATACAGCCATCTGGAAGCACACTTTCCGCAATGCGATTCTGCCCATTGTTGCCGGAATTGGCAGCCTGCTGCCTGCTGCCATTAGTGGAGCAGGCCTGTTGGAAGTCGTGTTCGGGTATCCGGGCATCACGCCCATGATTCTTGAAGCCTTGGGTGCTCAGGATCTGTACCTGATTGCGGGCTTTACAGTCATCGGTACAGTGCTTCTCATTCTGGGCAACGCCCTGAGTGACATTCTCCTGGCGGTCGTTGACCCCCGCATCAAGGTTGGTTGAAAAGCGTGACCACCACAGTTCCTGTTGTTCAAAAGCGTGTGCGCGTTCAGGGCCAGTCGCAGTTTTCCGTGGCCTGGAGTCAGTTCAGGAAAAACCGCCTGGCCCAGATTGGCGGCAGTCTCCTGATTCTGCTGTATCTGATGGCGCTGTTCGCGCCGTTTCTGGCGCCCAGTGGGCTGTCCAATTACTCGACCAGCAACATCACCCGTTTTCACCCGCCAACCCCCATCCAGTTTCGTGACGCGCAAACCGGAGCGTTTGGGCGGCCCTTTGTCTACAAGTACACCCAGCAGCTCAACCCAGATACGTTTGTCAATGAATACCGTCCATCAGCGGAAAAGTGCCCAATTTATTTTGGTGTTCGCGGCGACAGCTATAGGATTCTGGGCCTGATTCCAGGCAATCTTCACCTGTTCGGCACAGGTAACTCCGATTGCAACGTCTATCTGTTCGGCGCCGAGGATCTGGGCCGCGACCTCCTGAGCCGTACCCTATATGCCTCGCAGATTAGCCTGACGATTGGCCTGGCCGCCGTCATCATCACCACCCTGATTGGCCTGTTTATGGGTGCTGCAGCGGCCTATTTCGGCGGAATTGTAGATACGATCATCATGCGTTTCGTCGAGGTGCTGTCTTCAATTCCCACGCTGTTCCTGCTACTACTGCTGCGCAGTATTTTTCCCAAAGAAATCAACCCGATCTTTGCGCTGTACGTGATTCTGGGAATTCTGGCCTTTATCGGCTGGGGTGGCCTGGCGCGCACCACACGCGGGCAGCTATTGAGTGTCCGTGAGCAGGACTTTGTGTCGGCGGCCAAGAGTCTGGGTGCCAGTGACAACCGCATCATGTGGCGGCACATGTTGCCCACCATGACCACTTACGTCATCGTGACGACCTCGCTGGCCATTCCCGGCTACATTCTACTGGAATCTGGCCTCAGCTTCCTGGGGATTGGGGCCGTGGAGCCGTACGCTTCTTGGGGCAGTCTGCTGAAGCTGGCGCAGGACGGCGGGTTGAGCAGCCTCAACATCCGTCCCTGGGTCCTGATTCCCGGCTTCTTCATCGTGTTCACCGTGATGTGCTTCCAGCTGCTCGGTGACGGCCTGCGCGACGCTTTCGATCCTCGCAAGCGCTCGTAGGTTTTTTTGCCCGGACGCGGCCAGATTTGCGGGCCGCGTCCGGGCACTGATTGTCCCTTACCATTCAATCCAGTTGTATGATGTTTGGCGTGCGCAAAACGGAGGAACAATGACCCACCAGGGTGAAGTCCTGCTGGCCGTAAACGGCCTCAAGACGTATTTCAATACTGACGACGGCGTCGTCAAGAGCGTGGACGGCGTGACCTTCCACATCAAGAAGGGCGAGACCCTGGCGGTTGTGGGTGAATCGGGCTCGGGCAAGAGCGTAACCAGCTTGTCGGTCATGCGCCTCATTCCCAGCCCTCCGGGCAAGATCGTGGAGGGCGAGATTCTCTTCACGGGCAAGGACGGCGCGCCCAAAGACATCACCAAGCTCAGCGAAGCGGCGATGCGCAAGATTCGCGGCAATGACATCTCCATGATTTTTCAGGAGCCGATGACCAGTCTGAACCCCGTGTATACGGTGGGCGACCAGATTGCCGAAGCGGTCATGCTGCACCAGGGCAAGAACAAGAAAGAGGCCATGGGCGTGGCCACCGACATGCTGCGGTTCGTGGGCATTCCAGCACCTGAAAAGCGCGTCAATGAATACCCACACCAGATGTCGGGCGGGATGCGCCAGCGCGTGATGATTGCTATGGCCCTGTCGTGCAAGCCGGCCCTGCTGATCGCCGATGAGCCCACCACCGCTCTGGACGTGACCATTCAGGCCCAGATTCTGGACCTGATGCGCAAGCTGCAAAAAGAAGTGGGCATGAGCATCCTGTTTATTACGCACAACCTGGGCGTGGTGGCCGAAATGGCCGACCGCGTGGTCGTCATGTACGGCGGGCGCGTGGTGGAAGAAGGCGACGTGGTCGAGATCTTCAAAGCCCCCCGCCACCCCTACACCATGGGCCTGCTGAACTCGATTCCCCGTCCGGGTGAGGTGGAGCATGTGCCCGGCCAGCCCAAGGGCCGCCTGGAAGCCATTCCTGGCAACGTGCCCAATCCCCTGAGCCTGCCGCCCGGCTGCGCCTTCGAGCCGCGCTGCAAGTTCGCCGTTCCCGACTGCTCGAAAGCTGTGCCCGCGCTGGAAGACACCGGGCATGGCCACATGGCCCGCTGCATCCGCTGGCGTGAATTTGCCCAGGCCCAGGAAGTGACCGCATGACCGCTCCTGTCAAGACCAGTTCGCAGTCCCGCAGCGCCATGCCCATCACGGGCGACACCCTGCTGGACGTCAAGAACCTTCAGAAATATTTTCCTATTCGCGGCGGATTACTCTCCCGTGTGGTGGGAAACGTCAAGGCCGTCAACGATGTGTCGTTCCAGATTGGGCGCGGCGAAGTGGTGGGTCTGGTGGGCGAGTCCGGCTCGGGGAAAACTACGGCTGGGCGCGCCATCCTGCGCCTGATTGAGCCCACGGGCGGCCAGGTCATCTTCAACGGCACCGACATCACGAAGCTCAGCAAGGGCCAGATGCGGGACTACCGCCGTGAGATGCAGATCATCTTTCAGGACCCCTTTGCGTCCCTGAACCCGCGCATGACGGTCTCGGACATCATCGGCGAGGCCATGCAGATTCATAACCTGCACCCTGGCAAGGGCCGTATGGACCGCATTGCCGAACTGCTGCAAAAGGTCGGCCTGCGCCCCGAACATATGCGCCGCTACCCGCACGAGTTCTCGGGCGGGCAGCGCCAGCGCATCGGCATTGCGCGCGCGCTGGCCGTGGACCCCGCGTTTATCGTGGCCGACGAGCCGGTGTCGGCGCTAGACGTGTCCATTCAGGCGCAGGTCGTCAATCTGCTACAGGACCTTCAGGAAGAACTGGGCCTGACGGTGCTGTTTATCGCCCACGACCTGGCCGTCGTGGAGTACATCTGCGACCGAATCATCGTGATGTACCTGGGCCGCGTGATGGAAATTGCGCCCAGCCGCCAACTGAACACCAACCCCAGGCACCCGTACACCGAGGCCCTGCTCTCGGCGGCGCCGGTGCCCGATCCCACGGTCAAACGCCAGCGCATCATTCTGGAAGGGGACATTCCCAGCCCCATCAATCCGCCCAGTGGCTGTGTGTTCCGCACCCGCTGCCGCTACGCGATTGCCGACTGCGCTAACATCATCCCCGAATTGCGCGAAGTTAGCCCCGGCCACTTCAAGGCTTGCATCCGCGACGACATTCTGTAACCGCAGTTCGTAACTGGACCCGTCCCTCATCTTGGGGCGGGTCAGTTCTGTTTTATTTCTGACGGACACTCTCACATCTCACAATTGAGGGCGCGGCACGATACAGCCATGAAAACCGCGTTGCCCGCTGTCCTTGCCGTCGCTTCCGCTCTTGCTCTGGGCCACGCCCACGCCGCCGACCTCCGCATCTACCCCAGCTTCTCGGAAGTGCGCCAGCCGGTCAGCAGCACCACCAACACGCTGAATATCAACCTGCCGCAGGACACCTGGGACAGCATTCTGGCGGGCAGCCTTGACCTGGACGGCCTGGCTTTTACACAGGCCATTCAGAAGCAGGAACCCAACTGGCTAGCCAACCTGGAAGGCAAAACGGTCTACCTGAAGCGTGACGGCGAGCTAGAGCCGGTGACGTTGGTACGCGCCCGTGACCTGCTGGTGAAAGACGCCCAGGGCCGCTATTTCAATGCTCGCTACGAGGACCTGCAGTTTGACGTGCTGCCTCCAGTGAATGCGCAGCGGCCCACGCAGTCGGTGACCTATACGCTGGCCCGCCCCGGCCAGGGCACGCTGGGCTACCTGACGCGCGCCGTAACCTGGCAGCCGCGTTACACCCTGAAGGCCAGCAGCGCCGGTGCCCAGCTGGGCGCTCTGGCCGATATTCGCAACACCACCGAGCAGCCCTACGAGGTACAGAACACCGAGCTGTACGCGGGCGATGTGAACGTGCAAAACCAGCAGGAAGCGGCATACATGATGCGCGATGTGGCGATGGCGGCTCCGGTAATGGCTGAATCAGGTGCTGCACCCAAAATCGAGAGCCAGGGCGAACTGCGTGGGCTGTACCGGTACGCACTGACCACGCCCTTTACGCTGCCCGCCAACAGCGTGGTGACGTTGCCCTTCCTGACGCCCAAGCTGACCACCTTTGAGCGCTATGTGGGCCTGAACACCTACTTCGGCACCGAGACGCGCGAGGGGAATCTGAACCGCTTCTACCGCTTCAAGGCCGACCAGCGCTTGCCCGCTGGCCCGATTACGGTGCGCGAGGACGGCCGGATCGTGGGCCAGACGAACATCAGCGAGACGCGCGAGGGCGGCACCGTGGACTTCACACTGGGCGAGGACCCGGATGTGGTCTACACCCGCAGCGTACAGACCACCGCCCAGGTCAAAGACGCCAAGGGGAACGTGACCAAGACGACCTACCGCGTCACCTACGCTTTCGAGAGCAGCAAGGACCGCGTCGTGCGTGCCGAGGTCGCCGAGCGCATCGGCGGGCGCATCATCATCATTGACAGCGCCGCGCCGGTTCGCAGCCAGGGCACAGCCAATCTAAAAGTTGATGTGCCGGCCAAGGGCAAGGCCACCAAGAGCTTTACCGTCGTGGTGGACAACAGCGCGAGCTGAGGCGGGATGCAGAAAGGCACCGGGAGACATCCTGGTGCCTCTTTTGTTGGCAGGGCGCTAGGGAACGCCTTGACCCTGAGCTTCGGAGAGAGGGGCCGACTCACTCAGCGTAGACAGAGAGACCTGTCAGGGTGGAGGAGCAACCTCAAAGCAATCCCCGACCACTTCTAGGCCCTTTGCAGAGAGAAGCGCCGTCAGCCCTCTACAGGCTGGCGTTCCAGACGACTTCCTGATGAGGGAGCCGCTCCTGCTGGCCACCCAGCAGACCGCCCAAGTAGTCGAGCACCTTGACCTTTACGGGCATGAAGTAGGCGTGCTGACCGCGTTCACGCGCAAAATGCAGCAGATCGCGGGCAAAGGTGCGGTTACACGCCAGCGTCGGCGTGAAGGAGCGGGGAAAGACTGCGTGGTTGCGGGCCCGCCAGTAGTTGAAGCTCGCCTCAGTGAGAATGCTGGTTGCCCCCCACCAGACTGGCGTGCCGTCCGGTAGCAGGTCACCCCAGGTGTCGGCCACGCGCAGGTCGAAGAAGGGCTGGGTGAAAAACCCGTATGCGCCGGCGTCCAGCTTGCGTTCCAGATAGTTGCGCTCGCGCACGAAAGACTGCCGGTAAGGGTCAAGCCCTGCATAGACCCGCAGGTGCGGCGCCTCACGGCTCAGGCGGCGAATCAGGTCCACAGCGTCCACGTCGTAAACCTTGGCGCTCATGTCCACGGGCGCGTCTCCCGTGACCACCAGCACTTCCTCTATGCCATGCGCTTCCAGCAGGGGCAAGAAGGGCAGCGGCTCGCGCGGGTTGAAATCCACCGCCCGCAGGTGGGGAATAGAAGTCAGGCCCGGCCCCGCAAAGCTGCATCCGGCCCAGGAGCGCAGGGAATAGCGGGTCAGGTCGGGGATATTGACGGTATCCACCTCGCTCAGATGCGCCGTCACCTCCGCCAGTTCTGCCTTCAGCCCCGAGCGGCTGCGCGGCACGAGTTCGACCGAGATGCGGCTCACAGGGAACCGCCTACAGCAGGTCTGAGGGTCACTGGCTCTAAGGGCCGAAGGGGCACGGCTTCCCTTGGCTCTTCCCGCCCTGTGGCCTCTTCAGCGTTGTAGGCGAGGATGGGCCCCAGCCACCGCTCGGTTTCCTGCACGGTCAGCCCTTTGCGGGTGGCGTAGTCCTCCACCTGGTCGCGGCCGATGCGGCCCACGGCAAAATAACGGGCTTCGGGATGGGCAAAATACAGGCCAGAGACGGCGGCCGCAGGGGTCATGGCGCAGGATTCGGTGAGGCGCAGGCCAGCTTCTTCTGCCTTCAGGAGGCGAAACAGGGTGCGCTTCTCGGTGTGATCGGGTTGGGCAGGGTAGCCAGGGGCCGGACGAATGCCCTGATAGCGTTCCCGGATCAGGTCGTCGTTGCCCAGTGTCTCGTCGGGGGCGTAACCCCAGTGGCGGGTCCTTACGTCGCGGTGCAGCTTTTCGGCAAAGGCCTCGGCCAGCCGGTCAGCCACCGCTTTGACCAAGATGGCGCTGTAGTCGTCGTGTTCGGCCTCGAACTGCGCGGCCAATTCCTCGGCGCCGTGAATGGCCACGGCAAATGCCCCGATATGGTCACTAGCCGGCTGGATGAAGTCGGCCAGCGCCGTGTTAGGCGTGGTCTGGTCGCGCTGCTGACGCAGGGTATGCAGATGCACCACCTTGGGCAGCGCCTCGCGTCCGGCGGCGAGTTCGTGCGTGTGCAGGTCGAGCGGTTCGCCCAGAGGCGCGGACGGCGACACCTGCACAGCAATGTCGTCGCCGTCGCGCTCTGCGGGCCACAGCCCGATCACGCCGCGCGCGGTCAGCAACCTTTCGTCTATCACGCGCCGCAGCAGCGCCTGG
Source organism: Deinococcus betulae (assembly GCF_020166395.1). Lineage (NCBI taxonomy): Bacteria > Thermotogati > Deinococcota > Deinococci > Deinococcales > Deinococcaceae > Deinococcus > Deinococcus betulae. The sequence continues at coordinate 163,220 of NZ_JAIQXU010000001.1, read as the reverse complement.
GCATCGGCAAAGAGGGTGCGGGCCTCGGCGCCGCGCAGGGGGTCGGTCAGGATGTTCGGGTAGATGCCCTTCATTTCCCAGGCGATGAAAAAGGGAGTCCAGTCAATGTAGTCCAGCAGGCCGGACAGAGGCTGTTCGATGACCTGCCGGCCAGGTTCGCGGGGTGCCGGGGCCGGGATGGGGGAGAGTTGCGGTGCTCGGGCGCGGGCGTCTTTCAGGTCAACCAGGCGGACCTGCCGCCCGCCGTGACGCTCACGCAGGGCGTCGTATTCGGTGCGGATGCGCGCCTGCACCCCGGCGGCGTCGGCCAGCAGGTCGGCGGTGGTGGTCACGGCGCGGCTGGCGTCCAGCACATGCACCACGGGGCCGGGGTAGGCCGGGTCAATCTTGACGGCGGTGTGGGCGCGGCTGGTGGTCGCGCCGCCGATCAGCAGCGGCAGGGTCAGCCCGCGCCGGGTCATCTCGCGGGCCACCGTCACCATCTCGTCCAGGCTGGGGGTAATCAGGCCAGACAGCCCAATCACGTCGGCGCCGATGCGTGCGGCCTCGTCCAGAATCTTCTCGGTGGGCACCATTACGCCCAGGTCGGTGACCTGATACCCGTTGCAGGCCAGCACTACACCCACAATGTTCTTGCCGATGTCGTGAACGTCGCCCTTAACGGTGGCCAGCAGCACCCGGCCCTTGCCGCCGCTCTGCTGCTTCTCGGCCTCCATATACGGTGTCAGGTAGGCCACAGCGCGTTTCATCACGCGGGCCGACTTGACCACCTGCGGCAGAAACATCTTGCCGGCTCCGAACAGGTCGCCCACCACGTTCATACCGTCCATCAGCGGCCCTTCAATAACCGCCAGCGGCGAGCCGAGTGCCTGATACGCTTCCTCGGCGTCGGCATCCACAAAGTCGGTGATGCCGGCCACCAGCGCGTGCGTCAGGCGCTCCTGCACGGACAGGTCGCGCCAAGCACTGGCGGCGCCGACCTCTCGCTTGATGCCCTTGTAACGGTCAGCCAGTTCGACCAGGCGCTCGGTGGCGCTGAGGTCACCCGTCTGTGGGCGGCGGGCCAGAATCACGTCCTCCACGGCCTCACGCAGTTCGGGTTCAATGTCCCCGTAAACTGCCAGCATCCCCGCGTTCACGATGCCCATGTCCAGGCCCGCGCGGATGGCGTGGTACAGAAAGACCGCGTGCATCGCCTCGCGCACATGGTTGTTGCCCCGGAAGGCAAACGAGACGTTGGAAATGCCGCCCGACACCAGCGCGCCCGGCAGATTGGCCTTGATCCAGCGCGTGGCCTCGATAAAGTCCAGCGCGTAACGGTCATGTTCCTCAATGCCGGTGGCCACCGTCAGCACGTTGGGGTCGAAAATGATGTCCTGCGGCGGAAAGTCGGCCTGTTCTGTCAGCAGGCGGTAGGCGCGCGAGGTGATCTCGGTGCGCCGGGTCAGATTGTCGGCCTGCCCCTGCTCGTCAAAGGCCATGACCACCGCCGCCGCGCCGTAACGCCGCAGCAGCCGGGCGCGCTCCAGAAACTTCTCTTCACCGTCCTTTAGCGAGATTGAATTCACCACGGCCTTGCCCTGCACCCGCTTGAGGCCCGCTTCCAGAATCTCCCACTTGGAGGAATCCAGCATCAGCGGCACGCGGGAAATATCCGGTTCCCCGGCCAGGAGGTTCAGGAACTGCACCATTGCGGCTTCGCCGTCCAGCATGCCCTCGTCAAAATTCACGTCCACCAGCTGCGCGCCGTTTTCGACCTGCTGGCGGGCAATTTTCAGGCCGGCCTCGTAATCGCCGGCCAGAATGGCTTTGGCAAACTTGGGGCTGCCTGTGACGTTGGTGCGCTCGCCCACGTTCACGAAATTCAGTTCTGGAGTGACCGTCAGCGCCTCCAGGCCGCTCAGGCGCAGCTGGGTGGGCAGGCGGGGGGCAGTCCGCGGGGCAATGTCCCGCATGGCCTCGGCAATCGCGCGGATGTGGTCGGGCGTGGTGCCGCAGCAGCCCCCCACGATATTCACCAGACCTTCTCGGGCAAAGTCGGCCAGCACAGCGGCAGTGTAGTCGGGGGTTTCGTCGTACTCGCCAAAGGCGTTGGGCAGGCCCGCATTGGGATGAACCGACACCAGGGCCTCGGTGCTGCTGGCGATGTCCCGCAGGTGGGGGCGCAGCAGGTCGGCCCCCAGCGCGCAGTTCAGGCCCAGGCTGAACAGGTGAGCGTGGGAGGTGCTGATGGCAAACGCTTCGGGGGTCTGCCCGCTCAGCGTGCGCCCTGAGGCGTCGGTGATGGTGCCGGACAGCATGACCGGCAGGGTCTTGCCGGTGCGGGCAAAGGCTTCCTCGCAGGCGTACAGCGCCGCTTTGGCATTCAGGGTATCGAACACCGTTTCTAGCAGCAGCAGGTCGGCGCCGCCCTCGATCAGGCCCTCGGCCGCCTCGGCGTACGCGGCCACGAGGTCGTCAAAGGTGACGTTGCGGAACTCAGGGCGCTCCACATCCGGCGAGAGGGTGGCGGTGCGGTTCGTGGGGCCGATGCTGCCGGCCACCCAGCGGGGGCGGCCGTCGCGTGCCGTGAATTCGTCGGCCACCTCGCGGGCCAGCCGGGCACCCGCCACATTCATGGCGCGGGCGTGCGCTTCCGTGCCGTAATCTGCCTGGCTGATGGTCGTGGAATTGAAGGTGTTGGTGCTGGCGATATCCGCCCCGGCCTCGAAGTAGGCGCGGTGAACGCCGCGAATCACGTCCGGGCGGGTGAGTTGCAGCAGGTCGAAATTGCCCCGGTACATCCGCAGGGGGTCGGCGTCAGGCAGGCGAAAGTCGGCTTCAGTCAGGCCGGCGCGCTGCAGCTGGGTGCCCCAGGCGCCGTCCAGAATCAAAATACGTCGGTGCGCCTCGGCGCGAATGTCCGTCACGTCGTGAACCTCTTGCAGACTGGGCTGGCCACCAGGGCCGCCACATCAAGCGTTGAGCGCGGGAGCGCCGTTAGAGCGGGCCATCGTTGCCGTTCGCGCTATCGTCAGCGCGCGGGGGCGGCACTTTCCTGAGGGCACCGTGCCGCAATGGGGGCCGGTTGCCACGCCGGTATGGGCAGGAAAAACCCCTGTCGGCGATTCTTGATGACCACGCCGGTTGGGCGCGGTAAGGCCCAGCATAGCGCAGAGGTGGGGGCGGCAGGTCGGGCGGGGTGGACAGGTTCAGCGGGGCAGGATGGTGGGCGCGGCAGGCGGATTTAAGCGCCACTCAAAGCGGGCGACAAAAATGCCGCAGGCATCCTTGCGCTGGGCGTAAAGGAAGCGCACGTCTATCCAGTGCTGAATGTAGGCGGCGTCCTCGCGCACGAATTCGTCGGTGTCGCCGCAGCCGGGGCGGTCGGGGATGGTGTACACCCGTCGGCTGAGCGTTTGACTTGCCCAGTCATAGACCGAGAGGGTGATGTCTTTCAGGGTGGAGTGGGCAGAGTGCTGTGGGCTGGAATTGATAACCACGCTCCGCTCATCCCGGAACGCCGTGAAGCTGTCGGCGTACCAGAGCCGCTCGCCTGTCCTGAGATTCAGTCCCAGACTGACGTGGGTTCCAAACTCCCATCCCTCCATGACGTCAAGCCACAGGACGCCCGGTTCCAGGCCCCAGTCGGTGCCTTGTACGGGCCAGGGGCCGATATTTCCATCCAGGGTTTTGCCCCACAGTCGCCTGCCACCAGGGCCTGTAAGGGTGACTCGGAGCTTTTTGAAGAACTCGGAGTTCCGCAGCTCGGTGATGGTCAGACAACCGCTGGAAAGTGGCTGCGTGACCATCAGCAAGTGACGTTTGGGCACCGTCTCCAGGGAACAGCCGGCCTTAGCCGTGAATCCTTCTGCTGGGGCCAGACTGCTGAGCAGAAGCGCCATACCAGCTTTCAGGAGAATGTGCATGGACGCATAGTGTAAGGCTGTTAACACAGGAGCATCCGCCAAAAGGTGGGATTATACGGATTCCGGGGAATGCACCGTCTGCGCTTCCATATCGCGAAATCCGCATCTGTTCCTGCTCGCTCTGCTGCGCAGCTTTGCAAGTCCGCTCGGATTCCACCCGGCTTCTGCTCGATTCAGTCGGAGTCCGTATCAGGCGGTCTCAGCACGAAAGAGTGCCAGGCCGCAGGCAACGCCGTCTACACGAAGTACCGTATTGCCGTGTCAACCGCTTATGGCTGGGACGAAGAGTCCACAGCAGGCCACAGGCCGCCTGTGGAGCACAAATGTGTCTGACTCACGCAGGAAGAAGCCCTATGCTGTGCTCTGTTATGCCCCGTCTTTCGAACACACAACGCAAAGGGTTTCTCTTTCTCGCGGGGGCCTTCGTCATTAATCTGTTCAGCGCCGCACTCACAGGCCACCCGTTCGGGGTGCAAAAGAAAAAAGACGAACCGAAAGCGCCATAAGATCAGAGAAAACGCCCCTACATTGCCCTAAGGCAAGGTAGGGGCGCTGTGCGCTTCTAGCAGTTCTGGGGGTCACTGGGCAGCAGGCGGCCGGGCTGGAAATGCCCCTACGGTAGCGCTGACTTAAATGAATAAAGCCCCCGCCATTAAGCGCAGAGTGGCACCTTCAAGACCCGGATGCCCCTCGCCATCCGCCCGAAGGTGGAGGTTGCTGATTTTCTTCAGAAAACAGGTCGGGCTTTAGCGGTCGGTAGGTCTTATCCCCAGCGCTCTACGCCTCTTGCGCCAGGCCCACGGCGGCCAGCACGGGCCGCAGCACATCCCATCCTTCATCGCCCTGCTGGGGCAGCAGCGTCTGAGCCTCGGCGGCCAGCGTCCGGGCGGTGTCGGGGTCGCCGCCGTCCAGGGCCAGGGCCGCCTGCTCGGCCACAATCAGGCCGCGAATAGACCCGGCGTTCAGGGTGCGGGCGCAGATGTCGGCGTCAGTCAGGGCAGCGCTGGCGGCGGGCCACTGGCCCAGGCGGCGCAGGCTGGCCCCGTAGCGCCACAGGCTCAGCACCCGGCCACGGGTGGGGCTGCTGGTGGGCAACGCCTGAACAGACGCCAGATAATGCTGCGCGGCCTGGTCAAACTGACCGGTCTGAAAGTGGCTGTAGCCCAGCCAGTACAGAATGTTCGATTCCCGCACCGGGTTGACCCCGCGCGTCAGCGCCAGCGCTTCTCCCAGCGCCCCCTCGGCCTCGGGCCAGCGGTCCAGGCAGGCCAGCGCCGCGCCGCTTTCAAGCAGCAGCGCCGAACGGTTGTCCGCGCCTAAGTACGCCCCCCAGCGGGTCAGAGCGCCCTGGGCCGTGGCGATGGCCCCGGCATAGTCGTCGTCTTCGGTGCAGCACTTGGCGGCGCGCACCGCGTGCTCGGCGTGCAGGGCCGGGTCGTTCAGGTCGGCGGCAATGGCCTGCATGGCGGCCAGAGCCGCGCGGCGGGTGGCTGAATCGTCCAGGTGGCGGCACAGGTCGCTGCGCTCGGCGTGGAGGGCAAAGGCGTCGTTCGGGGGGGGAGAACAGGCCAGGGCGCGGGCAGACAGTTCCAGGGCGTCGGCGTGGGCATACAGGCGCGCGGCGTCCAGGGCGGCGGCGTGCCAGTGGGGCCAGGCCAGGGCGGCCTCGCCGGCCAGTTCATAGTGGCGGGCCAGGGCAGCGGGCGGCGTTCCGGCGGCGGCCAGTCGTGCCAGGCGGCCATGGAGAAAGCGGGCGCGTGGCTGCCCCAGGGTCGCGGTCAGGACCCGGCGGTAAAGGTGGTGCCCAAAGCGGTATACCGGCCCTTCCGGGACGATCAGGCGTGAGGTTTCGGCGCCCTCCAGGGCGTCGAGCGCGGCCCCCTCGCCCAGGTCGCAGGCGGCGGCCACCAGCGCCGCCGAGAAGGTTTCGCCCCACAGTGCCCCAGCGTGCAGCAGGCGGCGGGTGTGCTCCCCCAGGCGGTCCAGGCGCTGAGAAATGGCCGCCGTGACGCTGGGCGGCACCGGGACCTCGGCGTAATTCACCGTGGAGGCGTCAAAGGGCGTGTGCCAGCGCCCACCGCGCTCGGTCAGCAGGCCGCGCTCGCGCAGGTCCCGCAGCGTTTCAAGCAGAAACAGGGGGTGCCCGGCTGTGGCCTCGTACAGCCGCCGGCTGAACAGGGGCGCGGGGGCCCCTGACAGCGCCTGGATCAGGGTGCCGACCTCGGCCTCGTTCAGCTCGTTCAGGGTCAGGCGAGGCGGGTTCAGGCGGGCCAGCACCTCCAGCAGTTCGGGTCTGGCGTTCAGTTCTGCGGGCCGGGCCGTCAGCCACAGGCGGGGCGCGCCTCTGTGCAGGGCCAGGAAGGCGGCTTCCAGGGTGCTGGGGTCCAGCCAGTGCAGGTCGTCCAGAATCAGGGTGCGCCCGCCGCACAGGCTGACCAGCGCCTGGGCCAGGGCGTCCAGCAGCGCGGCGCGGTCGGGGGGTGGGGCCGTGCCGGGGGGCGCCAGCGCGGCGCTGAGCAGAGGCCACAAGCGCGGTGGGCAGTGGTGGATGGCCCCGGCGCGCAGCACGTCCAGCAGCGCGCCGTAGGGCAGTGGGGTCAGTTCCGGCACGCCCCGGATCAGCAGCGCCTCACCTGCCGCTTCGGTCACCAGGCGCGTCTTGCCCAGGCCCGCTTCGCCCAGAACCAGGGTCAGGCGGTTCTCGTGCAGGGCGCGGCAGTCCTGCGCGCGGCCCACCAGCGGCGCGGCCGGGGGGCTGGGCACCGTCACGGGACCGGCCAGCAGCGCCTCCACCTGCGCCCGCAGCGCCTGGGTGGCGGGCAGCGGCGTTCCCCCCAGCTCCTGCGTCAGGTGCCGTTCTAGCGTGCGGTAGGCGTCCAGGGCGTCTTCCGGCTGCCCCAGCGCCAGGCAGGCGTCCATGAGGGCGCGCACGCTGCGTTCGCGCAGGGGGTCCAGCCCCAGGGCGCGGCGGTGGGTGGCGGCGGCTCCGGCCCACGCCCCGGCCCGGCTCTGCGCCGCCGCGTGGCCGTCCAGGGCGCGCAGCTGCGCCTCAAAGGTAGCCTGGGCCGTGACTGCGTGCCAGTCGTCAAAAGCTGCCGCACCGGGCACGCTCAGATGGTCCAGAAAGCGGCCCCCTGCCAGGGCGGCGGCGCGGGCCAGGTCACCTCCGGCCAGCGCTTCTTGCAAGGTCAGCGCGTCTACCTGCACGCCCGGCCTCAGCCCCAGCGCGCCTCCCGAGAGGGCCAGCCACGCCCCAGCCGGCGAGGCCCGCAGGCGGTGAACCTGGACCCGCAGGTTGCGCCGCGCGGCCCCCGCGTCCTGGTCGGTCCACAGCAGGTCGGCCAGCACCTCGCGCGGCGTCTGGCCCTCTATGGCCAGATACACCAGCAGCGCTATGCTCTTGCCGGTAACGTCCAGCACCTGTCCGGCCAGCATGACCTGGGGCACACCCAGGGTGTGCAGGCACAGGGGCTCGGCGGTCATGGGTCAGTCTAAACACTCTGAAGGCAGAATCCAGAACAGTCGGGGGGCAAACGCCCCCGAAATGAGTGACCCAACGAAACAGCGGCGTTTACAGCATGGCGAGGTGCACTTGGCCTCAGGGTGGCATGGGCATCTGCAACGCCCCCGCAACGCCCCGTCCCTTAGCCTGACCCACCATGAGGCGCGACGACGATCTTTCCCCCCACGAGGAGTACCAGCTCCGCATCGAGCGCCTGGTCGGCGGTGGGCAGCGCCTGGGCCTGCGGGAAGTCCGCGCCGGGCAGCAGACCGCTCCCTGGCTGGAATTTCAGGACACTGACGCCCTGCTGCGCCACCTCTGGACCCTGGTCGAGCCGACTCCTGGCCTGAAGTAAACCGGATTCCGATTCCATCGGTTGCGAAAATAATTGAATCCCAGCGAACTGACAAAGCGGCTCAGCACGCTCGAAGAGCTTTGCAGAAAGGTAACAAGCGGACCGACAGGCGTGGAGTTGATACGTCGGTTCTGTTGTGATGTGTTGGCGGGCCAGATGGAATCCGTGTAGCCGGCCGCTGACACCTGCACAAGCATGAGAGCAGGAGCACAAACAGGTCTACCGGCAGGGTCGGCACTCTACGGTGAATCGCAGCCGAAGGGTCAGCGGAGCGCAAACAAGCCTGCTGAGGCAAGAGCAAGTGCCTGCGCTACGCGCTGTTCGGCAAGCTTTGAACTTAGTGTCCCGGACACAGCTCATGCTCCGTCAGCCCGGCCGGTTCTTCCTGGTTCAGCCAAGCTTTGAGGACTGTACGGGCCACCTTGCCGCTGGGTGTCAGGGGCAGTTCGGGCACCACAGTCAACGGGGCAGGGCGCAGGCGCCAGGGCAACCGCGCGGCCAGGGCCGCCTGAAGCCTGGCCGCTGAAACCCCCGGTTCAAGCTCCACGAACGCGGCGGGCCGCTGGCCGTACTCGGCACACGCCACTGGAAAGACCGCGCAGGCCCGCACGCCGGGGAGCCCCAGCAGGGCGGCCTCTAGCTGTGCAGGCCAGATGTTCTCGCCGCCAATGACCATCAGGTCGTCGGCCCGCCCCACCAGATGCAGGCGGCCCGCACCGTCCAGCGAACCCAGGTCGCCGGTGTTCAGCCACTGTCGCGTCAGCAGTCCGCTCACCTGCAGTTGGCCGTCCGCCGCGCGGCGCACCCGTACGCCGGGCAATGGGCGGCCCACGCTGTCTGGCACGGCGCACAGATCGTCTGGCGTGGCCAGCGAAATCAGGCCCGTTTCGGTGCTGCCGTACAGATTGTGCAGCGCGGGGCCCAGTCGCGCCTGGGTGCGCCTGGCCAGCGCCGGGTCCAGCGGTGCCGAGCCGCAGACGACCGTGCGGAGGCTGGGTGCCGACCCTGGCGCGTCCATCAGGCGGCGCAGCAGGGTGGGCACGAGCACCAGTATCTGTGTGCCCTGGCGCGTCATGACCGCCCACAACTCGGCGGCGGGTGTGCCCCGGCACAGGTGCAGCCGCGTGCCCAGCGCCAGGCACAGGGCCAGGGTGGCCAGCCCATGCCCGTGCCATAGAGGCAGCGGCAGCAGAACTGGCGCGTCCTGGTGGGGCCGCAGCGCCGCCAGCAGGGCCAGCATCAGACGCCCGGCCGCCAGTGGTTTCACGCGGCGGGTAACCGGACGCGGCTCGCCAGTGGTGCCTGAAGTGAGCAGGACCAGGCGCCCAGCGCGGGGCCAGCCTGGCCCGAACCTTTGAGCGGGGCTCCGGTGCAGGGACAGACACGGCACGCCCAGACCAGCCAGGCCCGGATCATCGGTGAGGAGGGCCTGTACGTTTAGTCGGGCCAGCAGGCATGCGGTGGCGCTCTCATCCTGTCCAGGCGGCAGCAGCACCACCCGCAGCCCCAGGCGCAGGCCCGCCATCAGCGCGGCCACGAAAGGCAAGCCGTCCCCCGCTGGCAGTGCCACCACGGTCCCAGGCGGCGTGTATGGGCGCAGGCAGGCTGCCACATGGTCTGCGCGGGCCTGTAACTCGGCAAAGGTCATGCTCTCATGGCCGCCGGAGAGGGCCATTCGCGCTGGGGTCCGCTGGGCATGCCAGGCGACCAGAGCGTACAGGGTGGGGCCGTGCCGCGCGACCTGCCACAGCAATCCGGCGGCGGCTGGCAACGGGGCCGGCGCCAGCACGCCGGTTGCTTTCAGGGCGGCCCACGCGGCCCTCACGGCCGGGTCTCCCAGCGGCGTTCGAGCCGTTCTAGGGCGCGCAAACCGCGTCCCAATGCAGCTGGTGCCAGCAGGCTGGCCAGTTCGGCGCCGCGCAGCCACCACGGGGCCACCCGCACCACCGGGCGCACCAGGGGAAAGAGCACGGCCTGGGCCGCCTCGTCGTCGCTCAGGGCCGGCAGGCAGCGGTACAGGCGCGTCGGGGCGCTCATGGGGGTGCGCACAAGAGGGAGGTAGACGCTGGCCACATGCACGCCCGGCCACTCGGCAGCGGCGGCCTGAAGCCACAGGTCAAAGCCCGCCTTGCTCCCCTGATATGCCCCCCAGCGCGGCGCCCCTATATGCCGCGCCGACACGCTGGAGACATTGATGAGCACGCTGCCCCTGGCCAGCGCCGGGCGCAGCGCCAGCAGCAGCGCCGCTGGGCCGCTGAAATTGACCCCCAACAGCCGGGGCAGGTCTGCTTTTGGCGCGCCGTCCTGGGCCCGCCGCCGTACCGAGCGCCCCGCGTTGCTGACCACTGCGTCTAGCTGGGGGTGGTCGGCCAGGATGGCGCGGGCCACGGCTTCCACTTGCGCGGGGTCGCCCAGGTCGGCGGGGTAGACCTGCGCCTGTCCACCAGCGGCCCGAATCTGCGCCGCCACGGCCTCCAGCCTGTCCGGGCGCCGGGCCAGCATCAGCGTGGTGGCGCCGGCTTGCCCCAGCTGCCGCGCCGCCGCTGCGCCAATCCCCGACGAGGCACCCGTCACCAGCACAGTGCGCCCGGCGGCCACGTTCCGCAGCGCTGCCGGGTCGCGGCAGGCGGGGGGCGAGAGCAGAAGGCGAGACAGGCGCGGCATCACTTCATGGTGCCACGGGCGCGGCAAAAAGCGGCCTAAGTTGAGCGTGCAGGCCTTGTTCGCCCTCAATTCAGCAAAGGGCCTGCGATGGGTCCCAGGTCGCCTCGCGTCTGGCACTCTGGTGACAGACAGGGGCCAATCAAGACGCATCCCGAGCACCGCCGTCTGAACTTCGCCTAAGCCCTGCTTACCGCTGGCCCAACCACCATCCAGCAGGAGGTCACCTGAAGCAGGTCCTCTACCTGCCACCCTTCAGGGCCATGTCGTTCAAGGCGGGCTGAACGTCAGTGGCCTGCCTGTCTGACAAGGCAGCGCCTAACGCCGTGTCTGGCAGGGCTGTTTCGAGCAGGAGGCTGGGCGCGCCTTCAGGCCAGGCGTCTTTCACTCCACCGTGCCCTGTGCGGCCGGGTACGAGCCGATAATTTTGGCGTAACTGGCCTTACGCAGCACCCCGGCCAGCGCCTGCGCCACCTGCGGGTCGTGGGCGCTGCCCTCAATATCCACGTACATCAGGTAGCTCCAGGCGCGGTCGCGGCGCGGGCGGCTCTCGATGCGCGACAGGTTCAGGCCGCGCAGTTCATTCAGGGTCTCGACCAGAAAGCCGGGCGTGTGGCGCACAGCGAAGACCAGGCTGGTCTTGTGGGGCGCGTCGCTGGGCGCGGGTTCCTGACGCGACAGCACCATGAAACGGGTGTAGTTAAAGGGCTCGTCCTCGATTTGGCGGGCCAGAATATTCAGGCCGTACAGCTCGGCCGCCCGCGCACTGGCGATGGCGGCCAGGTCGCGCTCGCCGCTGCTGGCCAGATTCCGGGCGCTGCCGGCAGTGTCGTGGGCTGCCACAGGTTGCCAGCCGTACTGCCGAATCAGCTGGGTGCACTGGTCCAGGGCGGGCTGCTGACTGGCCACCCGGCGAATCTCCTCCAGGGCCACGCCGGGCAGCGCCATCAGGCAGTGCGACACGCGCACGACCACCTCGCCGACCACATGCAGGTCGGTTTCACTGAGCAGGTCAATGCTCTGGTGGATGGCGCCCATCAGGCTGTTTTCCACAGGCAGCACGCCGCAGGCGGCCTCGCCGCTTTCCACGGCGCGCGCCACCTCATGAAAGGTGGGGTAACCGCGCGTCTCGGCAGCGCCGGGGACGGCATGCAGCGCGGCAATCTCGCCGTAAGAACCGGGGTTGCCCTGAAAGGCGGTGGGAGCGGGCGCGGCAGTCATGCCCGCCACGCTAGCGCAGCGGCCTGTGCCCGCCAGCGGCCGCGCATAGACGTATCGTGAGGGCCGTGACCCCTACCATCCCTGACCCGATTCTGGACCTGGACGCCGTGACGCTGGCTGCTGCTACCCGCCGGGGTGACCTGACCTGCGCCGAGGTGGCGCGGCTGTACCTCTCCCGTCTGAATGCCCACAACCCACGCCTGCGTGCCGTGATTGCCGTAAACCCACAGGCCCAGGCCGACGCCGACGCCCTGGACCGTCTACCTGCCGGGCGGCGCGGCGCGCTGCATGGGGTGCCGGTGCTGGTCAAGGACAATATCGACGTGGCGGGCCTGCCCACCACGGCCGGCAGCGCCCTGATGCGCGGGCATATGCCGGCCACCGACGCCCCGCTGGTGGCCCGGCTGCGCGCGGCGGGCGCTGTGATTCTGGGCAAGGCCAACCTGACGGAGTGGGCCAATTTCATGACCCTGGGCATGCCCAACGGCTATTCCAGCGCCGGCGGGCAGGCCGTCAACCCTTGGGGCGCGGGCCTGGACACCGGCGGCAGCAGCGCCGGCAGCGGCGTGGCGGTGGCGGCCCGCCTGTGCGTGGCGGCGATTGGCACCGAAACCAGTGGCAGCATCGTCAGTCCGGCGCACCAGAACGGCGTCATCGGTCTGAAGCCCACCCTGGGGTTAATCCCGCGCACCGGCGTCGTGCCCATCAGCCACAGTCAGGACACGGCTGGCCCCCTCACGCGCAGTGTGCGCGACGCCGCGCTGCTGCTCTCCGTGATGGCCGGTCCCGACGACCGTGACGAGGCCACGCGCCGCCTGCCTGTGCCCGACCTGGCCCTGACCGAAGGCGCACTGGACGGCGCGGCCATCGGCATCCTGCGCGACGAGGACAGCCTCAGCGAGTCAGAAACGCAGGCGCTCGACAGGGCGGTGCAGACCATGCGCGCGGCGGGCGCCACCCTGCACGACCTGAAGTTCCCCACCCGCACCGACCTGAAGGCGGTGGGTGTGGGCATGGAGGTGCTGGAATACGAGTTCAAGGGCGACCTGAACGCCTACCTGGCGGGCGTGACCAGCGGGCCGCGCAGCCTGGCCGAGGTGATCGAGGCCGGGGGCCGCGACCCCGAAACGCTGCTGCGCTACGGCCAGACCCTGCTGCACGCCGCCCAGGCCACACGCGGCGACGGCAGCGAGGCCGCCTACCGCCTGGCGCGCGCACGCGACCTGACCCTGACCCGCACGCGCGGGTTTGACGCCCTGTTCGCGCAGGGCCTGGACCTGGTGGTTTTTCCCGGCATTCGCGGCTATCACCTGGCGGCAAAGGCGGGGTACCCCAGCCTGGCCCTGCCGGTGCCTGCCCAGAACGGCGCCCAGCCCGGCGGCATCCTGCTGGTGGCCCCTGCGGGCGCCGACGCGCCCCTGCTGGCCCACGCCGCGCACCTGAACCGCCTGCTGGGCGGCGTGCAGTTTCCGGCCGGGGTGTAAGAACGCGGGGTACGGGACAAGCCCGCGTCCCACGCCCTATTTCTGCACGTCAATCTGAATAACGCCGTCTTGCAAGCGGGCAATCTCGGCCAGGGGCTGATCGTCGCGGTGGCGCATGTTGCTCAGGCTGCTGCCCTCGGGCGCGCGGGCCACGGCGTCGCCAATGCGGATCTGGGCGCTGGCAATCGGCCGCGCCCACACGATGGCGTCGCCGTTGCCTCCGGTGCCCGCGTGGGCCAGGCCGCGCAGGGCGCCCACCACGATCACGTCGCCGCCTGCCAGAATTTCGGCGCCTGGATTCACGTCGCCCAGCACAATCACGCTGCCGGGATACGTCTCACGGAAGCCGGCGCGCAGCGTGTGGGGCACAATCTGGGTGCGGGCTGGGCCTGGCGTGGCGGGGGCGTCACTCTGGGCCGGAGCCGGCACGCTCACGCGCGGGGCGCGCACCCGGCCCGGCGTGCCGCCCGCCGCCCGAATGGCCTGCAGGGCGGCGTCCAGGGCGTCTGGGTCGGCGTCACCCTGAATCTCGACCGTGACGTGGCTGGCCAGCAGGTCGGCACGCACGCCCAGCGCCTCGGTCACCGCCGGGCCGGTATCGCCGGGTTCCAGCAAGAGGTTGAGCCCGCCCAGAGTGCCGCGCAATTTCATGAGGCCAATCTAGCGCGGGCTCTCATGGGCTGTACCGGCTGACCTGGCTGGAAGGAGCCAACGAGGCCGTCTTAAATGCACTTTGACCGCGTCCAACACAGGTCCTGATTGACGGTAGGCAAGGGGTGGCGAGGGGCCTTTCACTGTGCGCCTCTGCCCTTCATTCTCAGGAACTGCGCACGGGGGGCGGGGGATGGTGTACCATGAGTTCCATGCTTTTTAAGGAGACCTCCTTTGGTGCAGCTTGATTCCGGCGCGGTCGCGGAGGGCCGCGTCACGCGCGTGACGGATTTCGGCGCGTTTATCCAGTTCGAGAACGGTGAGACGGGCCTGGTCCATATCTCACAAATCGCGCACTCCTTTGTGCGGAACATCCACGATCACGTCCGCGAGGGCGAGAACGTGGAAGTTAAGGTGCTGGGCCGCGACGAGCGTGGCCGCCTGGACCTGTCCATCAAGGAGCTGCTGGAAGAACCCGAGGAGGTGCCCCGCCCCCGCGCCATCGGCCGGCAAAGCCCTCAGTTCGAGGCCAAGCTGCGCTCCTTTATGCGCGACGCCAAAGAGCGCACCACGGGTGGCGGCGGCAAGAAACCTGCCACCAAGCGCAAGAAGTAACTTTGCCCGGAAGGGAATTGCTTTCAAAGGCGATTCACTTCGGGTCAAAACTGGCTGACTGGCCTGGCGCTGACCTCTCAGCGTGCGGCTGGTCTCACCATCTGACCAACAGCAGCCAGTCTTCCAACAGGGCCTCGCTCCTTACCAGGGCGAGGTCTTTTCACTGTTTGTATTGATGCCTGGTCTTGAGCGCAGCTTAAGCCGTGGTGATGCGCCCTGCGTTTTAACACTGGCGTAACCCCCAGGCAGCAGAGTCTGGCTATGAACCGCACCCTGTCCCTTCTGGCCCTGACTGGCAGTCTCACCGTGGGCGCTCTGGTGGGCTATGACATCCGTGACCGCGCGCTGAATCAGGGGGCGCCGGCCGTCACCTCAGCTCAGGCTCCCGCCCCTACAGCCACCTCTGGCGAGATGGTGACGGCGCTGGCCACCACGCCAGCGGCCGAGACCCGCGCCCGCACCGAATCCGAAGCGAACACCGTGCAAGTGGTCAAGGCGCGCCAGGACGGCCTGGTCTATATCAGCGTGACCGAGAGCGACACGGGCAGCGCCCAGGCCCAGCTGCGCGAGCGGCTTCAGCAGCAGCTGCCCTTTGACTTCGGCCTGCCCGACGACGACGAGGGGGGACAGGCCCAGACCGGCACTGGCAGCGGCTTTTTCGTCACGAGCAGCGGCGACATCATCACGAACAATCATGTCGTGGAGGGCGCCAGTGAGATCACGGTGCGCCTGCACGGCAGCACCAAGACCTACCCGGCCAAGGTGGTGGCCCGCGCCCCCGACTTTGACCTGGCCCTGATTCGTGCCGAGGGGCTGCCGCAGGGCGCCGCAAAAGCCATTCCGCTGGGTGACAGCGAAGGGCTGGATGTGGGCCTCAAGGCCATTGCGATGGGTGCGCCGTTTGGTCTGGATTTCAGCGTCTCTGAGGGCATTATCAGCAGCCTGGAACGCACGGTGCGGGTGGGCACGAAAGGCGTCGAGCAGTCGGTGATTCAGACCGACGCCGCCATCAACCCCGGCAACAGCGGCGGCCCGCTGCTCAACAGTGCCGGGCAGGTGATCGGCGTGAACACCCAGATTCTGACAGGTGGGATCGGCCAGAGTGCGGGGGTGGGCTTCGCCATTCCGGTGAATACGGTCAAGAAGCTGCTGCCCCAGTTGCAGGCCGGGAAGGGCGGCCACGACGCCGTGATTCAGACGCCCAGTCTGGGCATTCAGTTTGCCCCCGTGGCTTCCCTGACCGATGAGCAGCGCGAGCAGGCCAAGCTGCCCGAGCAGGGGGCGCTGGTGGCGCAGGTGTACCCTGGCAGCCCAGCAGCGGCGGCGGGTCTGCGCGGCAGCACCGTGACCACTGGGCCAAACGGCCAGCGCACCGCCGCCAACGACGGCGACGTGATTGTCGCCGTGGACGGCCAGCCTCTGACCGACGCGGGCGACCTGCCGCGCACGGTTATCAACAAGCAGATTGGCGACACCGTGACGCTGACGGTGCAGCGTGCAGGCCAGACGCGCGAGGTGAAGGTGAAGCTGGCCGCCTTTGACCTGGCGGCCGCCCAGAACCGGCAGCCTTAACCCGGTAACGCCAAGGGGCCCAGACACTCTGCGCTGGGCCTTTGGCCTGCCGCTAGCCGAACAGCGGTCCCAGGTCGGTCATCAGACCAGTCGGCTCGGCAGGGGTAAAGGTATAGGAGCCGAACACGTTCAGAAACTCCTCGGGACTGAGGTGCCGGGTCTGCCCGCTGGGGCCTGTGGCCTGCACCGTTTCGCCGCGCACGGTCAGGCGGTAGTCGCCCAGTTCGCGCACGGTGGCTTTCTTGCCGCGACCGGCCCGCAGCAGGGCGGTGACGCGGTATTCCCGGCCACCCCGGACCGTCAGAAAGTGCAGCAGTTCAGGGGCGCTGGGCATCGGCGCGCAAGCATAGCACCCGCCTTCACGCTAGGACACCACCGTGCCCGCGCCGTTCAGGGCGGCGGTGATGGGCTGGCCCGCGCGGGCATCCCCGAAGATGACGCGGCGGACCCCACCCTGCACGGCCTCAGCGGCCCCCAGCACCTTCTTTTTCATGCGGTCCTGCGCAAAGTCCAGGTACTGTTCCACGTCATTCGCTGGAATCTGGCGAATCAGGCTGCTCTCGTCGGGGTAGGCGCGCAGCAGCCCCGGAACATTAGAGAGCAGCAGCAGGGCGTCGGCTTTCAGGGCCACGGCCAGGGCGGCGGCGGCGCGGTCGCCGTCCACGTTGATGGCCACGCCGTCGTAGGAGCTGGCGGGCGGCGTCAGCACCGGCAGGTATCCCGCGCCCAGCAGCAAGTCCAAGAGGCCCGTGTTCACCCGCTCCACGGTGCCGGTGTGGTCGCCGCGCAGCACCTTCACCTTGCCATTTTCCACGGCCCGCACGCTGTCTTTGTGCCGGCCTTCAAAGATGCGGCCGTCCAGCCCCGACAGGCCCACCGCGTTCACGCCCAGGCGCTGCAGGCGCTCCACGATGCCCTTATTCATCTTGCCGCAGTACACCATCTCAAAGATTTCCAGCGTCTGGCGGTCGGTGAAGCGGCTGGTGTAGCCGCTGGGACTGATCACAAACCGGGGCGGGTGCCCCAGCGCCTCGGCCACCCGGTTGGTCTCGCCGCTGCCGCCATGAACCAGAATCAGGCGCTCGCCTGCTCGCCAGCGTCCGGCCAGGTCGGCACACACGGCGTCGTAATCAATTCCGGCGCTTCCGCCGACTTTCACCACAATCATGCCAAAGATCTTAGCGCATGAAAGAAAATATGGCTAACTGGATAGCGTTTGATAGACTAGAGAACCTGAAGGATGCCCAGGACAAGCCAGGCGATCAGCCAGAGGCTGGCGGAACGACGAAAAACGCGCTGGTAGACCTTCTTGCGCGTTTTGTGCCGCAGCGTCACCTGCGCCAGGCCTGACCCCAGCCAGCCGCCCCAGGCTTCCAGGCGGTGCAGCTGCGCTTCTGGGATTCTGGTTCGGCGTTCCTGGGCCAGCCGCTTATCACGCCACATGGCCACAAAAGCCACCAGGCCCCACACCACCTGCCACACCACGAACAGGCGGAAGGCGAAGCCCAAGGCGTCCTGCACGGTCAAGGGCGCCTCCTCAGACCAGTTCCGAAGAACTCCGCCACCTGTGACGGCGTTTTTTCGACCGGAGAGAGGAAAGAGGACGGATTTCCGGGTACTGGAGGAACATTAGGTGCCCTCCCAGAGATTGCGGAAATGGACGAAATCCGTCTCACTGCATGGTGCGCGGCAGCGGCTGTGTGGGCAGCATCTTCTTCGGCTCACGGAATTCGATGTTTTCCCACTCACCTTCTTCAATGACTTCCAGCGCCGGGTTGAGTGCGCGGAAGTGCGCTACCACCGCCTGCACGAGGTCGTCGGGGGTGCTGGCGGCGCTCGTAATGCCCACCGAGCGCACACCTGCAAAGTCCAGTCCGGCCAGGTCGGCGGCTGTTTCCAGGCGCTCGGCCCGGCCACAGGTCTCGGCGGCTAGTTCCAGCAGGCGCATGCCGTTGCTGGAATGGGTGCTGGTGAGCACCAGAAACATGTCCACCTGCGGGGCAATCGCCTTGACCGCGTCCTGGCGGTTCTTGGTGGCGTAGCACAGGTCCTCGCTGGGGGGCACCACCAACGCTGGAAAGCGCCCGCGCAGCACGTCGACCGTGCGGCGGGTGTCGTCCACGCTGAGGGTCGTCTGGGTCAGCACCACCAGGCGCTCTGGGTCGGGCACCTCGACGGTGTGGGGGTCGTGCAGGCCTTCGCCACGTTTGCCCAGCACGCCCACCAGAATGGTGTGCTCTGGGGCCTCGCCGCGCGTGCCGATCACTTCCTGATGCTGGGCGCTGTCGCCGATCAGCAAGATGGTGTACCCCTCACGGGCGTATTTCTTGGCCTCGGTGTGCACCTTGGTCACCAGAGGACAGGTGGCGTCAATGGTGGCCAGCCCCAGCGCCCGCGCCCGCTCGCGCACCGCCGGGCTGATGCCGTGGGCGCTGAACACTACCGTTTCGCCGCCCTGGGGTAGGGCGTCCACCCCGTCCAGGTCCTCGACAAAATGCACGTTGTAGCCGGCCTGAAGCCGCTCTACGACCGTGTGGTTGTGCACGATGGAATGGTAGACCGTCACCGGCCGGGCCTCGGTCTGGGCCGCCTTTTCCACCGCCTGAATCGCCATGACCACGCCCGCGCAAAAGCCGCGGGGTTTGGCCAGATGCAGCCGCTCAACCATGTCTGACCGCCTGCCTCTGACCAGCGCTTTTCTCCACAACCCTCATGCCGGACAGTGTAGTGCGCGCCCCAGGCTCAGAAGGTGGTGCCCGGCGCCTGCCAGCGCTCGGGGGGAATGGGCCGGCTGCCGGTGAGCCACGCCTGCTCGAAACTGGCCTGCTGCCCAGCCACCGCCGCCGGGTCGCTCGTCGCCAGCGCGGCCTCGGCCAGGCCCAGCGTGCCCCAGGCGCTGAAATGAAAGTTCATGCTGCCCACTAGGGTCATGCTGCCGTCCACGGTCATGGCCTTGGTGTGCATGGGAAAGGTGGAGTAGCGCGCCTGGAGCCGGTCTGCCGGAACGCTGCGCCGGGCCATTTCCCGGCGCAGCAGCGCCACCCCGGAGCGGTTAGCGGCGGCGCCCACGCCGTAATCCACGACCAAGAGCCGCACCTGCACGCCACGGTCCAGCGCGTTCAGCACCGCCCAGAAATACACGGGCAAGGCCTCCGTCACGCAGCCTTCGGGGTGCAGGTAGGCGTACCAGCAGGCGAGGTCGGTGCCAAAATCCGACTGCATCAGGTCGAGGCTGGTCTGAGCGGCCCCCAGCAGGGCCAGGTGGGCCTCGTCGGCCAGGTTTTCTCCGCCGGGGCGGCGGTAGAGCACGAAGGCGCGGGCGTCCCCGGTCCGTGTCGGCTCGGTTGCCGGGGCAGGGTGGCTGGGCGCTGGGGCGGGGCCAAGCGTGCAGCGCCGCCGGACCTCGGCGGGGGTTACGTTGTCAGGGCACACGAGCGCCAGGCTGTGCCGCTGAAGATCGTCGAAGGCCGCCACACCCGCCTGCGCCACAGGCCCGCGCAGGTGCAGCCCCAGGTCGTGCAGGCCCCAGCCGCCGGGAGCGCCCACCGGCAGATGCCAGTTCGTCAGGTTAAAGCCGGCCACGGTCAGGTCCTGGCCGTCGATCACCTGCAACTTGACGTGGCTGTGGGGAAAAGAGGCAAAGCGCAGCAGAGTGAGTGCCCAGCCGATCTGCGGGTCGCTGAGGGGCACGCCCGCCGTCCTGAGATCTTGCATCAGGGCCAGAATCTGATCGGTGCCGTCCGGGCGCGACAGTTGGGGGTAATTGCCCAGGAGCAGGCGAACTGTCATGCCGTGCGGGTACGCCGCCGGGTTGGCCCTCACCCACGCGTAAAGCCGGGCCACCGCCTGCGCCACCGTCCAGCCGGGCGTTCCTGGGCCGCTGTCCCACTGCATGTTGGTCAGCAGCACCTCTGAGCGGGCGGCCTCGATCTGCTCGGCCAGGCCAGCAAAAGCGTCCTGGGGGGTGTCCAGACTTTGCGGCGTGCGGAGATAGCCGATGAAGGCGTTGCCGCAGGACACGTCACTGCCGCCCTGCGCGCGCACCACCGCCCACACAGCCCGTTCCAGGGGGTCTGTGGGCTCGGCACAGGCGTCTGCGGGCCAGTTGATGGCCACGGGCGGCCGGGCCGGACCCAGCCACAGGGGGAGCGGCGCCGCTCCCGCCCCGGCCACCACCCACAGCACTGCCAGAGACACCAACCACCTCATTCTCGCGCAGCCTAGAGGGTTGGGAGAGCCCGGCCGCCCAGAGTGCCTGACGGGACCTTTAGAGATGGGCCGTGCAGGTGAAGGCCAAGGGAATGCGGAGTGGAGCTCACCAGACCCGGAGGAGCAGGTGGCGAGCTGCTCCAACCCGCCTCAAGCTGGTCTTGCCTCAGTGAGAGGTAGGTTGCAGCGTTGATCTAAAAGATTAGATGACACCGCGCCGCCTCGTCATAGGACAGCTGGAAGCGATCAAGCCCGTTCGGGCTCTCCCGATCTGCTGTGCCTTTACTCCACGACCTGAAAGCCCAGTTTGTCCGCCTGCTCCACAAAGAAATTGATGTTCTCGCTCAGGGTCTGCGGTCCCAGGCTCTTGCGCCAGTGCTCCCCCGTGGCGGCAATAATCAGGGTCTCGGCCAGGCAGGCCGGCACCTGCCCCTCACCGAATTGCAGGTCGATGTTGCTGGTCATGCCGCCGGGGGGGCGCACCACGCCGCCGGGGATAACGCGCACGCCAGGAACGGCCTGCACGCTTTCGTGGGCATCGGCGGGGCGGCCCTCATCGAAAATCCAGGCGCCCGGCTTGACATGCGGCGGGAAAATTACGGGGTTGGGGTCGCTGGTGGCCGTAAAGATCAGGTCGGCTTCTTTCAGGGTGTCGTAACTCGTGGTAGTGACAATCTCGGTGGTTTTGGCGGCGCGGCGCAGGGTGGCGGCGCTGCGTTCCAGGCGCTCCGGGTCGCGGCCAATCATGATCAGTTTGCCCACCTGCGGGGCAATGGTGCGGGCAATTCCAAACGCCACCACGCCGTTGGCGCCCACCACGCCGGCCGTCGCCTGTTTCAGGTCGCGGCCCTGGGCGGCAAAGTGCTCCAGAATGCCCGGAATGGCGGCCTTGATGGTCCCCGAGGTGTAGGCGCCGCCGTTGGTGATCGTGATGTCCGGCACCGCCGCCTGCACGTCCACGCCCTTGTTGCCCACCACGGACCAGAACGCGCCCAGGCCAAAGACCTCGGCACCCAGTTCCTGGGCCAGCCGCGCGCCCTCAATGGCGCGGCGGGTGGCCAGCTCCGGCTGATCCCGGAAGACATCGGGCAGCAGGGGGCTGGACAGCAGATAACAGCGGATGCTCTTGCCGTCCACGGTGCGGATGCCGTGCAGTTCGCCCACTTTCATGGGGCGTAGGCTCTCGGCAAGCTGCCGCACGCCCTTTTCGCTGATGACCCCGCGCTCCACCAGCGGCCGCAGCCAGGCGAAGCGGCGCGCACTCCAGAAGTTTTCCAGCGTCATGGGGTGAATCATGAAGGCGGCCACCACCTCGTCGCTGCGGCGGCCTGCCAGCGGCACCGGGTCGCCTAGTCGCGGCTCGGTGCCGTCCAGCAGTCGGCCCAGATTCTCCTTGAAGCGCCAGGTGGCGGCCACCAGCAGGGCCAGGGCGCCCAGCTTGGCGGCCGGGTCCAAGTTCAGGGTTGCGGCGGCCAGGGTAAAGGTCAGCAGGCCGGCCAGGGTCGCGGCGCTAACGTAGCCCCAGAACCCGGCCACCCCCGCATACACCATGACCGGCAGCGTGGCGGCCCACAGCGGGACGGCCCCAGTCACCGCCAATGCCGCCAGAACGCCCAGCAGCAGCATGTTGCCCCGGCCACGCGGGGGGTTCGGCCCGTACAGCAGGCGCGGCGGGTTCAGGTGGCCCAAGTAGGCGGCCAGCGCCGCCAGCACACTGACCTCGGGCGTCCCCAGGCTGGAGGCCATCAGGACGGCCAGAAAGCCCTTGCCCGCGTCCAGCAGAGCGCCCAGGGCACTCAGGCGCACGCCGACGCGGTGCAGCACATTGTCCACCCCTAAGTTGTGGGCATTGGTCACGCGGACATTGACCCCGGCGCGCGACAGCACGGCGCTCCCCACAGGTACGCTGCCCACCAGAAACGCCACGAGCAGGAGCAGGGCTGACAGAAAGACCATTGGGGCATTGTAGGCCAGCGCCTGCCTGGAGACGGGAACCGTCAGACCAAAGCAAGCGCCGGGGGCCAGAGACTGGGTGAGGGCCGACTTGTAGAGGGGTGGCGCTGTACCTGATGGGCGCCGCTGCGGGTAATTCGCTGCCGAGGCTCTAGAGGGGACTGGTGACTGAAAGTGCGTCAGGCCTGACCTAAAGACTGAAAACACGGGAAACGCTCTCTAGAACGCCTGGTCAGCTCATTCCTATGTTGGGCGCGGTTGCTGATGTCGGTGCCGCCCTCATAGCCCAGCGCCAACCTCTTAAGTCGTTGCGTTTTTCAGGTGCTGGGTTTCCCACACGAGGTCGCGCAGCACCCAGCCGCTGCCGGGAAAACGCAGGCCCAGGCGCAACTCGCCCAGCAGGTAATCGCGCACATCGGCCAGCGGCGTGCCCTGATCCACAGCCTCGCCCAGGGTGCGTTCGCCGTCCAGCATGCGGGCGACGGGGTGCAGGGCGGCGCGCTGCTTGGTGGGCTGCAGCTTCAGGCGTTGCCACTCGAAGCGGTTCTGGGGCTGCAAAGTGCCGCCCTGCACCGCCTGCGACACCGTCTGCGCGACCTGAAACAGCGGCAACTCGGCTGAGGCGGCGGCAGCGCGCACGGAGCGGCCCCCCGGCAGGTCGAACAGCGGCACGCGGCCTTCAAAAACCTGGCTGGGGCTGCCAATCACCTGGCACACCTGAATCCACTCGTCACTCAGGCGCGCCCAGTCGGTCGAGAAGTGGCCGTAGGGCCCCAGCGGCGCGCCCGTGACAGCACGCGGCTCGAACATGAACATTCCAGCGTCCACCAGCAGGGGGCAGGCCTGCACGGCCTCGGTGCCCAGCCAGTCCAGAATGCCGCCTGACACAATCTCGCCGCCCACAAAGGCCACCGTGAACGGCACGTCGGCCTGTACCTCCAGCACGCCAGTCTGACGCGTCGTATGAATCAGCTCCAGAACACCCAGAAGCGGAACGTCGCTCAGAAGACCTTGCATGAGTGCCCGCACGCTACCACCTTTCGGTCAGGGAAAGTGGAGTTGACCAGTGGGCGGCTCAGGTCCCCCCGCCAGTGGCCCCAGCAGCGGCCTGCAGATCGTGCCACGCGCCGCCCAGTTCGGCCGCCACATCAGAGGCGCTCAGGCCGTACCCGAAGGCCCGCGCGGCCCGCTCACCAGCGCGGGCGTGCAGGCGCACCCCACTGCGCGCGGCGTCTTCCGGGGACAGGCCCTGGCCCAGCAGCGCCGCCAGGATCCCAGACAGCGTGTCGCCCATGCCCGCGCTGGCCATGCCGGGATGCCCGCCGCGCGACACGCTCAGGCCACCTGGCGCCGCCACCACGCTGGGGCCGCCCTTCAGAACCACCACCCCGCCCAGCTGCGTCTGTAACGCGCGGGCGGCACTCAGGGGGTCCCGGGTGACTTCGGCCGCCGTGTTCCCCAGCAGCCGCGCCGCCTCGCCGGGGTGTGGGGTCCAGACGCAGCGGTCATGGCCGCTGCCAGCGAGTTCCGGCTGTAAGGCGTCAGCATCCAGGACCGTCGGTAATCCCCAGCGCAAGACGCGGCGGGCGTGGTCGGCGCCGTCCGGGCCCAGGCCCATACCCAGGGCCACCGCGTCGGGGCGCCCATTGGCGGAGACGCCGTCCAGAAACGCCCCCAGGTCGCTGTGCCGGCGAACCATCAGTTCGGGGTGCAGCAGCGGCACCTCGGCCCCCGAGTGCAGGGTCACCAGCCCCGCACCCGTGCGCAGGGCGCCCCAGCCCGCCAGCACGGGGGCGCCGGCCGTGCCAGGGTGGCCACCCACCACCCACACCCGCCCGGCGGTGCCTTTGTGGGCGCCTGCCGCCCGCACCGGTAAACACGCGCCCAGGTCGGCGTCGTAGGGGCGCTGGGCCACCGCTTCTGCCGTGCCCCACGCAGGTGGCAGCCGCAGGGGGGCCAGTACCACCCGGCCCGCCCGTTCGGCGGCAGGGCCAAACAGCAGGGCGGGTTTCAGGCCGCTGAAAGTCACGGTCAGGTCGGCCTGCACGCTGGGGCCAGCCTCGGCCACGGCAGCGTCCAGGCCGCTGGGCAGGTCCAGGCTGACCACAGCCAGGCCGCGCGCGCGGGCCGCATTGACCGCCGCCACGACCTCTGCCAGCGCAGGGCGCAGCGGCGGCTGAAATCCGGTGCCCAGCAGGCCGTCCACCAGCACGCCCGCGTCCCGGCTGCGGCGGGCCACGGCAGCGGGCGTCAGGGCCAAGGTCTGGCCCCCCACGGCCCGCCAGCGGGCCCGGTTGCGGCGGGTCAGGGGGTGGCGGGCCGGGAGGGCCAGCACGGTGGCCCCCACGCCCAGGCTCAGCAGGTGGCGGGCGGCCACAAAGGCGTCGCCGCCGTTGGCCCCGCCGCCGGCCAGCAGCAGCGTCACCTGGCCAGGAAAGGCGTGCGTCAGCTCATCGGCCGCCGCGCGCCCGGCCTCTTCCATCGCCAGGTCCAGCAGGTCCGCGTGGGCCAGGCGCTCGTCAAGGCGCCGCACCCCGTCCGGCGTCAGGACCGCCTCGGGGCCGGGCACGCCTAGCCGCCGCCGCGCAGCGCCAGAAAGATGATCAGA
Source organism: Deinococcus betulae (assembly GCF_020166395.1). Classification (NCBI taxonomy): domain Bacteria; kingdom Thermotogati; phylum Deinococcota; class Deinococci; order Deinococcales; family Deinococcaceae; genus Deinococcus; species Deinococcus betulae. The sequence goes on along the minus strand of NZ_JAIQXU010000001.1, from coordinate 138,481 downwards.
GCCAGCACGCCCAGCACGACCCAGCGCATGTTCTTCATCACCGGGTTGGTCGCAAAGCGCTCTTTCATCTCGGCGTCGGTGTCGTCCTTGGAGCGTTTCATGGCCAGGCGCTGCCCCTGGCGAATGCTTTTCACGCCTTCGGCCACCCGGCCCTGACGGCGCAGCGCCACGCCCAGGTTGTGGTGCCCGCCGTCGTACTCGGGGTCAATACGCAGCACCTCGCGGTAGATCGCCTCGGCCTGGGCAAAGCGTCCGGCTTCCATGTCGAGGTTGCCCAGGTTGGTCAGGGCGCGGTAGTGACCGGGGTCAGCCACGCGGGCGTCGTCCAGCACGCGCCGGGCGTCTGCCTCTTCGCCGCGCACCGCGTACAGGACCCCCTGCATGTTCAGCGCCTCGGCGCGGGTCAGTGGCAGGGCCAGCGCCCCGGCCAGGGCCGCTTGCAGGGCCACCGGGTCGGTTTCTTTCTGTTGGCTGTCCAGGGCCAGCAGCGCCGCGCCCAGGGCGTCCGGCGGCACCTGCCCGGCCAGGCTACCCAGCAGCGGGTGTGCCGCCGCGCCCTCGGTCAGGGCCTGGCGGTACTCGCCCAGGGCCCGCCGGGCCGAGGGGTAGCGCCGCGCCCGCACCGCGTTTTGCAGCGCCAGCAGCGCTTCCAGGGCTTCTTGCACCACCACGGGCTCATTCGCAAACTGCGCGGTGGCCGCTGCCCGGCGCCACTCGCCGGCCGTCACCAGGTCGGCCAGGCTGGGGGTGGGGGCCTGGAGGGCCGTGTCTTGCTCGGCGCGCGTCATGCCTGCCCCCAGCACAGAGAAATGGGCGGGCAGGGAAGGGGACGGGCACGAACAACGCTCACGCGCCGAGTATACTGATGCGTTCTGCGGCCCGCCCCGGCGAGGCCCCCGCGAACCACCCCCTGCCCATGCCCCACCCTGACCCAGATTCTTCCAGCGCGCCCCCACCCGGCGAGCGCGACCTCCGCCTGGCTCCTCTGTATTCGCCCGCCCGCGTGCGCGAACTGCTGACCCGTCACGGCCTGCGGCCCACCAAGAGCCTGGGCCAGAACTTTCTGATTGACGGCAACATCCTGCGCGCCATTGCTGAGGCCGGCGGCGCCGCGCCGGGCGTCCCCGTGCTGGAAATTGGTCCCGGCCTGGGCGTGCTAACCCGCGAAATCGCCACGCGCGGCGCGCAGGTCACGGCCCTGGAAAAAGACGAGCGTCTGCGCCCGGTGCTGGACGAGACGCTGGACGGCCTGAACGTGCACATCGTCTGGGGCGACGCCCTGGACTTTGACTACGCCGCGCTGCCGCCGGGCACCCGCGTGATTGCCAACCTGCCGTACTACATCACCGGGCTGCTGCTGTCGCGCTTCATGCGCGCGCCGGGCATCGTGAGTGCCACGGTCCTGGTGCAAAAAGAGGTGGGGCAGCGCCTGGCCGCGCAGCCAGGGGGTGACAACTACGGCTTCCTGAGTGCCATCGCGGCGCTCTACGGGACCGTGCGCCACGTGCGGGACGTGCCCAAAGGCGCCTTCCTGCCGGCACCCGACGTCACCAGCAGCGTGATTCGGCTGGACTTTGACCGCACCCGCGCGGCCCCCGAGCCTGAATTTCTGACGTTTGTGGAGACTGCTCTGCACCACCGCCGCAAGACCCTGCGCAATAACCTGCGCCTGGCAGGCCTGGCCGGCGAGGCGATTGACGGCGCGCTGGCGGCCTGTGGGCTGCGTCCCGATGTCAGGGCCGAGGACGTGCCGCTGGGTAACTTGCGTGACATGGCCGTCAAACTTGGCGTGGTACGGTAGGCGCACGCGCTCAGCCGCACCACACGCTCTTTCCCAGAACAGGGGCCAGCCCGCGCCCTTGGAGGTTGAATGAAGTTCTATGTCATTGGCGACGTGACCGTCGACCACCTGTATCACCTCGACCGCCTGCCCAAACCGGGCCAGGAGGTCACGCCGACCCAGGCCAGCATGAAGCCGGGCGGCGCAGGCGGCACCATCAGCGTGACGCTGGCCCGCCTGGGTCACACGGTCACCCTGGCGGCCCGCGTGGGTGCTGACCCCTTTGCCGACTACGCCCTGAGCCACGTGCGCGGCAGCGGCGTGCAGGACAGCGCTATTCAGCGTGACCCGCAGTACCTGACCAGCACCATCACGGTGATGCAGACCGCCAGCGGCCAGCGCGCCATGATCAGCGACGGGGCGGCCAACCGCCAGCTGGACCCGGCCCAGCTGAAAACAAAAGACATTGAGGGCTCGGACGCCCTGATTATCAACGCCTACGCCCTGACCGAGGGCCCACAGCGGGCCTACAGCCTGGCCGCGATTGCTGCGGCCAAGGGCGCCAAGACCCCTGTGCCCGTGTTTATTGATCTTGGCACGGGCGCCGTGAACAAGGCCGGGACCTCGCTGCTGAACGACGTGATTGCCGCCGACTACCTGATGCTTAACCAGCACGAGTTGCAGGCACTGACCGGCACCGGGTCCATCAGCGCGGCCCTGGCTGATCTGGGCGCCGCAGGTGCCCAGCGCGTGGTGGTCAAGGTGGGCAAGATGGGCTCGATCACCTGGACCCCCACCGACACCGAACTGGTGGACGCCATTCGCCCTGACGGGCAGGTCGTGGATTCTACGGGCGCGGGCGACACCTTTACCGCCACCTTTGCCCACGCGGTCCTGAACGGCGCGGGGATGTCCGAGGCGGCGCGCGCGGCCAACGCGGCAGGTGCCCTGGCGGCCACAGGGATTGGGGCCCAGGAACGCCCGATCACGCCCGCTGACCTGGCCGACGTGCTGCCGGGTGTGGCCGTTCCTCAAGTGGCCGCGGCCGCGCCAGCGCCAAAAGCGACGCGCACCCGCAAGACGCCTGCCAGCTAAGAGGGTCTAGACACTGCCCGCCCGTCCTGATGACGCGGCGGGCAGTTGTGTTGGTGGGAGCATGTGGTCAGTTAGCGGAGAGGTCTTGTTCCAGCCAGACTGCCTCTCTGGTCAAGGCGCGTAGCGGGACGGTCAGAAGTCGAACGACACTTCAGGCAAGGGGTGGGCCGACCGCCAGAAACCAGGAATGCGACAGGACAGCGGGGTTTTGCTGCTAACTCAAGGGCAAGACGCCTTCTCCAGTTAGACGGGGCCGCCGTCCACGCGCCGCTTCTTCCGAGCTGCCATGGTGCGCCTGACTCTGATCGTGGAGCCAGCGAGGGGCGGTCGTTTCAGTGGCGCCAGCTGACGGAGACACCCGTCTCCCTGTGCTGAGCACCTGGGGTCTCCTTTTTCCCGAACGCGCTAGCCTGCCGCTGTGACCTACACCCCGGACTTTCCCACCGTGCGCCGTCCTGTCTACGCCCGGCGCGGCATGGTGGCCACCAGTCAACCGCTGGCGGCCCAGGCGGGGCTGCGCGTGTTGCAGCAGGGCGGCAACGCCGTGGACGCCGCCATTGCCACCGCCGCCGCGCTGACGGTGGTGGAACCCACCAGCAACGGCATTGGCAGCGACCTGTTCGCCCTGGTGTGGGCAGATGGACAGTTACACGGGTTGAATGCCAGTGGCGCCGCGCCAGCAGCCCTCAGTTTGGACGCTCTACAGGAGCGCCACGGGGGCCAGATGCCGCGCCACGGCTGGACGCCCATCACCGTGCCGGGCGCCGTGCGTGGCTGGGCAGACTTGCACGCGCGGTTTGGCCGGCTGGACTTTGCCGAGGTGCTGGCCCCGGCCACCGAGTACGCCGAGGAGGGCTATCCGCTCTCGCCTGTGCTGGCCAGCAATTGGGCGCGCGCCACGCAGATTTACCGCCGCCTGAACCTCCCTGAATTGGCCGAGTGGTTTCGCACCTTCGCGCCGGATGGCTTCGTGCCTGCTCCCGGCGCCCTGTGGCGCAGCCCGGCCCACGCCCGCACCCTGCGCGCCATTGCCGAAACGCACGGCGCCGCTTTCTACGAGGGCGACCTCGCCGCTCAGCTCGACGCCCACGCCCGCGCAGAGGGGGGGCTGCTGCGTGCCGCCGACCTGGCCGCGCACCGCAGCGAGTGGGTGACGCCCATCCACACCGACTGGGACGGGCACCGCGTCTATGAGATTCCACCCAACGGCCAGGGCATTGCGGCCCTGATTGCCCTGAATGTCCTGCGCGACCTCCCGCTGCCGGGGCGCTGGGACGACCCGGATAGCCTCCACCTGCAAATTGAGGCCATGAAGCGTGGCTTTCTGGACGCCCACCGTTTTGTGGCCGATCCCCGCCAGGTGCCGGTGGATGTGGCGGGCCTGCTGTCGGAAGCCAATGCCCAGGGCCACCGCAGTCAGCTGGGCGAACGAGCCCACGATCCTTCAACCCAAGCTCCCAGCACCGGCGGCACGGTGTACCTGGCCACTGCCGACGAGGCTGGGGGCATGGTCAGCCTTATCCAGAGCAACTACATGGGCTTTGGCAGCGGCGTGGTGGTGCCCGGCACCGGCATTGCCCTGCACAACCGGGGCCACAATTTTCACACCGACCCGGCCCACCCCAACGCCCTGGCGCCGGGCAAGCGGCCCTACCACACGATTATTCCGGGTTTTCTGGGCCGCACGGACGGCACGCCAGTTGGTCCTTTTGGCGTGATGGGCGGCTTTATGCAGCCGCAGGGGCATCTGCAGGTGGTCCTCAATACTGTGCGCTACGGCATGAACCCGCAGCAGGCCCTGGACGCCCCGCGCTGGCAGTGGCTGGACGGCACCCGCATTGAGGTGGAACACGCGCTGGGGGAAAGCCTGACCTGTGAGCTGCTGCGGCGCGGTCACAGCGTCACTGTGCAGCCGGACGCCGGGTCTTTTGGGCGGGGGCAGATGATTCGCCGGCATCCGGAGACCGGGGTGTTAGAAGGCGGCACCGAGAGCCGTACCGACGGCCATATCGCGGTGTGGTGAGCTTGCCGACTCTGGCTGACGAAGGCAACCTCACTTGAAGCTGTGTAGAGGGCGGGGCAGACTGACGGTCATGCGCCGCGCCGTCTGTCTGTTATTTTCTGCCCTGATCTCTGGAGCGTCGGCGGGTGGAATGGACCTCATCACCCGTGATGAAGTGCTGCGCTGGGTACCAGGCAGTTCAGGCATAAGGGTGACGCCGACGGATGACCTCAGTCTCACGCCTTACACGGCCAAACTTCAGGTCACTGTGCGCAGGACGAGGGTTCAGGTTTACCTCACCACGAGTGCTGGGCTGGAGGCTGTGAATTCAAATCTGGACCGCATCGATGGTGTCATGGTCTGGGTCCCGGTTCCTGTGCCGACTGCCGCGCAGAAAGAAGCGGTGGTGAGGGTGGTTCTGACTTATCTGCGGGTCTGCAGCCGTGTTACGCCGGGGCAGGTGGCCCAGATTCAGGGCCTGAGTGGGCAGGACTGGCGGGCCCAGGCGGGGTATCAGGAGCGTTGGATCGGTCCATTCAAGGTCGGCTGGGCGGACGGGGACGGCCTCAATATTGCCGGCAGAGACCGCGTGGGCATGAACGTCAGCTGGCCTGCTGTCCAGAGCCGCTGCACCTTTTCCACGCCTACAGCGCCCTGGTTGTAAAGACCATCACGTCGCTGCTGGCCTCCAGCGGGCCCCCCTGAAACGAACCGCTGACGCGCGGGCTCTCGAATCCAGCAAAGCGCAGCAGCCACTCCACCTCGTAGCGGGTGTAGTAGCGCTGGGTCAGGGTGTAATGGCGCCGACTCAGGGTGCCGTCCGGGGCCGTGGTGTCCACGTGGTATTCGGTGGTGATGTGCTGGCGCGGCTTGTCATGGCGCTGGACCAGAAAGACATCGGTGCGGCGGCCATTCGGCGCGTGAAAGGTTTCGCCCTCGTGACGCACGGTATTCGGTTTGCCGAAGCGCGGCACATACAGGTCGAAGGTAAAGGTGCCGCCCGTCTGCAGATGCGCGTGAATGTTTTCCAGCGCCTGCAACTGCTCGCCCGGCGTGTACAGGTGCATCAGGGCGTTAAAAGGGGCGATCACGGTGGCAAAGCGCGTTTCAAATTTGAAGGTGCGGGCGTCCCCCTGCACAAAACGCACCTTGAGGCCGTCCTGCGCCGCCCGCGCCTCGGCCCGCTCGATCATGCGGGCGCTGGGTTCCAGGCCCACGACATCCGCACCGCGCCGCGCCAGGAACGCGGTGACCCGCCCAGTCCCCGAACCGATTTCCAGCAGTGGCCCCGCTGACCGCTCGGCCACCCGCGCGTAGTAATGCAAGTCGTCGCGGTAGACGTCGTACTGGTGGTCGTACAGGTCAGCGAAATCGTCGTAGTTCACGGCCTGTAGGGTAATACGGAGAGCTTCTGAGAAGTGCTGGGGTCTGGGTTGGGTCTGGTTCACTGGTACGATTCGGCGTTGGCTTATGCTCGCTGCAACTGTTTAACTCTGCTTACCTCTCGACCAACCAGAATGTCGGCAAGCCGAACAAAGCAGGGGAAGAGGGAAGGGCAAGGACGTTGGCCGCTGAACATTTCTTTGGCGTTGTGACCAACATCTACCCCTATCTAGCGGGACATAAAAACGCCCCCACCGTAGGGCGGGGGAGCAGAGGCAAGCGCGCCGGTTAGTTCACGCGGACGCTGTTGGTCAGGTTGCGGACGACTGCTTCATTCTTCGAGTAGTCCTTGACGTTGCCCGCAATCGTGACCACCAGCATACGCCCAGCCACGCTGGTGACCATCAATTCGCGGCGCAACTCGTCCCCCTGGCCCGGCGTGGTGAACACGAACTGCGCCCACGGCGAGCCGCCCAACTGCACCAGGCTGGCCTTCAAAGTCTTGACGTTGGGCACCTGCGCGCGAATGACGCCAGGAAACTGCTCAACCAGCTTGGCCACTTCGGTCTGAGCCAGTTTGCTGGTGCGCCACTCGAAGGCCACGCTGACCTTACGGTCCTCGGTCATGAACACGGCGTCGGGGCGCCCAGCGGCCGAAGGAAAGGCCGTGCGGATGCCAGCGGCGCTCAGCGTCAGGAGTTTCGCGTTGGGTTCAACCGTGACCGGCACGCTGCCCAGCTTTACAGGCACGGCGCTGGCGGCGGTGGTCGCCGTCAGAAGGGCGGTCAGCGTCAGGGCAAGAAAACGGCTCATGTCTGTGCCACCCTACCCGCCCGGCCCCAGGTGCTCATGAAGCCGACATGAGGAACGTGCAGGGCCGCGTGATTTTCTTCTGAAGCTGCTGAGCAAGGTGAGACTTTCGGAATAGTATCTGTGGCAACCATTTTGAGAGGGAAAAGCGGTGCTCTCCTCAAAGCCCAGCCTCTACAAATTCGGCGGCTCGGGCGCCAATCATCATGGCGGTGGCGTTGGTGTTTGCGTGGATGATTCGGGGCATCACACTGGCGTCGCCTACCCATAGGCCCTGGGTGCCCTGCACCGCCAGCCGGCGGTCGACCACTGCTTTCTCTCCGTCGCCCAGCGCCGCCGTCCCAACTGGGTGGTACAGGGTCGAACACTCCTCCTGCACATACCGGCGCAGAGCGGCCTCGCTGCGCACGCCCTCGCCGGGCAGAACCTCGGCGCCGCGCAGGCGGGCCAGCGGAGGGGCGCCCGCAATCTCGCGCGCCTGCCGCACGCCAGCCACCAGGCTTTGCACGTCCCGCTCGTCGGTCAGGTACTGCGGGTCAATGGTGGGCGCCGCGAAGGGGTCGCGTGAGGCGAGCGTGATCTGGCCCCGGCTGTGGACATCCACCAGCACCGGCCCCACCGAGAAGTGCGCGCCCCGCGCCGTCTGAAAACCGTGATCGCGGAAGTACGCTGGGCCAAAGTGAAATTGCAGGTCGGGGTCGCCGGCTGGGTCCAGGCCGGGGCGGGCGTGAGAAAAGGCGGCGGCCTCGGCAATGTTGCTGCTGAGGGGCCCGCTGCGGTTCCAGGCGTACTGGGCCAGGGCGGCGGCGGGGTGCCCGCTGTCCAGCGACGCCACGCGCGAGCGGCTAATGACCGGTACGGCCAGGTGGTCTTGCAAGCCCCGTCCAACCCCATCCAGGGCCACGCGCACGGGAATGTTCAGGCGGGCCAGTTCGGTGCGGGGTCCCACGCCCGACAGCATCAGCAGGTGCGGCGTCTGCACGGCCCCAGCGGTCAGCAGCACGCCGCCAGCGGGGGCGTCCAGGGTGCGGCCCTGCCAGCGCAGGCGCACCCCGGCGGCGCGCGGGCCGTCCCACAGCAGTTCTAGAACGTGGGCGCCAGTTAGCACGGTCAGGTTCGGGTGCCCCAGGACTGGTTGCAGGAACGCGCGAAAAGCGCTGTACCGCTCGCCGCGCAGGTGGTTGCTTTCTAGTAGGCCGGCGCCGTCCAGTACCCCATCGTTGAAGGTGTTCACGGCCTTCAGGCCCAAGCCCAGCGCCGCCGAAGCCACAAAGGCGTGGCTCAGGTCGTGGGACCTGTCCCGCGCGCCCACCGGCAGCAGGCCACCTGTGCCGCGGGTCTCGCCGGCGGCGCCTCGGTAGTCTTCCAGGGCGCGGAAGGTCGGCAGCACCTCGGCCCAAGTCCAGCCTTCGCCCCAGCGGTCATAGTCGCGGCGCGAGCCCCGAATCCAGATGGTCGCGTTGATGGCGCTGCTGCCGCCCAGCACCTTGCCGCGTGGCCAGTAGAAGCTGCGGCCGGCGGCGCCCAGCTGCGGCGTGGTCGTGAAGTTCCAGTCCAGTGGGGTGCGGAAGAGCTTTGAAAACGCCCCAGGTGCACGGATCAGGGGGTGGCGGTCCGGCCCGCCGGCTTCCAGCAGCAGCACCCGCAGGCCTGCGTCCAGCAGCCGGCGCGCTGCCACGCAGCCGCCAGAACCGGCCCCCACCACCACCACATCTGCTCCAGTGCGCTCTGTTGTCATGCCAGGCGAGTATAGGCGGCGCGTCCAGGCGGCTACACTCCTGGGCATGAGCCTCACCTTTCCCCTTGGCTTTACGGCGGCGGCGATGGCCGCTGGCATCAAACCCAGCGGCAAGACCGACCTGAGCGGCGTGACTTCGGCCAGTGACTGTACCTGGGCCTTCGCGGGCACCCGCTCGACCACCGCCGCCGCGTGCGTGACCCGCAACCGCGAGTTGTACGCGAGTGGACAGCCGGTGCGCGCCCTTCTAGTCAACGCCGGCAATGCCAACGCCGCCACGGGTCGGCGCGGCGCCGCCGACAACGCCGACATGGCCGACGCTTTTGGCAGTGTGCTGAATGTGCCTGCCGGGGGCGTGTTGACCGCCAGCACGGGCATCATCGGCCACCTGCTGCCCATGGACCGGGTCCTGAGCGGGATTGAACACCTGCCGGACGAACTATCGGAAGGCGCCGACGCTTTTGCCAGCGCCATCATGACCACCGATACCCGGCCCAAGGCGGCGCAGGCCACACTGAGTACGGGCGCGCGCATCGTGGGCACCGCCAAGGGCAGCGGCATGATTCACCCGGATATGGCGACCATGTTCGCTTTTGCCTTCACCGACGCGGCTGTGGAGCAGGAGGCCCTGCGTGCCGCGTTTCCGGCCATCGTTAACCGCACTTTCAATGCGGTCACGGTGGACGGCGACACCAGCACGAACGACATAGCGCTGGTGCTGGCCAACGGTCAGGCAGGCGAGGTGCCCCTAGAGGAGTTCCTGACGGCTCTGGAAGAGGTCATGCGCGACCTGGCCCGGCAAATTGCCGCCGATGGTGAGGGCGCCACCAAGCTCTTGACCGTGCAGGTGTCGGGCGCCCGAACCGAGGCTGAGGCCCTGGCGGCGGCGCGCACCTGCTGCGTGTCCCCCCTCCTCAAAAGTGCCGTGCACGGCAACGACCCCAACTGGGGCCGCGTGATTATGGCGGTGGGCCGCAGCGGCGCTGCCGTGGACGTGGGGGGCCTCACCGTCAGCGTGCAGGGTCAGCCGGTCTTTGCAGGCGGCCCGCTGCCCTACGATGCCGCGCAGGTGAGCGCCAGCATGAAAGCAGACGAGGTGCGGTTTGTCATCGACCTGGGTGTGGGCGAGGCGAGCGGTGAAGCCTGGGGCTGCGACCTGAGCGCCGACTACGTCCGCATCAACGCGGAGTACACGACGTAAGGCAGACTCCGAAGTGGTCTGAGAAACGTGTCGGCGCAGGTTGCTGACCTGGCAGGACAAGACCTCTTGATCTGAGCGACGAGGCCGACTGCGGATGGGGCGCGTGATGGCTGAGGGGATGAGTGGAGCCAGGACGGCCCATTGGGCGTCGCCTCGGCCGCATCACAGCAATGGGCCGCCCACCTGGGCGGCCCATCGTCACCGAGTTGCCGGATGACCTCTATACTCTTAGCTTTGCAATTCGCGCAGGATTCGCGCAGTCAGTTCAACGTGCTCTGTAAATTGATTGAGGGCGAGGGTCGCAAGGTGACGGCCCTGTTGTTCAGCAAAAGCCTTTTCGTTTGGCACTGTGTTACTTAAGTAGGCCGTAGCCAGGTCACGTAAAAAAATGTGATTCTCGTGCTGTGCGGTGATATAGGCCAGGTCAAATTCACGACCAGGGGCGGCAGACTGAATTTTAGTCAGAGTCGCTTTTGCTTTTGCATCCATAGGCGGAACTGGTGTGCTGAGTTCCTTCAGCACTGTCGTGACAGCGACGGCTTCACGAAGTTCGAAACCAGCAAATTCTTTGGCATTGGCCTGCGTTGCACGGTTGACTGCGATCCGGCTCGTGATGAGTGAGAGTTCGGCAGGACCAATGACACCGAGACGAAAATCCCGTTCGGTCAAACCCATCTTCATTGGTGCGCCAGCACCACCGGCTTGAGCGGTCGAGTTTACATTCAAGAACCCTATCCCAATTCCTGTTGCGGTTAGACCGGTAATAAGTGTGCGGCGGTTCAGCTGGATTGAAGTTTTACTGTCCTGAATCATATAAGTTCTCCTAGCTCTACTTCAAGTCATCCATTAATAAAAATTGAAGTAGATGTGTTCCTCGAAGATATACCAAAGTTTGCAGATGTAGGAACGGATCATATTTTTAAAAGCTAACCCTCTCCTTATGATTCACTAGCTCATCTATAAGTTTCTAGAACAGCGCTGAGGGCACAAACCTACCCTTCTTGAGCGAGAGCGGGATCAGTCTGAACTCATCGCAGGCGCATCCTTGTAGATGGTACGGGCAGACACCGACCATGTCGAAAAATCAGGTGTAGATCATGTGCACGGAGACGCCGAAGTCATCTTTAATGTTTCGGTTGCGCCAAGCGCCACACATGATTCATTCGCAGGCGGCCGAGCGACGCTTCTTCCATTAACTGTGGGCGAAGTGTTTGGGCTGCCAGCCAGGCCTCCCGTCGACCTCTCAACTCAGACTCACGCTGCTGTCAGTGAGGGAACTTCAGATGCTCTCGGCGCTTGAGCGTGTCTTGAGGCTTGAAGGCGGCCTCGCCCCGCTGCGGGTACGGTGCCCTATGACTGTCCTTTCTCCCTCGGCGCTGGCGCGTCCTCTGGATTTTCGGTATGGGTCAAATCGGCTGGCAGCGTTGGGCCTGCTGGGGGTCACGCTGCTGGCCCGGCGCCGGGGCCAGAGCTGGCCCCAGGCTCTCAGCGCAGGCGGCGCCGCCTTTTCGGCCTGGGCCACGGCGCGCGAACTGGACCCCGATTACCCCCAGACTGCCAACGCGGCTCTGCCCGTGGCGGCGGCGCTGGTCCTGCTGGGTCGGCCAGGCACTCTGGCAACCCTGCTGCCCAGCCTGACCGCCCTCAGTGGCTTGCGGGTGATCGCCGGCACCACCGGCCAGGCGGCCACCCAAAGCGACCTCACCGGCCTGTTGGTACAGGGGCTGCTGACGGCTAGCACAGGCGGCCAGGTGGGCGCCGCAGTGGCGGGGGCGGCGCCGCTGCTGACCCCCAGCGCCCACAGCGCCGTGCCGCTGATGGGGGCGCTGCTGCCCACCCTGACCACTGGCAGCCGCTGGTCGTGGCTGGGGGCGGGCCTCAGCCTGGCGGCCTTGCCCCTGGCGAGCACCCTGACCGCCCCCGAAGCGGTGCAGAGTGTCTGCGACCGTGCCCAGCGTCCGGTGCGCGCCGCCGAAGTGCAGCGGGCGCGGCAGGTGGCAGCGGCGGCGTTGATGGCCGGCCTGCTGACGCGGCAGACGCGCGGCCTTTTGCCGCTGGCAGCGGCCTGCTTGACTGTGGCGGCCCGGCGAGAAGGGGCGAAGCTCAAGGCCAGCTCAAGCCGACCGTTGCCCAGCTGACATCTTGGGCGGCTTCTCGCTGCTTACCGTGGAGCCATGACTGGATTTGCGCGACAGGTGACTTTGCTGCTGGCCACGGTGCTGACGCTCGTCATGAACTATCTGAGCAATGCGCTGCCACTCTTCGGGAACAGCAACAAGGCGGTGAGCGATTCGCTGCCTAACGCTTTTACCCCGGCGGGCCTGACCTTCGCGGTGTGGGGGCCTATTTTCCTGGGGCTGCTGGTGTTCGCGGTGTATCAGGCGCTGCCGGCCCAGCGCGCGGCGCGCTATGACCGCCTGTTCTGGCCCTTCCTCCTGGCCAACCTGCTGAACAGCGCGTGGCTTCTGGCCTTTCAGAGCCTGAATATTGTCCTGAGTGTGCCCATCATGCTGGCCCTGCTGGGTAGCCTGGTCTGGCTGTACCTGACGGTGCACGATCTGCGCCCGCTGGGGGCTGAAGCCTGGGCCCTGCAGGTGCCGACCAGCCTCTACCTGGCCTGGATTAGCGTGGCCACCATGGCAAATATCACGGCCTTCCTAGTCAGCGTGGGCGTAACAGCGGGCGCGCTGGGCCTGAGCGCGCCGCTGTGGTCGGCGCTGCTGGTCGTGATTGCGGCCGTGGTGGGCGTGTTTTTTCTGGTGCGCTTTCATGACTACGCCTTTGCGGCGGTGCTGCTGTGGGCGTTCTACGGAGTGTATGTGGCCCGCACAGAAGTGGGCCTGGTCGGCGCTGGTGTGGCCCTGGCCGCCGCGCTGGTCGTGCTGGGCGGCCTGGTCAGTGTGCGGGGCCGCCGGGCCGCCCTGTAAGGCAGAGGAATCTCTTTGGCCCCTTCTGGTTTCAGGAGGGGCATTTTGCTGTCAATCTAAGGCAGACGCTCGAAGATCAAATCGACTCTGAGTTGTGCTGGCCGTTTTCTATGAGCCTTTCAGACAGATTCGGCTTATTGAGGGCTGGGAATGTGGGCAACGCCTGGCCACGTAAAGTCTAGCCATGGATCTCGACCCGGACCGACTCTCGCTCCCCGATGACCGCTTCGTCTTCGAGATGACCGACAAGGGCTTCGCCCCGGCCCGTGTCACTCTCAATGGTCAGGCCTTCGACCTCATGTTCTTCGACCCGATACGTGCGGGTCAGGAACTACGTGACCTCGACCAACTCGGCGTGGCTTGCACGGGCGAGAACAACGTCGTGCTCGTGCTCGACGTCACCGTCGAACGGCTGCTGCATTCCGTGCGACATCTTCGCGACCACGGGTATTTCCTCCGTACTCGACCCACCGTCGAACCCTCGGCCTTCGAGGTTCACCTTCCCCTCGACCCGACCACCGAGCCCTGATCCCCCATCTTCCTCGCTCATGGCGCCCGTGGTGGCCTCAAGTCCGACAGCAATGCGCTCGCCAACTTTTTGCGCCGCACCGTTCTCCACGCCCGGCGCAGATGCCCTTTGAGCTCGGCCACGTTGCGCAGACACACATTGCCCAGTAATTAGGGCGCAGCGGGCACCTTGCTGGCTGTGCCTCCATGACGCAGCTTCTGCCTGCTTTCTCGCTCGTTCTGCTCGGACTTCATCCGGCATTCTGTTGGATTCAATCGGAGTTCGTATCAATCCCATTCCCAGGTGCGCCAGTCGCTGGGCTTGGCGGCGCTGGCTTTGGTCGGTCGGTCGCCCGCCTTGCTTCCGTCTGGATGGGGATACCAGGGGTAGATCGTCGCCAGCGCCTCATCCAACCGGCGGCGCAGGCCCTCCGCTAGCGTCGCGCGCTCGCGTTCGGTGAGGGGGGCCAGGGGCGTGGCCAGGTGGTCGAGGGCCGCTTCCAGGCCTGGCAGGTAGGGCGCGCGGGCCAGACGCACTGCACCTTTCCGGAGCGGCTGGGGCTGCACCACCGGCACGAAGGACGCGGCGGCGGCATCTAACGCCTCCGCCCGGATCTGAGCCCGCTGGGCGCGGGTGCGTTCGGCGCGCTCGCGGGCGTCGGCGGCGCGGGCCTGCGCGGCGAGGAATGTGTCCTGGCGCTCTACCTCGAACACCCGCGTCTCCCCGTACAGCTTGACGGGCGGTAGGCGGCGGCGTCCCATTTTCAGGCCGTTGGGCCGGGTCTGGTCGTGTTCACCCAGAAAGCGGCGAATCAGGGCCGGGGTCCAGCCCCGCTCCTTGAGGTCCTGGGTGGCCAGAAAGCCGGGTGGATTGACGGGTGGTCCCTCGCTGGCGGTGCGCTTGGCCATAGTGCCCTACGCCTCCTCGCCGGGCCACTCGCGGCGCAGCAGGTCCAATTTGACGCTGTCAAAGCGCTCACCCCGCACCAAGCGCGCTTCACGGACCCGCGCACTCTCGCGGAACCCCAGCCGCTGCGCCGCGCGGATCATGCGTTCGTTGCCGCTCCAAGTGCTGAAGGTCAGGACGTGGGCGTCTGTTTCGTCCAGGGTGGCCTGGACCCATTGCCGCAGCGCCTCGGTGCCCAGCCCGCGTCCCCAGTGCTGCGGGTCGTAAATCAGGATGCCCAGGTCCCACCAGCCGCCGCCGGCCGGGTCTTCCTCGGCGCGGTTGACCATGCCGGTGCACTGGCCGCCCAGGTCAATTACGCGCTCGTGGGGGCTGGGCGGGGTCTGCGCCAACGTGTCCACATAGCGTTCCAGCGCCTCGGTGGTCGTGCCGGCGTGAAAGTAGGGCGCGTCCCACTGGCGCCACGCCGCCTGCGGATCGGTCAGCCAGCGCCGCAGCACCGGCAGATCACGGGGCCGGCGGCCACGCAAGGTCACGGGCAGCGGCTCCAGGGAAGACACACTCACGCCGCGCATCCTGCCACGGGGGCCGCGCGCAGAACTGTGCGCTTTATGGCAGCCCGCCCCGCAGCACCCCCAGGAGCGGGGGCCCCAGGACGGCGGCGCCCACCCCCAGCGCGCCCAGGCTGGCCAGCAGCACGGCGGCGGCGGCCGCGTCTTTGGCCACCTTGGCCAGCGGGTGAAGCTCTGGGCTGACCAGGTCCACGACCGCTTCCAGCGCGGTGTTCAGCAGTTCCAGGCTCAGCACCAGGGCGCAGGTCAGCAGAATGGGGGCCAGGGGTGCGCCCAGCACGGCGGTCAGGCCCAGGGCCAGCGCGGCGGCCCAGCACTCGATCCGGAAATTGGGCTGGCTGCGGTAGGCGTGGCGCACCCCGGCCCAGGCAAAGCCCGCCGAGCGCAGAAAACGCCGCAGGCTCAGGGCTGAGCCGCCGGTCATACCCCGGCAGGCAGCGCGGCGCGGGCCGCGTCCCACGCGGCGTGAAACACCGCCCACTCTTCGCCGGTGGCGCCTTCCTCAAAGCCCAGGCCCTCAGCGTGGGGGTGATCGTGGCCCACCAGGTGCGTGACGCCGTGGCTGGCCAGCAGCGCGACCTCGCGCGTCAGGCTGTGGCCCCGCGCCTCGGCCTGGCGCGCCGCCGTGTCCAGACTGATCACGATGTCCCCCAGATGCGGCGGCATAAACGGGTCGCCGGGCTCCCAGGTGGGAAAACTCAGGACATCGGTGGCGGCGTCTTCGCCCCAGTGTTCGCGTTTGAGGGCACGAATGGTGCGGTCGCCGACCAGCACCACCGTGATCTCGCGCTCCTGGACCCCAAAGTGCGTGGTCACCGCCTCCAAGCTGGCGCGCAGGGCGCCCCTGAGGCCCGCTGGCGGCGTCTTGCGAACAATCAGGTCAATCATGGGGCCTCCAGCGGGCAGCAGGTCGGCAGTCTGGTCCGGGGGAAAGAAACACACTTCTCGTCACACGTTGCAGGGTAGCGGCAAAGAAAAGCCCCCGCCACTGGGGCGGGGGAGAAGGGCTTAGCGGGCCGCGCTGGGTGGGTCACCCTCGGCTTCAGGAATAGAGGCGAACTCGCCCCGGCGCGCGGCGCGTTTGTCCTCCTCGGCCTGCTCGGCGGCCTCATAGGCCTTGATGATGCTGCCCACCAGGGGGTGACGCACCACGTCGGCGTCGGTAAATTCGTGCCAGGCGATGCCCTCGATGCGGCTCAGGACGCGCTTGGCCACCGCCAGGCCACTGGTGATGTGGCGCGGCAGGTCAATCTGGGTCACGTCGCCCGTCACCACGACCTTGCTGGAAAAGCCCATGCGGGTCAGGAACATCTTCATCTGCTCGCCGGTGGTGTTCTGGGCCTCGTCGAGAATGATGAACGCGTCGTTCAGGGTGTTGTGGGTGACTACAAAGTGCTCGGTGATGTACAGCGCGTCCTCAGCGGCCACGCGAATACACTGCATCGGGTCGCGGCCCACCTTCTCAATTCCCGTGATGAAACGCATAGGACGGCCACCACCATGAGCGCTGTACCGCTCAGCCTTGCGCGTCAGCCGGAAGGGAGCCACCTCACTAGGCAGCCGAATATCCAGCACATGTGCGTCGTGCCGGTGGCTGACAGGACGGCCGCTGGCCAGGCCAGGCGTGCGGCCTTCTGTGGCCCGGACGCGGCGGCGGGCCACGCCCCCCAACGACTGCACAAGTTCAGTCACGTCGTCGGCCAGCCTGGGCGAGGTGGTGGTGTACTGCACGCGGCATGAGCGCCCCTCCTGGGTCACAGGGCCGCCGTCGGTGTCCAGTAGACCTTGCAGCATGGCCAGGCGCACCGCTGGGCTGTTGTGTTTATAAACAGACGGAACAAACTTCTGCGCCGAGGTTTTGCCGTCTAGACCTAGCGCGCGCAGCGCCGAAGTGACCGGATTGGCCACGCGCTGCCCGCCGCGCCCGCCCGCCGTGTGGCGCAGCACATAGTCGTATCCGCTCTTGTGGGCCACGGCCAGTACCGGCTGCTGAACTTGGGCATTCAGCGCCTCTTCCAGCGCGCTGACCAGTTCGGGGTCGGCGGTGGCAAAGCTGGGCGTGGTGGTGCAGGTCGTGCAGCCGTCGCCCAGCAGCAGGCCCAGGGCGTAAGGGTCAAGTGGAACGACCTGCTCTGGAAAGGATACTGGCCCGCTCAGGGTGGGAATCTCGTAGCGGTACTGGTGGGCTGTTTTTAGGTTACCCATCATCTCGCGGGTTTCCAGCACCCGGCCTGGTGTGCCCCGGCGCTTGTCAGAGGGCATAAAGACCGTCCAGAGGTGTTCCTCGCAGCACTCCACGCTGGTGCCGTCGCTGAAGGTGACGCGGTAGGTGTCTTTCTCGCCCTGGGGGTAAACGCCGACCACGCGCGTGGGGCGGCCATCCGAGCCGATCACATGGTCGCCCACTTCTAGGTGGCCCATCTCGCGCCAGCCCAGAGGCGTCAGCACCTTGCTCGTCAGCGGCTGCGCCCGGCCGCGCATGAAGGCCAGTGGGGCAATTTCAATCACGCCGCTCGTCAGGTAGGACTCGAACTTCTCCTGTTCCAGCATGTCCTGCAAGGCGTCGTACAGCGGGCGCAGGTAGGGGTCGATTTTGGCCTGCAGGTCGCCGGGCAAGAAGCCCAGTTTCTCGCCCGCTTCCACGGCGGGGCGGGTCAGGATGATGCGCTTGACCTTCTTGGCTTTCAGCGCCTGCACGGCCATCGCCACGGCCATGTAGGTCTTGCCGGTGCCGGCTGGGCCGACGCCAAAGGTGATGTCACTCTTGTCGATGCTGTCCAGATACAGCTTCTGGCCAGGTGTTTTGGGTTTCAGACCGCGCGGCAGGCTCAGGCCTGTGACCTGAGTTTCGGCGGCCAGACTGCGCCCTTCGCCGCTGAGGCGAGCCGAGCGCAGCAGGCTCTCGGGGGTCAGTTCGCCGCCGGTTCGGACCACGTCCAGCGCGTCGCGCACCAGGCGCTCGCCCTGCTGCACGTCGGCCTCGTCGCCGCTCACAGTGACGGTCTCGCCGCGCGCGACCAGCTTGGCTCTGGTCAGTTCCCGCATGCGGCGCAGGTTGGCGTCGCCGGGGCCCAGCAAGGCGTAGGCCTCGCGGGGGTTGTCCAGGGTAATGGTGGCGGTCATGGTGGCGGGGCTACCTTGGGAATGCTGTGTCAAACGGTCTCCAGTCGTGCCAAAGCACAGCCCTCCCCCGGCACGGGGCCGCAGGAGGGAAGGGGGGTGTTTCGCCTCAAGTTCGCGTTTCATTCTGTGCGCCTCTGGGGGGGTGCGGCGTGTGCCGGGGCACATTTGCCCTGCGTGCATTGGCGTACCGGACCTCTGTGCCATCTGGCGGGGGGCAGGGCGCTGCGTGGCCTCTGGCGCAGAAGAAAACCGCAGGGCTGCACAGAGCCAGCTGCCAGGGAACGGTGCGGGCGGCGGCTGAATCCCCTTCAGCGTTCGTTCAGAGACAGGCTGGCGGGGCAGCTTGGCCCTCAGCAGCGGCCGCCGGCGCAGCGCGGGTAGACTGGCGGCGTGAGCCTGCCGGACGCTACACCTCTGCGCGCCTTCCTGTTTGCCGACCCGGCCGCGCATTCCCTGTCCCCCGCGATGCACGGCGCGGCGTTCCGGGCGGCTGGCCTGGCGGGCACGTATGAAGCCCGGTGCGTGCCGGCCGCCGACCTGCTAGCGGCGCTGGAGACCCTGCGCCAGCCGGGGGTACTGGGCGCCAACCTCAGCCTGCCGCACAAGGAAACGGCGCTGGGGCTGATGGATGACCTGACGCCTGCCGCGCGGGCCATCGGAGCGGTGAACACCGTGGTGCACCGGGAAGGGCAGTTGACCGGTGACAACACGGATGCGCCGGGCTTGTGGCAGGCGCTCTCTGAAGCGGGGTACGCCTGGGAGCAGGGCGCCAATGTGGTGGTCCTGGGGGCTGGCGGCGCTGCGCGGGCCGCCGTGTACACCGCCCTGGTTCTGGGAGAGCAGAACGTCTGGTTGGTCAACCGCACCTTTGGGCGGGCCCAGGCCATCGCGCAGGCCTGGGCCAATCCGGACGCAGAGGTTCAGGTGGTCGCCGCCGAAGCCCAGGCGGTGCCCTGGCCAGAGGTCTCTCTGGTCATCAACGCCAGCAGCGCGGGCCTGAACAACCCCACAGAGACCCCGCTGGACGCGGCGTGGCTGGCCCAACTGCCCGCCCACGCACTGGTGTACGACATGGTCTATAAGCCCGCCGAGACCCGCCTGATGCGGGACGCCCGCGTCCTGGGCCTGCTCGCCGCCAACGGCCTGGGGATGCTGGCCCATCAGGCGCGGCTGGCCTTTGCCGCCTGGACCGACGCCAAGGTGCCGGCCCAGGTGTTTCTAGACGCCCTGGCTCCTCAGGCAACAGCACCTGGGGATCAGGCATGAGACGGCGCCTGCGCGCTCCCCAGGCGCCGCTGGTGGTCATGGTGCTGGTGCTGGTGCTGACCCTGGCAGTGGCGCTGGTGGTGAACGCCTTTGTCCGGGAACAGCAGCGCAGCCGCTTTGAACGGGAGGCGGGGGTCTACAGCCAGTCGCTGCGGGGCCGCTTACTGGTGTACGAGCGGCTGCTGGAGGCCACGCGGGCCAACTGGCAGGCCCAGGGCGGCACCCTCAGCGAGGCCACCTTTGCGCGGTATGTGGACGGCGTGGACCTGCCCCGGCGGTATCCCGGCGTGCAGGCGGTGGGGTACGCGGCCTGGGTCACGGCGGCGCAGACCCCGGCACTGGTGCAGGCCCTGCGGGATGCGGGCAATCCGGGCTTTCAGGTGCGCCAGGCCGATCAGCCGCAGGCGCAGCGGGCCGTGATTGCCCTGGTGGGGCCGCTGAACACGGAAAACAGCCGCGCCCTGGGCTTTGACATGTACAGCGAGCCCATCCGCCGCCTCAGCTTTGACCTGGCCCGGCAGCAGGGCCGCGCCCACGCCACAGGGGTCTTGCCGCTGTTGCAGCGCGACCGCCAGGGCCAGCCGCTGCGCGGGTTTCTGGTGATGCTGCCGGTGTGGCGCGGCGCGGTGCCGGGGGGTGACCTGGAAGGTTTTCTGTATGTGGCGGTGCGTGCTGACCACTTTTTGCAGGACCTGACCCCGCTTGAGGGGGGGCGCCTGCTGGTGGACGTGCGCCTGGCGGGCGCCTCGCTGGTGGCGGCACCGCCCGACACGGCGGGGCAGACCTTTACCGTGCAGGTGCCGCAGCAGATCGTGGGTCAGGACTGGGTGATGGCCTTTGGCGCCGGCCCCGATTTTGCGCGTGACACGGCGGCGTGGGTGCCGGCGCTGGTGTTTCTGCTGGGCCTGCTGATCGCCGGGGCGTCCTACCTGCTGGTCAAGTCGCAGGTGGACGCCCGGGGCCGCGCCGAGGCCCTGAACGTGTCGCTGGCCCAGGCCCGCACCCGGCAGGAACAGGCGCGCGCCGAGTTCGAGGCCATCTTTCACGCCATGCAGGACGCCGCCGCCTTTACCGATGAGGACGGGCGCATCCGCATGGTCAACCCGGCCCTGACCGCGCAGTTTCGCACCACGCCTGAGGCGCTGACGGGGCAGCGGCTGGGCAGCCTCCACCTGGACCGCCGCCTGGACGGGCGCGCGACCTTTCAGGCCCTGACCACCCCCTACGCCCGCGTGGACGGCACCCAGTTCTCGGGCGAGACCCAGCGCTCCGAGGTGCTGGGCCGGGCCGGCGAGCGGCTGGGGGTGCTGGAGGTCATCCGGGACGTAACCGAGCGCGTGGCCGCCGAGCGCGCCCTGCAGGCCGAGGAACGGCGCTCGCGCAGCATTCTGGACGCCATTCCGCACATTGTTCAGGTCAGCGATTCCAGCGGCGAGGTGACCTTTGTCAACCGGCAGCACGCCGCGCAGCTGGGGGCAGGCAATCTGCTGGGCCACGTGGCGGCCAGTGACCGCGACGCTTACCTGGACATGTGGCGCGGCGCTGTGGCCGCCGAGCAGGGCGCGCAGACCGAGGCGCGCCTCAGTCTGGACGGCGAGGAACGCTGGTTCGTGCTGAAAGTGGTGCCCATGACCGGCGAGCAGGGCCGCGTGACCGGCTGGGTGACCACTGCCACCGACATCCATGACCGCCTACACGCCGAGCGGCTGGCCCAGCGCAACGAGGAGCGCTACCGGGGCGTCATCGAAGGCATGCCGCAAATCGTGTGGCTGGCCGACCCGAGTGGTCAGGCGCTGTATTTCAACCGGCAGTGGACAGCATTTGTGGGCCAGGACCGCGCGGCCTCGGGCTTTTTGCCGCTGCTGCACCCCGATGAGCGCGAGGACTACGGGCGCCGGTGGCAGGTGGCCCTGCGCCAGGGCCGGCCCTTTGAAGCCGAACACCGCCTGCGCGGCGAGGACGGCGCGTACCGCACCTTCGTCACGCGCGGCCTGCCGGTGCGCGACGCCGCAGGGCGCGTGATTGAATGGGTGGGCACCAGCACCGACGTGGACGACTCGGTCTACGCCGAGAACGCCGCCCGGCTGCTGGCCGACGTGACCGAAGAATTGACAGCCCGCAGCGAGGACGGCGACCACATTCGCCATGACCGCTACCGCGCGGCCCTGGCCCGCCTCAGCGCCCGCGTGGCCGACAGCGGCGCCCTGTGGACGGTGCAGCCCACCCGGCTGGTGGCCACGTCCTCGCCGGGGGCCACCTGGCACGCGGCGGCGCTGCACCTCGTGGCGGCGCAGGCCATCGAGCGGGTGCTACAGACCGAAGACCCCGTGTTTATTGACCACGACCCGGCGCTGCACCGCGTCAGCGCCACCGGCGCCGTGTTCTATCCGCTGGTGGGGCGCGGTGGCGTCCTTGAAGGCGTGCTGGGGCTGCTGTACCGCCAGACCATCACCAGCCGCGACTCGGACCTGGCCCAGGAACTCGCGCAGCGGTTTGCCTCGGCGCTCAGCAACGACCGCCTGCAGGAGCGGGTGCTGGCCGCCCAGGCCGACCTGCAACAGCTCAACCAGTCCCTTGAAGAGCGGGTGGCCCAGCGCACCCTGGACCTTGAAGGTGCCAACCGCGAACTCGAAGCCTTCAGTTACAGCGTCAGCCACGACCTGCGCACGCCGCTGCGGCATATCGTGGGCTTTGCCGACCTGCTGGGCAAGGACCTCGGCGAGGGGCTGCCGCCCAAGAGCGGGCGCTACCTGAGCGTCATCCGGGACTCGGCCAGCCGCATGAGCCAGCTGATTGACGACCTGCTGTCCTTTTCCCGCATGGGCCGCCAGGAACTGCGGCGGGTGCCCGTCAATCTGCGCGACCTGACCCTGAGCAGCTGGCGGGGCCTGGAACCCGACCGCGCAGGCCGCGACGTGGCCTTTGAGCTGCCAGGGGAGATGCCCCAGGTGCAGGGGGACGAGGCGCTGCTGGGCCTGGTTATGACCAACTTGCTGTCCAACGCCCTGAAATACACCCGTGGCCGTGACCCCGCGCGCATCTGGGTCACGGCCGACGCTCAGGGCGGCCAGGTACAGCTCACGGTGCGGGACAACGGCGTGGGCTTTGACCCCCGTTACGCGGATAAACTGTTTGGTGTGTTTCAACGTCTGCACCGCGCCGATGAATTTGAAGGCATCGGCATTGGCCTGGCGAACGTTCGCCGTATCGTTTTGCGTCATGGGGGCGCCGTGAGCGCCGACAGCCAGCCGGGCGAGGGCGCCACCTTCACGGTCACGCTGCCGGTGGGTGGGCCGGCGTGACCGCGCATACCCTGCCCGGTGAGGAAGGCCAGCTCAGAATTCTGCACCTGGAAGACAACGAACTGGACCATGAGCTGGTCACCATGCACATTGACGACCTGCCCTGGAGCGTCGAGGTCACGCGGGTGGAGGACGAGGCCGGGTTTGTGGCAGCCCTGGACGCCGCCGCGCCGCACCTGATTCTCAGCGACTTTGCGCTGCCCAGCTACGACGGCCTGAGCGCCTACCGCGCCGCCAGCGCCCGCTGGCCGCAGGTGCCGTTCATCATCGTGACCGGCGCGATGGGCGAGGAAACGGCGGTGGACACGCTGCGCGAGGGCGTCACGGACTACATCCTCAAGCAGCGCCTGGAACGCCTGCCGTCCAGCATTCGCCGCGCCATGGCCGAGGTGGAGTCCCAGCAGCAGCGCGCGCGTGCCGAGCAGGAAATCCGGCAGCTGAACGAGAATCTCCGGGCCCGCCTGCAAGAGGTCGAGCGCCTGCGCAACACCGCCGAGCGCCAGAGTCAGGTACTGGAGGTTCAGGCCCGGCAGCTGGAAGAGGCCCTGAATCTGCAAAAGACCTTTCTGGCCGAGACCAGCCACGAGCTGCGCACGCCGCTGACCGCCCTGCACGGCTACCTGCGCCGCGCCGAGCGCGAGGCCGGCGGCTCGCAGACCCTGATGGACGCCCAGCGCGTGGCCGAAAACATGACCCGCCTGGTCAACGACCTGCTGCAACTCTCGCGCGGCGAGCTGGTCCAGAGCATCGAGATGCACTTCATGAATCTGGGACAGCTGCTGAGGCAGGTGGGCCGGGATTACGGCGTGCGGGCCCCGGAGGGCGCCTACGAAATCGTGGGCGACCCTGGGCGCCTGACCCAGGTGTTTGTCAATCTGGTGACCAACGCCGTGCGCGTCACCGGCAGCGCCGAGCTGGTGGGGCTGGAGATCGAGCCGCGCCCCGGCGAGCTGGAAGTGCGGGTGGTGGACCACGGCCCCGGCGTTCCCGACGCCGTCAAGCCGCGCATCTTTGACAAGTTCTACCGGGGCAAGGAGGCGGGCTCGGCGGGCCTGGGCCTGACCATCGCGCAGCAGGTGGTCACAGCGCACGGCGGCACCATTGAGGTCGTGGACACGCCGGGCGGCGGCGCGACCTTCCGCGTGCGCCTGCCACTGCCCGAGGAAGACGATGACGCCGGCCTGGACACCGAACTGAGCCCTGGTCTGGACGGTGACCTGGACACCCAACAAGAAACAGGTCCTGGGGGCGCGCTAGCGTAGGGGGCATGAAGAAGACCCTGAATGTGACCTGGCTGGGCGAGCAGCGCTACTTGGGCCTCAGTGAGAGCGGCCACCAACTGCTGATTGACAACAGTGCCGTCAAGGTGGGCGTGTCGCCCATGGAGGCCCTGCTGGGCGCCCTGGCCACCTGTACCGCCTACGACGTCGTGGAAATCATGCAAAAGCGCCGAACCCCTCTGGCCCGCTACCGCATTGAGGTCGAGGGCACGCGCGCCGAGACCACCCCGAAGCGCTACACGCAAATTACGGTGCGCCACATTGCCAGCGGCGCGGGCATCACCGAAGAGGCGCTGCACCGGGCCGCGCACCTGAGCCACGAGAAATACTGCTCGGTGGCGGCCTCACTGAATAGTGACATCGTGGTGGAAACGCGCGTGGAAGCCGGAGAGGCTGGGGAGGCCTAGCTCACAGGCTGACCGGGTGGTCCCCTGGCCGCCGCATCCGCCATCTGGTCAGGCCGATGGGGGCAGCCTTGGGCCTGTCTCACCCCGTAGACTGGGCGTCCGGGACTCCTACGGACGCCGATGAAATCCGGGTGAAGCGAGAAGGAGAAACGGCGGATTTCGTGCTCTGGAGGTGCAGACGGGGCCTTCCCAGCTGTGCCGGAATGAAGCGAAATCCGTCTCACTGGTCGCGCCGCCCAGACACCGGGGCGGGAAGGGCGGGCGATGGCACACCTCCAACTCAGTCCAGTTATTCCGCGGCCTCTGCGCGGCGAACTGCCGCGCGCCAGGGTGGCGGCCACATTGGCCGAGGCCGAGACCCCGCTGGTCGTGCTGGTCGCGCCGTCCGGGTACGGCAAGACGACGGCGCTGGCCCAGCATGCACGCCAGACCGCCCGCGCCGTGGCCTGGCTGAGTGTGCAGGAGGATCACGCCGAGGGCGGCGCCCTGGAACAGGCGGTGGTCGCGGCGCTGAAGGCGGCCCTGCCAGAGGTGCAGGTGCCGCAGTGGCAGGCGGCCCAGCTGTCGCCCGCGCCTGCCGCGCGCGCCCAGGCCCTCGCCCGTGACCTGGACGGCGCCCCGGCGAACCTGGACCTCGTGCTGGACGGCGCCGACCTGCTGGGGACTGCCGCTGGCCGCTGGCTGGACGCCCTGGTGGGCGCCCTGGGCGAGGGCCACCGCCTGCTGCTGAGCGGCTGCGAGCGCCCACCTCTGCAACTGTCACGCCATCTGGCTGCCGGAATGGCGCGGCTGCTGGGCGCAGAGGATCTGGCGTTTTCTCTGCCCGAAACCCAGGCGTATTTTGCTGGGCGGCAGGCCGCTCAGTCGCCCGAAGCCGCCCATCAGGCCCTGGAAGGCTGGCCAGCGGGCCTGGCCCTGGTGGCCAGCGGCGCCGCGCCCCTGCTGTTGCCCGACGATCTGGTGCGCGATGTGCTGGGCCGTCTGCCGCCCGAAGTCCGCGTTCGGCTGCCCGAAGCGGCGGTGGCCGACACCTGGCACGAAGCGGGGCTGGCGCGGCTGGGCGTGGCCCTGCCCGCAGGCTGGTTGCGTGCGGCGCGGGCAGTGGGCCTGCCCCTGACGCCGCTGGGGGGCGAGGCCGCGCGGCCTCACCGCCTGGTGCTGAACCTACTGGAAGCTGAACTGCGCGCGCAGCCAGAGCGCCACCAGCAGCTGCATCTGGCGGCCGGGCAGGCGGCCGAGGCCGACGGCGAGGAGGTGCGCGCCCTGGGGCACTACCTGAAAGCGGGCGCGCAGGACACGGCGCTGGCGCTGGCTGAGCGGCTGGTGCGCCGGTACGAGGTACGGTGGGAACCCCGGCTGGTGCGCCAGGTGGTCGAGCAGTTGCCCGAAGCCCACCTGACCCCACAGCTGCGCCGGGCCTGGGGCCAGGCCCTGCTGGAAACGGGTGAGGCGGCGCGCGGTGAGGCGCTCTTGCGGACCCTACGGGCCGAGGGTCACCGCGACCGCCGGCTGCTGTTTGCGTTGGGGACGCTGGCGGCCCGCAGTGGACGCTTTCAGGAGCAGCTGTCCCTGGCCGATGAGGGCCTGGCCCTGACCCAGCCTGACGAACCGACCCTGAGCCTGCGGCGCCTGCGCGCCAGTGCCCTGCTGGGTTGTGGCGAGCTGGCTGCTGGCTTACAGGAAGCGCTGGCCGCCGCTGAGCAGGCCGAGACCGAGGATGACCTGCTGGGGTTAGGCGCGGCCCTGGCGCTGGTTCATGAGGCATACATGGTGCTGGGGCAGCCGCTCGACAGCGAACGGGCGCTGCGCCGGGGGCTGGAGGTCTATCAGGCGCTTGGAATGCCCAGCCGGGCGCTGGCACTTCAGAACGACCTGGCCTGTCTCCTCCAGGGGCAGGGCCGGATTGACGAGGGGCTGACAGTGGGCACGCAGGCGCTGACCCTGGCCACACAGGAAGGCAGCGTCATGCAGCCGCTGCTTCAGGCCACGCTGGGCGACCTGCACCGGGCTGCAGGGCAGTACGAGCAGGCCAGGGCGCTGTACGGGGCGGCGCTGGCTGGCAGCGCGGCTTTTAAGCTGGACACTCTGCCGCCGCTGATCTGGCCAGGGCTGGCCGAAGCGGCGCTGCGCTGCGGTGACCTGCCGGCCGCCAACGAGGCGCTGGCGCGGGCGCGGCACGCGGCGCCGCACGGCGCCAGTGAATCCGCCCATCAGCTGGCGCTGTGTGAGGGGCTGTTTGCCTTTGAGCAGCGGGACTGGGCAGCGGCCCAGACTTACTTTGCTCAGGCCGCCCAGTCCAGGGCGGCGTTCGGCGTGCAGGAACGGGCGCAGGCGTATCTGGCCGAACTGGCCCGGCAGATGGGCCGCCTGAACGCTGCCCACCTGGCCCCTCTGCGCCTTGCCCTGCAGCACCCCGAACGCAGCGTGCTCCGCGCCGACGCAGCGGTGCTGACGGAGTTGTTCGCCCTGTGCCAGGGAGGCGGTGAAGTGACTACTGGGCACCCGGCCTACCCCGCTGCGCCGGGCGTTCCCCGTTTACGGCTGGGCCTGCTGACCCTGGGCAGCCTCCGGGTCCAGGTGCAGGGCGAGCCTCTGCATCTTCCCAGAGCCAAATCCGGCGAGATTCTGGTGTGGCTGGCCCTGCATGGCCCCGGCACGCGGGAGCGCATTGTGGACGCTCTGTGGGACGGCTCGGCAGAACGGCGGCACGGTGAACATTTCCGTGTGGCGGTCCGGCAGCTGCGCTGCGCGCTGGCGGCCCATCCAGCGGTCACGTTCAATCCTCTGCCGTTCGAGGCGGGACTGTACCGCCTGGCCGAGGAGTTTGAGGTGTGTCTGGATAGCCGCCTGGCCCGCGCTGCTCTGGCGTCTGGAGAGCCAGAAGCGCTGCGCCGCGCCGCAGAAGCTTACGTCGGGCCATTTCTGCCGCAGCAGGACGCCGAATGGATTGCCGAGCTCCGGGGTGAGGTGGAAGCGGAGACGCTGGCGGCGGCCCTGACCCTGGGGGCGCAGATGCAGGCCACAGACCCGGCGCTGTCACTGTGGGCATATACGCGCGCCGCCGACTTGGACCCCATGAATGAACAGGCCCAGCGCGGCCTGCTGCGCGGTCACCTGAGGCGGGGTGATCAAGGGGCGGCTGACCGTGCCTACGCCCGGTACGCCCGCCGGCTTCTAGATGAACTGAACGAGGCCCCCGGCTTTACCCTGCGCGACTTGTAACTTCAGAAGTCCAGCGAGTCGAGACCAAGGTGCAAATAGATTCGCAGCGGTCTTCCGGTGCAGGCAAGATGGGACAGTGCCGCCACCGAGTCATTAACGGTTGTTTTGCGGCATTGCTCTATGAAGCTACTCTCTCAAAAGCAGTTGAGGGATAAAAATTAGGTCGCTCTGAGAGCCGTCTGGAGCAGAAGGCTTCAGAGGTTGTCGATCAGCTAGGCCTCTGGCGATTACAAAGTCTGTCAGTGGACTCTCTGTCAGGCCTCAACATCAGAATGGTCTTGTCTGAACGCGACCATTGGTCTCACCCTTGGCCAGCACTCAGGGGTCACGAAAAGGAGGACGGCGGCGTCCAGATGCACAGAACCAAGCCCCCTGTTCCGATCTGTTACCGTGACGGGCAGAAGCCGTGTGACACGGCAGAAGAGGGCGCTGTTCCTGCTCTGTTCCTGTGCTCGGTCCATACTGCGGGCGCTTCGGCCAGCGACGCCGAGAAGAAGGAGCTGAATCTGTGAGGAAAGCCAAGAAAGGTCTATGGGTTACGCTGGTGATTATGCTGACGGCATGTGGTGAAGCAGCAACGGAGGTGCCGGTCAATGCAGCGCCTCAAGCTGCGCTGTCAGCGGCGGCGCTGCCCTCCTGCCCAAGTCGCTGCGACCGTGGCCCCAGCTACCGGGCGGCCCTGGAGGAACTGAACCGCGTGCGCGAGTACATGCCCAACTCGGGCGTCATTATCGTGCCGGACGGCGGAACAGTGAATCTTGAGGCGGGCGCGATGGGCCGCCTGTCTCAGACCCTGCTGGACCAGTTGCGGCGGGGTCTGGCTGAAGGCTTCTGGGATTCGCCGGGCAGCGAGCAGGCCCGTGGGCAGGGTCTTTCTCTTCTGACTGGCTTTCTGCTCAAGGCCCAGGCCCGAATCGTGAACGACCAGCCTTATATCGTGGTGCTGCCTTCGCAGGTCAATGAGCTGTACACCGCCCTCTCGACCCTGAAGTAAAAGTTTCTCTCTCGGACCAGAGGCCGCCCAGGATATGCCCTGGTGTGGCCTCTGGTTCTCTGTGCGGTTTACCGCTGCCAGATGACGTTCCCATTGTGGTAGACGACCAGATTGCCGTCCACCTGCACCGCCAGAGCGGCGCCAGGGTGGCCGCCCGTGCCGGTGTCCCAGATCTTCGCGCCTCCGGCGTCCAGCAGCACCAGATTGCCGTCCGCCTGCATCCGCAACTGGTGGCCGCGCCCGGCGGTGTTGGTGGTCCACAGCACCCCGCTGGGACCGTACAGCGCCAGGTTGCCGTCGCTCTGCAGGCACAGGTGATAGCGCCCATCACGGGAATGAAAGCAGTCGTCGGTGGCGCTCAGGCCCTCGCCGCTCGTCAGCAGGTCGTCGTCGTTATGGGTTGGTGGCGGTGGGGGCGGCGTGGGTGACCCGCCCGGCCCGCTGCGCCACGCGACCTGCGAGCCGTGCCACAGGACCAGGGCGCCGCCGTCCTCAATAGCCAGCCAGGCACCCGCGCGGCCGGAGGTGTTCGTGGCCCACAGCGCCTGGTTGCCCGTGCCGTAGATGACCAGATTGCCGTCGCTCTGCATGACGAGGCGGTGAACGGGTTTGCCGTAGGTGCCGGTTGGGATGATGCGCGGGCTGCCGCTTGCGCTGTAGAGCACCAGATTCCCATCGGCCTGCATGGCCAGGCGGTACTGCCCATTGTTCGAGAGCACCGAGTCACCATTGGCCATCAGGCCTTCGCCCGCTGTCAGGTCGCCGTTGCCGCTGTGGGTCACCGTGGGGAGTGGTGCGGGCGGCGCAGAAGTCACCGCTTTAGAGCGCAGCAGGTCGTACTCGCCGCCGTATTGCACGATGGTGTAGCGGCCGTTGGTTAACTTGCGCAGCGTCAATTCTGAACGGATGGCCTTGCCTGCCCCACCATTCTCCTCGTAAGCGATGAACACGCGGTCATTCGGCTTGTTGACCTCACTGGGGGTCTTCCATTCCACGAACAGCACCACATGGCCGTCGTTGCCTGTCCGGGGGTTGTTGACAGCGTCGCCGGGCAGCAGGTCGTTATAGCCAATCTTGTCGGCGTACCCCGGCAGCGTGGCCGTGTTGGGGCCGCCCCAGGTGCCTGCGGTGCTCAGGCCCCAGGCCATGCTGACCAGGCCCGAGCAGTCCTGGCGGTAGCCGTCGCGCAGCGTGGTCTGGCTGTATGGCACGCGCGCCGCCACCCACGCCTTGGCCCGGTTGACGATGTCGGTGCGGTTGCTGATGGCCTGGGCCGAGAGCAGCGTCGTCTGCGGCGCCGCAGCCGAAACGGAGGCGGAAGGCAGCTCGGCGGTCTGGCTGCACGAGGCAAGGGCGCAGGCGCCAGCCAGCATGAGGGTAACAACACGGATGACGTTCAAGTTCAGCACTCCTTAGGGAAAAAGGCGACAGGGGGTTTGGGAAAGGGCAGAGGAAAACCACCCGAACAGGGCCGGATGGTCGGTGAGTGCAGGTTGGGCTTGCTGAATTCAGATGGCGTTGATGCCGCCCTGAGGGCTCAGGTCACTGGGGCGACCTGCTCCTTCGGTGGCTGCACCCGAGACGCCGCTGGGTCGGGTCGCGCCATCCGGGGCTTCACTGGGGCGGGTGACGCCGTCTACCTGCACTGCTGCTGTGCGCTTGGGAGCGCCGCCAGCCCAGGACTGGTAAGAGGCGAAAGCAGAGCTGCTCAGGAGCAGGGTGGCCAGGACAACAGCTTTTTTCATGTAGTTCCTCCAGGGTGCAGGCGGTGGCCCGGTGGGGGCTGGTTCCGCCGCCTGCGGGGCGCACTGAACCTGCACTGACCTTAGCCGGGCCCCTGGGACAAGCCAGGAACAGAGGGTGCTGTTCCTGCGCTGCGGCGGATGCCTGGTCAGGAACAAAGAGAGGCGGGCCAAGGTGTTCCTCGTGGCACAACCTGAGGCCGCGTCGGCATGAAGGGGAGGTGGCTCCAGGATAGGCAGACGTGTCAAACGGCTTATGGGTGCGGGGCTTGCCGCCTCCCTGGGATAGAGAGGGACTGTCCACCTCTGCAGGAAGGCAACAGCCCTTGGCTGGGCAGGGTCGGCGTATTTTGTTGATCCACCGGCACCCGTCTGGCTCTGTTCATGTTATGCCGGGCATCCCGCTCTATGCGCTTTCCTGCAGAACTGTCCCCGGCTGCGGCGCCGCTCTTTGAATCTTCCTGATAGTGCGGTCGGCAGTTGTTCAAGATGGCGTTTCGCCAGTCAATTGCTCGCCGCAAGGTCAGTGGATGCTGAGCTCCGCCGGCGCACCTCAAAGGCCACGCCTGGAAAAGCGCCCTGCCTCTGCGCGCGGCCTCACTCGCTCTAGTCAGCGGCGGGATTGCGGGCCGCAACGCTGGTGCAGCTGAGTCGTCACGCCCACGCTTACAGGCTCAGCTGGACCACCAGGCGTTCCATGACCGTGCCGGCGTCCTGGCCACGCTTCATGGCGAGGTCGGCGGCCAGAATACGCTCCAGGTGCGTTCGAATCCTGGCTTCATTGAGGCGGCGGGCCACCTCCAGTGCCTTCTTGGCGGGGTAGGGCTTGACGCCCAGGCGCTGCGCGGCCACGCCCTCACTGACCGGCCCGCCCTCTTGCTGCAGCGCCACGCATCGCGCGACCAGGCTGTACTGCCACACCACCGCGCCCATCAGTTTGAAGGGGTCCTCGCCGGCGGCCAGCAGGCGGCGCAGCTGGGTCACGGCCTCGGTGACGCGGCCAGCGGTGGCGGCGCCCAGCATGGCAAAACTGTCGCCGGGCGGCTCCAGGCCCACCACGCGCTGCACAGCCTCCCGGGTAAAGGGGCCGTCCAGCAGTGCCAGTTTGTTCAGTTCAGCGGCGATGCCCGCCAGGTCGGCGCCGTAGACCTCGGCCAGGTAAGCGCAGGCCCCCTTATCCAGCGGCACCTTCTGAGCGCGGGCCCGCTGGGTGACCCAGCCCGTCACGTCGCCCGGCTTGCTGGGCGCGGCCGAAGGAATCACCTCGCCGCGCGCCTCGTACAGTTTCAGGCGCGTGGCCGGGGGCGCCTCATCCAGCAGGGCCACCGTTACGGCGGCGCCCACCAGACGCTCCAGCAGCGCCTTGTCGGGCTTGACCCCGGCCAGGTCCACGATGACGCCGCCGTCGCCAAACAGGCCCGGTTGCAGGTGCGCGTCCAGAAGGTCCAGCGTCACGTCCTCGCCGCTGACGCGCGGAAGAGAGCGGGGGTCTATCGTGCGGGCCCGCAGGGTCAGGCGCAGCGTTTCTTCCGCCAGAAAGGGGTTGCCCGTAAAGGCTAGAAGGGGCACAGGTCCTCCGGTACCGGGGTCAGCCCCAGGGCCACGCGCGCCGCCTGAACCTCGGCCAGCATGGCGCCCGCACTGCTGGGGCGGTCGTCGGGCTGGCGGCCCAGCGCGGCGCGCAGGACGCCGTGCAGCTCAGGCGGGCCAGGAAGGGCCGCGCGCCGTTCGTGAATGCCCGCCAGCCAGCCCAGCGCGTCCTCGTAGGGCGGGTGCCCGGCCAGGCAGTCGAACAGCAGCACGCCCGCCGAGTACAGGTCGCTGCGGGGGTCGCCGCGCAGCCCCAGAAACTGTTCGGGCGCCATGAAATGCGGCGTGCCCATGCGCGTGCCGCTGTGGATATCTAGCGGCAGGCCTCTGGCGTGGCTCATGCCAAAGTCAATGACCCGCACGCTCTGGGCACTGGGCTCCCCCCCGGCCAGCAGCACATTCTCCGGCTTGAGGTCGTGGTGGGTCACGCCGCGCGCGTGCAGGTGGGCGGACGCCAGCAGCACCCCCGCCGTGACGGCCGTGGCTTCCTCGACATTCAGCTGGCCCTGTTCCAGCCGGTCGCGCAGGGTGCCGCCGGGGACAAAGGGAAAAATCAGGTGGTCCGGGGTGCACTGGAGCGGCGAGACAATCAGGGAGCACGCCACGCTGGCCGCCACCTGACCTTCGTGGACAAAGCGGCGCTGCACCTCGGGGCTGTCCACCACCAGGGTCTTGACAAAGACGCTCTGGCCGCGCCACAGCGCCTGCTCGCACAGCACGCCGCCGTGTTCCGTCAGGGGCACGCGGGCCTGCAGCGTCCCGGCCGCGCCCGTCACGCTGGCCTCCAGACAGGCAGCGGGGCGGCGCCGGAGCAGACACAGGACACGAACAGGGGACGGGAAAAGGCGGGCAGGCAGCTCACTGGGGTTAAGTCTTTCACACTCGGCCGACTCTGGGCCACCTCCTCCCCACAAATGGGCTGAGGCGGCGGCGGAACCTGGCATTTGAGAAGCGCTCTGGGGCCGCTGCGCCTCGGCACCCCTGACCTATTCGCCGCTGGGAAAGGTGGCGGGCTGCTCCCCAGCTTCTGCCTGCTCGGGTGGTTCGCCGGGGCTGTCCAGCGGCACCAGGGCGCCCGTACGGTCCAGGTGCAGCACGGCGTCGTACTGTTGGCCAGGCGGGTGTGCAGGTAGTGGCTCTGCCGCTCGGTGGCGGGCCGGTAGAGGACGCCGATAAAGCGCTGCAGGCGCTCGCCGTGCAGGGCAGGTGGCACCTCGCCGCGCAGGCTCAGCCAGTAGTGAGAGGGCCGCAGGGCATGCAGCGCGGCTTCGACACTGCCGCTTATGGCGGGGCGCACGGCCTGGTGGCGTGCGGGCTGCCCCCAGTCGTCGGCGGCCGTCACGTGGCCCTAAAAGGTGGTCTGGCCCAGCACAAAGGTCTGCCCAGGGTGGCGCTGGCGCAGGTACTGGCCCAGATTTTCCTGGCCCTGGCGCCAGCCCACCTCGGTGGCCCGCGCGTCGCCCACGTGAGAGTTGTGCGCCCACACGACCAGTTTGCCCGCCTGACCCTGGGCCTCAAGATGCCCGGCCAGGGCGTTCACGGTATCGGCCATGTGGGTGTCGCGCAGATTCCAGGTGTCCTGCCGTCCCCGGAACAGCTCGCGGTAGTAGCGTTCGGCGTTCAGGGCCAGGCGGGCGTTCTGGTCGGCGTAAAAGCGCTCGTCTTCGGCCAGGATGTCCTCGCCTGCCCTGCGCAGCGTGCGCGCCTGCAACTCCACCAGCTGGGCCACTGCGGCGTCCTCGCACGGTTCGGCCACCCCGTAGCCCGTGGCCAGGCCGTAACTCTGCGGGTCGGTGCCGTACGGCTCAAAGCAGCTGTACCGCTGCCGGGCCCGCTGGGCGGCTGCCGGGTCCACACCCTCCAGGTAAGCCACCACCGCGTCCATTGAGCGGTGCAGGCTGTAGAGGTCCATGCCG
The DNA here is from genome assembly GCF_020166395.1 of Deinococcus betulae. NCBI lineage: Bacteria > Thermotogati > Deinococcota > Deinococci > Deinococcales > Deinococcaceae > Deinococcus > Deinococcus betulae. Next base: position 104,717 of record NZ_JAIQXU010000001.1, on the reverse strand, counting down.
TAAAAGCCAGCCTGCGCCTGGGGACGGCGTGCGTTGTGCGCCCGCAGCCAAGCCGCAAAGTCGCGCGTGGGCTCGTTGCGCCACATCCAGCGTGGGAAGCGCCCAAAGTCACCCAGGGCAGCCTCGGCGTGGGCGTCCGTCGGCGCCTGCCCACGCACGAAGCGGTTGACGCGGTAGGCATCGGGCCAGTCGGCTTCTGCGACCACCGCCTCAAACCCGCGCTCCTCAATCAGCCGCCGCGTCAGGCGGGCGCGTTCCTCGTAAAACTCGTGGGTCCCGTGCGAGGCTTCACCGATCAGCACGAAGCGCGCGCCTGCCATCTGGGCCAGCAGGTCGTCGTAGCACGCAGGGTCGTCGGTGACGGGATGCAGCCGGGGTGAAGGGGTCATGCCCCCACCATGCCGGTCAAGGGCCAGAAGCCGGGTTGGGCGCACATGAACGCCGCTCCAGGCTTTGGAAGAAGAGGCTTCAAGAACAACGGCTGTCCTGAGCCCCAACGATCAGCCAGAAGCGGGGGAAGATTTGCACTACGGCAGTCTCCTATCTCTCTGCTGGCGGCGGCTGTCCTCCAATGAACAGGAGGCCGCCGCCTTGCTGCGGGGCCTCATTCCCCCCGGCCAGTGGCGCTGGGGTCCTGCCTGCCCCTCACCCCTCTAGCCCTTTTCTCTCAAGACCCGTTGCGCAGTAGAGCTGAGGGTAGGTAGGCTCAGGGGTGTTGCGGCTGGAGAAGCTGAAGTCCCGAACGCGTTCCTTCGAGCGGCTGGTGGGGTTAACGCCCGCAGCGTTTGACCAACTCGTGATTGAACTGGAGCTGTTGTGGGAGCAGGCCCACCGCCGCTTTCTGCTGCGCGCCGGACGGGTGAGGCGCATCGGGGCGGGCAACACCTTCAAGCTGGACCTGGGCCAGCGGCTGCTGGTCACGCTGCTCTATCTGCGGCAGTACTTCACGATGCACGTCTTGGGCCTGCTGTTCGATTTGGACGCGGCGAACGTCTGCCGCAACATCCACGGCCTGTTGCCGGTGTTGGAGCAGGCCTTGCCTGCTCCCCTGCGTCCCCGGACGCTCCAAGCCCAGCCGGACGAAGCTCCTGGCAAAGCGAGCAAGAAGCCGAGAAAGATTCGTTCGCTGGACGAGTTCTTGGAGGTGTTCCCCGGGCTGACGGACGTCATTGTGGACGGAACTGAGCAGCCCCGGGGGCAGCCGAAAGTGAAGAAGGGGCAGAAGCCAGGCAAGAAGGCGGTCGGGCGGCCCAGGGGCAAGAAGCGGTTCTACAGTGTCAAGCAGGGCACCCACACCCTCAAAACCCAGGTGGCGGTGACGCCCGGGGGGCTGAGCGTCCACCTCAGTGCGACCGCCAGCGGTCGCACTCACGACATGAAGGTGCTGCGGCGTTCCCGGCTGATGACTCGGCTTCCCAGGCACGTCCGGGTGTGGGGGGACCGCGGGTACACCGGAATAGAGAAGGTCTATCCCGACCAGGAGACCATCGTGCCCGCCAAGCGCCCCAGGAAGGGCGCGTTGAGCCAAGAGCAACGCGAGCTGAACCGCCTGATCTCCAAAGTGCGGATCACCGCCGCGAATGTCATCAACCGCATCAAGAAGTTCCGCGCCTGCAAGGAGTTCTTCAGGAACCAGCCCTCACGGCACGGCGTGATCTGGGGCTGCGTCGCTGGACTCGTCAATCTCCGCTGGCAACGTCGACGCCACGGCCCCATTCTCTGAAGCCAAGCGCAGGGCAGCGGGGCAACGGTTCACGTTGCTCCGCTGCCCCTTCAGTTACTGCGCAACAAGTCTTCAGTTCTGTCCAGCCAGGAACGCCGCCTGATTGCGGTAAAACGCTTTCACGTCGCGGAAGGACAGGTTCCCCGTGATGTCAATGTGGTCGTAGCCGCTCACCCGGCCCAGCCGTGACCAGCTGCCCGGCGCGGTAACGCCGCTGCTGTAGGCTGTGCTGGTCTCATTCAGGGGCGCGTTCATGGACTTGTTGGGCACCAGGCCGTCGTTGGGCCACCAGCTGCGGTCGTAGGTCACGGCCCCCGCTGGACTGCGCCCGCCAATGTTGCCCAGACCGGGGCTCAGGGGCGGCGCGTAAGGAAACGCCACCACCGACATCACCGGGTTCATGGTGAGGGTGGGGTAGTGCCAGCCGCTTAGCAGGCCCGGCGTGGTGGCGTTGGTCTCCCACGAGAAGTACCGGGTGGTGCGGCTGCGCCCGACCCAGCGGTTGAGCGCCGCCGCGCCGTCGGGGCTCAGGTCGTAAGCGGCCTGGTCGGTGCTGGTCCAGATTCTGGAAGCAAATACGCGGTTCTGGTAGGCGCTGAAGCGCTCGCCCGGCGCGCGGGTCAGGCCCCAGTGCCCCAGGTCAAAGTTGTAGACGAAGTTCTCGGGGTCGGCGGCGCCCACGCTGGCAGCAAAGGCCAGAATCAGGTTCTTGAACATGGGAATGGCGCCCTGCAGCGTGTCGGCGGCGGGGCTGCCGCTGTTGGGGCTGCTGACCGTCATGACGCTGCGCACCCAGCCGGCACGGCCTCCGGAATACAGGCTGCCGCTGGCGTTGGCCCCATTGGCACTGTGGCCGTCGTCCAGCAGTTTGACCAGTGTGCGGGCCGTCTGCCCGCCCATCGAGTGCCCCAAGAGATTCACCGGATGCGCGGCGTCCCAGGCCGGATAGAAGCCGGCGTAGCACTTGGCGGGGTCGGTACGGGCGTGCCCATGCTGCGCGGCGTGCGCGGCGCCATAATCCACGCAGCCGCCCTTGATCTGCGCGTACAGTTCGGCGGCGCGGTCCCAGTTGCTGCTGACGGGCCCCATGCTGGCCGTAAAGACCCGGTAGCCCTGGGCGCGCAGGTCCTGTTCCACGTCCAGCAGGCCCCCCCAGTAGCGCAGACCCAGCGCCTCATCTCGCCCAAAGCCGCCCAGGCCATGCACCAGAATCAGGGGCACGCTCTTGTCCAGCGCCTGCGCGGTCATGGGCTGGCCCCCCGGATAGGTCTTGCTGAGGTCGGTCGTGGGCGTGGGTGCGGCGGTCGGTTCTGGGGGCGTGGGGGTGCGGGTGGCTGCAGGGGCCAGCATCGCGTCGGGCGCTGGGGGCTGCGTGGGGGCCGTACACGCGGCGAGCAGGACAGACAGGGTCAGGGCAGCAGGCAGGGCAGCAGGCAGGGCAGAGCGGCGAACAGTCATAGGGCTCCTGGGGGCCACCCGAACGGCCAGACTGCGCCCCGCCCACGTCAAGGCAGGCGTGGGCCTGAGAAGCGCGCCGCGCGGCGGCAAACTGAATTTTTGGTACAGCCTGAACTGTGACAGAGTGCAGAATGTATATCTTGACCCGAGTCCAAAAAAGCCGGTCACTGGGCTTGTGGTGCGTGTTGAAGCTCATCATGGATCGTTTTGCCATTCCGTTTGATAAGAAAAGCCGCAGTTTTCAAGTCAAACTCACGCTGCTGAATACCGAAAGCGGCATGATGGGGTCATGACTGTTCTCGAGCTCCGCCCACAGACGATGGCGGAAAAGATTCTGTCCCAGCGCGGCGCGCAGCGGGTGTATGCCGGCGACCTCGCGGTGGTCGAGGTGGACCAGGTGATGGTCGTGGACTCTATTGCCCAGAGCTTTATCGAGCGCATGGAGCGCGACCTGGCGGCCCTCCCCAAATATCCTGAGCGGGTCTCCATCGTGATTGATCACGTGGCACCGGCCAGCACGGTCAGTGTGGCCCAGGCGCAAAAAGAAGCCCGCGAGTACGCTGCCCGCACCGGCGTGCGCCTGTTTGACGTGGGGCGCGGCATCTGCCATCAGGTGCTGATGGAAGAGGGGCTGGCCCGGCCCGGCTGGATTGTGCTGGGGTCTGACAGCCACTCGACGACCTACGGCGCGGTGGCTGCCTTTGGCAGCGGCATGGGCGCCACGGACATCGCCCTGGCGGCGGCCAGCGGCAAAACCTGGTTGAAGGTGCCTGAGAGCGTCAAGGTGACGTTCACCGGCGACCTGCGCCCTGGGGTAGGGGCCAAGGACGCCGCCCTGGAGATGATCCGGGTGCTGGGGGCCGACGGCGCCACCTACCAGAGCATCGAGATGCACGCCGGAGACCGCTTTACACGGGGGGAACGCATGACCCTGGCCAACCTGTGCGTCGAAGCCGGCGCCAAAGTCGGCCTGGTGGTGCCGGGCGGTGAAATCCTGACTGGCTACGGCTACGAGGTGCCTGGGTGGGTGTACCCGGATGAGGGCGCGACCTATGTCCGGGAACTGACGCTGGATCTCTCGGCCCTGAACCCGCGCATGTCGGCCCCCAGTGAGGTGGACAACGTGCATGACGTGGCGGCGCTGCGCGGCTTGCGGGTGGATCAGGTGTTTATCGGGACCTGCACCAATGGCCGCATTGAGGACCTGCACGCCGCCGCCGAGGTGCTGCGCGGGCAGCGGGTGGCCGCTGGCACACGCCTGCTGGTGATTCCGGCCAGCAGCGAGGTCATGGAGCAGGCGATGGCCGACGGCACCCTCCTGACCCTGCAGCGGGCCGGGGCGGTGCTGGGCACGCCGGGCTGCGGGCCGTGTATGGGCCGCCACCAGGGGGTGTTGGCCCCCGGCGAGGTCTGTGTCAGCACCAGCAACCGCAACTTTATTGGCCGCATGGGCGACAAGGACGCGCAGATTTACCTGGCCAGCCCAGCGGTGGCCGCCGCCACGGCGGTGCTGGGCCACATTGGTTTGCCACAGGACGTACAGAGGGACGTGGCATGAGCGGCGGTGTGAGATTCCTTCAGCCGTCTGGTCTGGCTCCTGCCGTGGGCTACACCCCGGCGGTCGAGGTGAGCGGCGGCCGGACCCTGTACATCTCCGGGCAAGTGGCGCTGGACGTGGCGGGCGCTCTGGTAGGTGGCCGCGACTTTGAAGCCCAGGCGCGGCAGTGTTTTCAGAATATCGGCCACGCCCTGGCTGCCGCTGACCTGACCTTTGGCCATGTGGTCAAACTGGGCCTGTACGTGCTGGACATCTCGCAGGTGGGCACGCTGCGCCGGGTGCGCGACGAATTCGTGGACACGGCCCAGCCGCCCGCCAGCACGCTGGTACAGGTGAGCGCCTTCTTTCGCCCCGACCTGCTGGTCGAAATTGAGGCCATCGCCGTGGCCCCCATGCCCCAAAGGACGCCCTGACATGCCCCGACTCTGGAAGTTTGGCGACAGCGTGAACACCGACGACATCCTGCCCGGCAAGTTTGCCCCCTTTATGGCCGGCGAGGACGTGTTTCAAACCTTCGCCTTTCATTACATTCGCCCCGAGTTTGCCGCGCAGGTGCGCCCAGGCGACGTGCTGATCGGCGGACGCAACTGGGGTCTGGGGTCCAGCCGCGAATATGCCCCGCAGGCCCTGAAGAAATTACAGATCGGCGGCATCGTGGCGCCCAGCTTCGCGCGCATTCATTACCGCAACCTCCTCAACCTGGGGATTCCGGCCTTCGAATACGACCTGACCAGCCTGCTGGATGACGGCGCCGAGGTCTCGCTGGATGTGAATACTGGCCTGCTGACCCACGCGGGCGGCACCGTGCAGCTGCCCCCACCCCCCGAATTTCTGCGCGAGGCGCTCGCAGAGGGCAGTATCCTGGCGTTTTTCAAGAAGCACGGCCGTTTTCCCGGCGAGAGGGCTTGACCCTCAGAGTGGCCACGCTCCTTACACTGGGGTCATGGCGACCCTGGAAGTAGATTGCCCCGTGTGCGCGGAAGTGCTGGAACTCACCGACGCTGACCGAGCCGAGCTGGCGGTGGGGGACGTGATTGTCTGCGCGGCCTGTCACAGCGAGATGGAGGTCACGCGCAACGGCGGCGGCGAGGATTTCGAGCTGGAACTGCTGGGGGCCATGACGACCTGCCCCCACTGTGACGAGGAATTTGAGGTCACGACCGAGATGCTGGCGGCGGCCCCCACCACCCGCGCCCAGGACGGCGTGGAGGTCAGCCTGATGACCTGCCCCCACTGCAAGGCCAAATTCGAACTGGAACTGGCCGACGATGAAGTCGAGACCCGCTAAGGTTGTCTAGTCAGCATCGTTTGCTAAGTATAAGATCGTTTAACCTATCAAACGCGAGGAGATAAAGATGACTATCATTCAATTTGAAAATCCCGATACGGGTGCCACCATCGAACTGACCAGCCCCGAACTGGGCGAGCTTGTGACCGACGACGAAACTGGCGTGGAGTACGAGGTGGTCTCGGTGGACCCCCCCCGCCTGGAAGCGGCCCCGCAGGAAGCGGAGGACTGGGGCGAGTAAGGCGGCCTCAGGGCGGTCGGGTGGGGCCCCGCTGGCGCCTGCACCTGACCGCCCGCCGCTTTGCCTGCCCTGGACAGCGCTATGGCTGATCTTGCCGTGCTGTATGACCGGATTCGTCCGGATGAAAAGATGCTCTTTGAGGCCCTGGACGCGCTGGGCACGCCCTACGACAAGGTGTATACCCCGCACCTGAAGGTGACCTTCGATGACCAGGGCCGCGCGGCCGTGCCCTGGCGCGTGGCCCTCGAACGCTGCGTCAGCCAGAGTCGGGGTCACGGCGTTACCCGCGCACTGGAAGGCTTTGGGGTCAAGGTGATCAACCCGGCGCACGTCATCGAACTGTGCGGCGATAAACTGGCCACCAACGCCGCGCTGCATGCCGCCGGGCTGCCGACCCCGCGCACCGGCGTGGCCTTTGACGGCGAAACGGCCCTGGCCCTGATCGAAGACCTGGGTTACCCGGTGGTGCTCAAGCCCACCGTGGGCTCCTGGGGCCGCATGGTCAGCCGCCTGAATGACCGCGCCGCCGCCGAGGCCGTCATCGAGCATAAGGAAGTGCTGGGCGGCCCCCAGCACGGCATCTTCTACGTGCAGGAACTGGTGAACAAGCCGGGGCGCGACATCCGCGCTTTTGTGGTGGGCGGCCAGTGTATCGGCGCCATCTACCGCACCAGCGAGCACTGGATTACCAACACGGCGCGGGGGGCCAAGGCCAGCAATTGCCCCGTCACGCCTGAACTGGCCGACCTGGCGGTGCGCGCCGCCGCCGCCGTTCATGGCCAGATTGTCGCCATTGACCTCGTCGAAGACCCGCAGGCCCAGAACGAGTGGGGCGGCCTGAAGATTATCGAGATCAACCACACGATGGAATTCAAGAACTCGGTGGCGACCACGGGCGTCAATATCCCGCGCCTGATGGGCGAATACGCGCTGTCCCTGCTGTAAAGAAAAGAGGGAAGAGGCCCGGTCGGATGTGGCGGCCGGGCCTTTTGCCGTAGGTGTTCAGGCGGCCTGGTTCATGGCCTATGAGCCGCAGCGGCGTCCCTCTGTTTTGTGGACGCCGCTGCCTGCTCAATTGATCTGGGTTCTGTGATCAGTCCATCACTTCAATGCCGGTGGCCTGCACGCGCTGGCGCACGTCGCTTACTCCGTCGCCGTTGACCCGCATCACGAAGCGGCGGCGGCCATTTTCCCCGCCAAATGTTGCCACGCTGATGATGTTGCTGGGCAAGATGGCGCCGGTGGCGCGCTCCAGGCTGCCGGGCACGTCGGGCATGTCCAGGGTCAGGCGCTTGCCCCCCTCGCGCATGCCCAGAATGCCGGTAAAGGCGCGCAGCACGTCCATTGTGGTGATGATGCCGCTCAGCTGCCCGGCGTCATTCAGCACCGGCAGGCCGCCCACATGGTGCTCCTGCATCCGCAGCGCAGCGTCTTCCATGTATTCGCCTTCGGCGGCGGTGACCACCGGGCGGGCCATCATTTCTTCAACGGTCAGCTTGCTCAGCAGGTAGTTCAGTTCCCAGACGCTCAGGGTCGTGGCCTTGCTGGGCATGGCGTCTTTGAGGTCCTTGCGCGTGGTAATCCCGACCAAGCGGCCATCCTGTACCACCGGCAGGCGGCGAAAGCCCCCTTCTTTCAGCACCCGCAGGGCGTCCATGACAGGTGTGTCGGGCGTGACAGTCACGGGGTCACGGGTCATCCAGTCGCGTACAAGCATGACCCCCAGTCTAGAGGCTCAGGTGCGGGCCAGTTGCCCTGACCGCCGCCTGATCCCACATGTGAAGCGGCTCTGAGGGCCTTCATTCGGCTCAGAAACATGCGTGCTACGTTGCCGACCATGAAGATTAGCGCCAAAATTACTGCTCCCCTGGCCCTTGCGGCTGCGTTCGGCCTGGGTACGGTGTCACCCCACGCCCAGACGACGCCTCAAAAAGTTGGTTTTGTCGACGTGGCCAAACTGCTGGCCGCTCACCCCGCCGACAAGGAAATTCAGGAGATTCAGAAGAAGGCGGACGCTGAACTGGGCGCCATTGACAAGCAGATCAAGGCCATTGACGCCAAGGGCACGGCGGCCACCGCCGCCGACAAGCAGACGCGCGAAACGCTGGTGAAGACGATTCAGTCCAAGGCCGACGCCTACGACAAGCAGATGCAGCCCAAGATTGCGGTTGTGGAAAAAGCCGTGGACACGGCGATTAGTGCCGTGGCCAAGAGCAACGGGTACGGCATCATCATGGACCGCGACGTCGCGTCCAAGAGCGGCCTGGTGATCTACGCCGACGCCACTGCCGAGATTACCGACGCCGTGGCCAAGGCCGTCAAGTAACCCGAACTGGCCCCGCCTGCCCCGCCTGGTGGTGCGCGGGGCCTTGTTGTTGCCCCACCTACAGGAGGCTCGCCGCATGACCCGATTTCTGTTTCTTCTGCCTCTGGCCCTGCTGGCCACTGTGCCGCACGCCCAGCAGGCCAAATCCCGCCTGGGCATCGTGAATGTGCAGCAGGCCGTCAAAGCCCTGCCCGAAAGCAAGGCGTACCTGGACCTGAACAGCAAGGTTGCCGCCGACCTGGCCGCTAAAGAGAAAGCGCTGAGCGAGCTGAATGCCAAGGCTGCCGCCAGCCGCAGCGCTGCTGACCGCGCGGCGCTGACTAAGGCGCAGCAGGCCTACAGCGCGGCCCGCGCCGACTACGCCAAGCGTATTGACACCACATTTGCGCCGCTGGCCACCAAACTGAATGCGGCGGTGGCCAAGGTCGCCAAGGCCAACGGCTACAGCGTGGTGTTGGATGAGCAGGTGGCCGCCCAGACCAGCCTGGTGGTGTATGCCAACGAAAGCGCAACGAACCTCACCCAAGCTGTGATCAAGAGCCTGAAGTAAGACGGGAATGACGGGCTTGAGCCCGCTCTTGACCGCCTAACAGCACCGCCCCCGACGCCAGAGTGTCGGGGGCGGTGCCTCTTGTGCTTACAGATTGACGGTTTCGTTCTCGCCCTGCTTGGCTTCCTTGCCGGTCAGCAGGCCCTTGGCGAGCCCAATCAGGCTGCGCACCTTGCCGTCGCTTTCCCAGTATTCGGCGCCATCGGCTTCAATACGAATGAGCTGAATGTTGGGGTCATCAATGCCTTCGGGGAAATAGGCCTTGTAGAAGTCACTCCAGACCTGTTCCAGCTTGGCGCGGTTCTCGACCAGGCTGGCCGCGCCGCGCACACTTACGTAGATGCCTTTATCGGGGCGCGAGTAGCTGACATTGACCTGTGGCCGGGCGCCCATGTTGCGCACCTGCTCGGTGTCCTTGCCACCCAGGAACCAGATGTCGCCGTCAAATTCCACGTCCTGCGTGGTCATAGGGTGGCCCTTCAGGTGGCCGTGTTCGTCCGTTACGGTCAGCATGGCAAACTTCACGTCTTGAATCAGCTCGCCCACTTTGTTCAGGGCTTCCTCGCGGGTCGTGGTCATGGCGTCACCGTCTCATGAGGCGGGGCAGCGGAATTGAAAGGTGCCCCACCGTCTGAACGCTGCCCCAAGATGTCCTGAAGAAAGGTGCGGTCGCCCAGTCAAGTGCGCCAGGACACCTATGGCTTCAGGCCGCCGCGCGGGCGTGGGCGCGCTCGGGAACGTTTCTGACCAGCACCACGCCCAGCACAAAAAACAGCGCGGCAATGCCGAAAACCAGGGTGTAGCCCAGATTGCCGCCCTGCGCGTTGCCCCAGTCCAGCAGGGCGCCCTGCGGCGCACTTGTCATCTGCGGGCCCACGAACGCAACATGCCAGATGCCCATGTCACGGGCAAAGCTGCTCTGGCTGGGCATGGCGTCGCTGCCCAGTGCCCAGTCCACCGAACTAAAGGCGCCGTAGCCCAGACCAAAGGCCAGCGCCAGGGCCAGCGCCGCGCCAAAGCTGGGGGCCACCAGCAGCAGCAGGGCCGCCCCGGCCATCACGCTGCCCGCCACGTAAATCACGGGTTTGCGCCCAATGCGGTCGCTGATCCGCCCCCCCACCAGCGCCGAGGCGATACTGCCCACGATGATGCACGCCAGCATGATGCTGGTGCTGGTGCCGGGGTCACTCTGACGCAGCACGTCCTTGTTGTAGTACTGCAAGAAGGGCTGCACCGAATACTGCCCCAGCGCAAACAGCACCCGCGTGACAAAAACCCACAAGAAGGGCTGGTGGGCGAATAGCTGCTGCCAGCTGAGGGTCGGCGCGTGTGGATCGCGGGCCACCACCGTATCGGGTTCAGGGACGCCGCGCAGGGTGACCAGCGCGGGCACAAAGAGCATGGCGGCAATGAGGACGAACGAGGCCAGAACAGGCAGGTGCAGGGCGCCCACCGCAAACGCCGACACGGCCGCCAGCAGTTGCCCCAGCGCCTGCAACATGGCCATCACGCCGCTGTAACGCCCCCGCGCCTCGGGGCGCACCAGTTCGGGAATCAGGGCGGAATACGGGGCAGTGGCGTAGTTGTTGCCAAACTGCACCAGCAAGAAGCCCAGCAGGTACACCCAGAAGCCCGGCAGGCCCGGCACCAGGGTCACGGCCAGCGCCATCACCCCCAGACCGGCCAGATTGACGCCCAGCCCCAACTTCAGGTACGGCAGCCGCTTGCCGGTGCGGTCGCTGTGGGCGCCCACCAGCGGCGGCAGCACGAGCGCCATGATGGCCCCAATGCCGGCCAGCAGGCCCAGGTACGTGCCCTTGCGCTCGTCCCCCACAAAGGTCACCACGTTGGCGGGCATCAGGATCAGCAGCAGCAGCAGCCAGTGAAAGGCGGTGCCAAACCAGAACGCAGACAGCACCCACGGGCTGACGCGCGGGCGTTCGGGGGACAGGGCAGTCATGTGCGGCGAGTATACGGGGCCGCTGAAGCAGCGGGCGGCTCAGGTGACCTGGAGGGGTCAAGGGTCTCTGTTGTGTATTGGGGAGGCAGAACGCGCCAGCCACGTTACGCCGGGGGCACTGGGGCCACCCCTTTAGCGCTGACCACCGCCCTCAGGTCCTCATGCGGGCGCTGACTCTCTTGTGGCCACCACGATTGAAGCTGAGTGGCTCTGGACAGAGGGGTCACAGGTCGAGCCAACAATGTAATATAGACTCCGATTGAATCAAGCAGAATGCCGGGTGGCATCCGAGCGGCCTTGGACAGCGGCACAGCAGACTTGAAAAGCGACGCAGGAGAAGGAACAGATGCGGATTCCACGATATGGACGCGCAGACGGTGCCTTTCTTTGCTGTGTTGCAACTCAGCGGACTCCGCATAAGCAAGCGAGCAGAAGACAACGTGGACCTGACGGGCATGGCGTCAGCTCACCGACTCTCTCCTGATGTGTCAACAGGCCGAAGCTACAGAACAGCAGCAGGCTGGCGTGACAGCAGTCGCCTGAGCCTCGGCGCCCCCTTACCCCGGCAGCAGCGCGTCCCAGTACGCCTGAAGATCGCTGGCCAGGGGTACCTGCGCGCTGAACTGCGTGCCCCCCCACGGAAAGGCGATGCGCGCGGCATGCAGCGCCTGCCGGGGCAGCCCCAGACGGGCCGTGAGTTCCGGGGTCTGGCCCACCTCCATGAACTCCAGAAAGACACTGGGGTCGCGGCCATAGATCTTGTCCCCCACCATGGGCAACCCCAGGTGCGCCAGATGCGCGCGAATCTGGTGCAGGCGTCCACTGCGGGGAAAGGCTTCTATCAGCGCGTGGCCGGCCCGCCGCTCGACCACCCGGAAGTCCGTGACCGCCGGGCGGCCGTCCGGCACCACCGCCTGCCGAATGGCAATCCGGTTGGCGCCACCCAGTCCCAGGTCGCCCAGGGGAGCGTCCAGGGTTTGGCGCTCCCAGTCCGGTGTGCCATGCACGATGGCCAGGTACGTTTTGCCCACCAGATGCGTCTTGAACAGGGTAAAAAAGCGCTGCGCAGCTTCGCGGTCGCGGGACAGTACCTGCGCGCCGCTGGTCTCGCGGTCCAGCCGGTGCGGCGGGGCCAGGTCGGGTTCGCCCGTGGTGCGGCGCAGGTAGGTTAAGACGTCTGGCACGTCAACCCGCGCCCGCACCGGATGGGTCAGCCACAGCGCGGGTTTTTGCACCACGTAAAAATCAGGGTGCTCAACCACCACACGCGGCTTTTCGGTGGGGGGTAGTAGTGGCGCGCGAGAGGCACTCATGGTCACAGTTCCCACACGCTGCGGTAGGGGCGGTCGCGCAGGCGCCCGGCCAGATCCACGCCCCGCGCCACTGTGCGTTCCAGCCGCGCGGCCAGCCACTCGTTGGGTATCCCCGGCGCGGTCCAGTGCGCGCCCGTGGCATACACGAAGTCCGGGTTGACCACGCAGCGGAAGTCCACCATCAGGCCAAAGGCAAAGGCGCCGTGGCTGAGGTAGCCGTGGTCCAGGCCGCCCGACACCAGAAAGGTCACGGGCTGGTCAAACCAGGCGCCGTGCAGGCCGCGCGCCTCGTCGCTGCTGCCCGTCAGTTCCACCAGCGCCTTGACCCCCGACCCCAACCCCCAGTTGTAGACCGGCACCCCCAGAAACACCCCGTCGGCCTCGCGGATAGCCTGGTGATACCGCGCGGCATAGGGGTGGTCGTAGCAGCCGCCCGGCCCCTGCACATTGTCAAAGGGCGGGAGCGGCTGGGCGCGCAGGTCCAGGTGCGTCACCTCGTGCCCGGCGCGGCGCAACTGCGCGGCAGTCAGGTCGCAGAGCCACGCGCTGCGGCTGTCCGGGTCCAGGCTGGTGGAAAGAACCGTCAACTTCACCGGGTTAGCCTAGAGCATGGGCGCCGGTTCACCGCCGCTTCCCGTGCCGGCTCTGTCTGTTTGTTTCACATACTTGGACCAGTGGGCTGACGAGCCCTCGCTGTCGCCTCCTCACTCTCCTGCAGAGCTGGCCAATTCTGGTTGGCTTGCCCCCGGCGGGGTTGGCGTCCACCTTACTTATCCAGCGATTTGAGCAGTTCGATGCGTTCCTCGGTGACCGGGTGAGACCGCAGCACGTCCAGCAGCGAGGCGTCTTCTGGCCCCTGGTCGTCTTCCTCTTCCAGCCGTCTCAGGATGGCCTGAAGCGGCGCCGTGGTGCCGTAGGCGCGCTCCATGTAGGCCGCCGCCACCCGGTCGGCCCCAGTTTCGGCGGCGCGTGAATAGCCGCTTTGCAAGATGGCCGCTGGCACTGCCGCTGCAAAGGTGCTGGCGCTCACCAGGTCGCCCGTCAGCACAGTCACGACCAGCGAGATACCCAGCGCCTGATACACCGTCGCCACCCCATGCCGTCCGGTGACATGCCCGGTTTCGTGGGCCAGCACGCCAATCAGTTCGCGGTCACTGCGCGCCAGCGCCACCAGCTGGTCGGTCATCACAATGGTGCCGTTGGGCAGGGCAAAGGCGTTGGCCCCCAGCCCGGCCTTATTGCCCGGTTCGCCGTCGCGCAGCAGCAGACGGTAAGGGTAGCCGCCCCCGGCCCAGTCGCGCACCGGGGCAAAGGCGGCCTGTAACTGGGCCTGCCGGGCGGCGCTCAGCTCGGACGGTCCCAGCAGATCCTCGTGCTCCAGCAATTCCAGCGTTTCGCGGTCAAAGGTGGCCAGGACGCTGCGCGGGGTCACGTTGGCCGCCTGCGCCGCCAGGGCCGGAATGCCCCAGACCACAAAAGCGCCCATCAGGGCGCCGGCCACCACCAGGGCGCCCAGGGCGCTGCTCCAGCGGGCCTCCAGGCCGCGCACGCCACTCAGGACGCGGTTGCGGCCGGTCAGGCGTTCCCAGCGGCGCACAGCGTCGTCGTCGGGGGTTTCAAAGCGGCTGCCGTCGGGAAACTTCAGGCTACGGCGCACACCGGGAATGGCCGGGTCCACGCTGACCTGTGAGGCGGCCCAGCGATACAGCCCCTGCGGCCCCTCGCCGGTTAGGGTCAGGGCGGCGCCTCCGGCGCTCAGCTCGGCCTGGGCCGGGTGGGGGCGGCTGCTGCGGCCATCGAAATACACGCCACTGACGCGCATGACCGTCGTGCCGGTCATCTCAGAACCCCACCTGAATGTCCAGCAGCTCAGAGGCCGCTTCACCCAAGGCGGATTCCTCGTGCGCGGCCTGGCCGGTGAAGGTGTCCAGCGGCACCAAGCTGCGCACCCCAATGCCTTCAAGGACATAGCGCGTGCGGCGAATGGTCGCCCAGGGAGTAGCCAGCCCCAGGGTCAGAATCTGCGCGGCCGTGTTGGTCACGCCAATCCACACCAGACGCCACGGCGAGAACGTCGCGCCGGTGCGCACCACGCCGCCCAGCTCGGCGTTGTTCAGCACATAAGCCATCACAGCGGCGCGCACATACTGCCAGGCCACGGCGTACAGCAGCAGGGCGCCTAGATAGATGGCTCCGGCCGCCACGAAGAAGGCCGCAGGAGGGGTGTCGGCCTCAAACAGATCGCTGATATCCCCCCAATTGCCCAGCCCAGCGACCAGCGTGCCCACGATGGCGACCAGCAGCAGGGCCACCAGGCCGCCGCCGATCACCAGCCCCACGCCGGTCAGTCCAATCATAAAGAAGGGCGCCACGTCCCCGCGAAAGCGGGCGCGGGCCGTGCCGTAGGCCAGGTTGTTCACCTGATACTGCCGCTGCATGAACCACGCCCAGGGGAGGGCCAGCCCAAACAGCCCGGAGACCACGTTGGCCGCGCCGTAGGCGACGTAGGCCTCGCCCACCGACCCCTGAAACGAGAAGCGCAGCCCCCGGTGAACGGTGTTGACCGCCTGAAAGCGCAGGGATTGCCTGACCAGCCAGGGATAAAACCCCGCGTAGACCAGCAGCAGCACCAGGCCCAGAACGATAAAAACGGTGTTTTCAGAGCGCAGCGCCAGGCTGTACAGCACCGCCAGCCCGCTCACCAGCAGGTAGCCGCGCAGCAGCGCCCAGGGGTTGGCGCGGTACTCGAAGTTCTGGCCGTCCAGCCAGGTATGCCCGTACATGTACTGCCGCGTGCGCACCCGCGCCCAGGGCATGTACAGCCCCAGCGACACCAGGGTCAGCGCCACGTTGACAATCCAGACCCGGAAGTATTCGCCGGCCTGGCCGGTAAAGGACAGGGCGTGGTGGCTGACTGCCGGCGTGGACAGAGACGCTGGCTCTGGCCGGGGAGAATTGAGGCCGCTGAGGGCCGCGTGGGCGTCGATCATGGCTGCATCCTATCTGGCTGGGGCCCCGGCGCGGGCCGCATGTACGGGCCTGAGCGCCGGGCAAAAGAAGAGGGCCGGCGCCCAGGGGCCGGCCACCAGGAAAGAGAAAACCTACCAGCGGCTGCTGCGGGCCATGTCCCCACCAGCCGGAGCTGGCGCGGCCGTGGTCACCACGACATTTTTGGCCTGGGGGCCCTTGCTGCCCTGCCCGGCCTCGACTTCAAAGTCCACTTCATCGCCCTCGTTCAGCTTGCGAAAGCCGCCGCTCTGGATGGCGCTGTAATGCACGAACACGTCCGGGTTGCCGGGATGCTCGATGAAGCCGTAGCCCTTCTCGACGTTAAACCACTTCACTCGACCTTGCGCCATAACTCTCCTTGCATCACAGCCTGAAGCGGCCAAATTCCTGTCCTCTGGACGGAATTTAACGGCGGCGCTTCAAACGGAGACGGGGCGATTATCGCATGTTTATGATGACCGGATGTGCAGGCCTGTGGGTCAGAGGGGGTGCCGGGGTCAGTTGACCAGATAAGGCTTGCCGGCTCAGGCCCCGGTCTGAAGCGGCCCTGAGGGGCAGGGGAGGGCGGCGAAGCTGGCGCGCAGGGACGTGAAGTTTTCTTGGCGGCTCAGCGGGCGTCGCCCACCAGACAGCAGGGCGCTGGGCGCGGCGGCGCGTGCTACCCTGGGCGGCAACTCAACCCCTGCCCCGAGTGCGTGTGGACGCTGCGGCCCTGGCCTGCCCCGCCCGTGACCGTGGCCCCCGGAGGAAGTCATGCCCCGCTACGCCCTGGACGGGCACGTCCCCGATATCCACCCCTCTGCGTTTCTGGCGCCCAGTGCCGACATCATCGGTCAGGTGACGGTCGCGGCGCAGGCCAGCGTGTGGTACGGCGCGGTGCTGCGCGGCGACCTGGAAGCCATCACGGTGGGGCCCGGCAGCAACGTGCAGGACGGCGCGGTCCTGCACACCGACGCGGGCTGGCCCTGCACCCTGATGGAGCGGGTCACGGTGGGCCACCGGGCCGTGGTTCACGGCGCCACCTGTGGGCCGGGCAGTCTGGTCGGCATGGGGGCCATCATGCTCAGTGGGTCCAGCCTGGGCGCGGGCGCCATGCTTGGGGCCGGGGCGGTGCTACCCGAGGGCGCCCATGTGCCAGACGGCATGTTGGCGGTGGGGGTGCCGGCACGGGTGGTGCGCCCCGCCCCCAGCGGCGGAAACGCGCAGCGCTACATTCACAATGCGGCGCGCTTCCGGGACGGCGCGCGGCGCCTGGATGACGGGGCCAGCGAGCTGACGCTGGGCGCCGCGCCGCTGCCCGAGGCGCAGTAAATATGCTGTCCTCAGGGCTGTTGACGCTCCGGAGTGGAGGACGCGATGACTGACGCTAGCCTGCCCCCCCAGGACCCGGCCCGGCCAAAAGGTCGCCCGGCTCAGCCGCCCTCCACCCCTGACCCCGAGCCAGAACTGGCCGAGCTGATTGCCGAACTGCCGCCCATGTTTCCGGGCGCCGCCCCTTTCCTAGCACGTTTTCTGCCCCAGGCCAGCGCCGCGCACGCGGGTCTCAATCACAGCTTTTGCGACCTGCACGCCTTTCTCAAGTACCTGCACGAACAGAGCTGGTACGGCTACCTGTTGGCTGCCCTGGGCGACCACAGCGCCTACGTGCTGCTGTTCGAAGGCCGAGCAGTGACGGCCGCCGCCGGGAGCGCCACGGGCGAGCAGGCCCTGGGCGAACTGCTGAGCCTCTATGAACAGGGGGCGTCCCTTAGCGCCTATCCCCTGGACGCCCCGCTGGCCCACGTCCTGAGCGGCATCGGGTCGCGCGCCTGGAAGTTCAATCTGACCGAGGACTTCACTGGCCTGCATGCCCGGCCTACCGGCGCCATCTTCTATGTGCGCGGCGAGATTGTGGCCACCATGCCGGCCACCCTGCCCTACGAGGGCGCCTTTCCGGCCCCCCTGCGCCCCCAGACCCTGATTCTGCCGCGCAGCCTGGCCGGCTGGGCGCACCACCAGTACGCCCTGACCCTTCGGGGCAAAGACGCCCTGAACGCCATTACGGGTGTTCACCAGGCCTTTCGCACGCGGCATGGGGCGCCTGGCCTGGCCTTCCTGCGCGCCCTGGGCGAAGACCTGAGTCCGGCTGAGTACGCCATGCGCTCAGACGAGGCGCTGCACGACCTGGAACTGATGGTGCAGGAGTTTTTGCAGAGCGGCCTGGTCCGCGAGAAGTAGGTGAGCAGGCCGCACTGAGAACGGAGCGAGAAGTGTTGAACAGTCAGGGCGACGGTTCTGGTCACCCCGGTTCACGGTGTCCAAGAGCGCTGATACGGCGTTCAGGGATGACGTTCACTTCTGGGCATGAACTGACTTGTCAAAGCCACTCTCGACCTTGCACACCTTGGCTGCCAGCCTGGCGAAAACTGGTCGGAGTGGAGACTCTTCACGGCCCTACTGCTTTACTTTGAGGACTCCGGTTTCCTCCTGTTGAGCTGAAGCTGACAGCGGGTTGTGGTTCAACAGAAATCCTGAATCACCCGCCTGATAGAGGAGTGCTCGGAAAGCAAGGCACACCGGCAGGACAAGCCGGCGCCCTGCTCACGCCATAGTTCTGTCACTGTCATTTGCTCTGGCTGCCTTACAGGTCTGCCAGATATGCCTCACTCAGACTCCACAGCCTCAGGGCGGCGCCGTCATCCTGGGCCTGGGGGGCTGGGGTTGCCTCGCGCCTGTTGCTGTAGTACCGCCCAGACGCGGCCAGGGGCGCCGTGGCCGCGTGCAGGGTGGTCTGGGCGCCCTCTTCTGGTGTCAGGGCGAAGCGGTCAATGAGGCGGTAAGCCCGGCTGAGCCAGCCGCCGTTGTTGTGGGCGAAGCCGGTGGCGACCATGCCGGGGTGCACACTGCTGCTCAGCAGACCGGGTTCACGCCGGGACAGTTCGCGGGCAAACAGGATGTTGGCCAGCTTGCTCTGGGCGTAGGCCGCCCAGCCGCCGTAGCCCCGGCGGAACTCGGGGTCGTCCAGCCGCAGGCGCCCGAAAGCGTGTGCGGCGCTGGCCACCGTCACCACGCGCGGCGCTGCCGACTGGCGCAGCAGCGGCAGCAGCTCGCGCGTCAGTAGAAAGGGCGAGAGGTGATTCAGGGCCCAGGTTTGCTCGATGCCCTCGCGGGTTTCCTGGCGCTGGGTGTACAGGGCGCCGGCATTGTTGACCAGCAGGTCCAGCTGGGGGAGTTGCGCGGCAACCTCCTGCGCCAGCCGCCGGACCTGCCTCAGTTCCGAGAGGTCCGCCAGGAATGTCCTGGCCGCGCCCGTGGCCTGTGCAGCGGCCTCGGTGCGGCTGGGGTTGCGGCCCACGAGCAGGACGCGGTGCCCCTGCTGCGCCAACTCGCGCGCCGTGACCAGGCCAATGCCGCCCGTGGCCCCCGTAATCAGAACCGTGCTGCCAGCAGGCAGGGCAGAGAGGAGGGCCGCCTGAGAGGAGGTCACAGGCCTCTCCCGTCAGACCAGCATGTGCCTAAAACGGGGCCCATCTGCGGGTCAGTCGGCGGAGCCCCAGTGGTGGTGTCCTGCGCTTCGCCTGCGTGCGGTGTCATGTGCGCCAGCATAGGGCAGAGGCTGGGGGCCAAAAAAGGAAGCCAGAGGGGTTGGGCCTCTGGCTCCGTGCGCTGCGGACTTCACCCGGCCCGCCCCTGCTCTTAGTTGTGCGCTGATGGGGTCAGTCTACGTGACCTGAGTCACAGGAGTGTCACAGGTTGCGCGCGGGCCCACCTTCATCGTCCAGCCCCTGGAGACCGGCGTTGACAAAGCGTTCCAGCGTACCGGCCAGCTGCGCGGTCTGGTCCGGGCTGAGGCCAGCTGTGACGGCGTGGGTGGCCGTGGCCTGAAGCAACAGGGTGACACAGGTCAGCAGATACGGCGTGCGGGTGCGGCCTTCGGGCGGGTGCAGGCTCTGAGACAGGCGCTCCTCTAGACCCGCCAGCACGGCCAGGCGCCGCGCCGCGAAAGTGGGGCCGCTGCCGCTGCCCAGCAGGGTCAGCAGGGCACGCTCCCCGACGAGTAGCTGAAAAATAGCGGCCAGCGGCCGTTGGGTATGGGTGCCGGTCAGCAGTGGCACCAGCCGCCGTTCCAGGTCGGCCAGGTGGCCTTCCAGCAGTTCGGACAGCAGGTCGGCCGTGGAAGCGAAATAGCTGTACACCGTGGGCCGCGAAATGCCCAGGGCCACAGCGATGTCCCCCATGCTGACGGCCTCAAAGCCGTGGACTGTAAACAGCGCTTCACTGGCGCTCAGCAGCTGCTGGCGGCGGTCAGCAGAGGGCAGGCGGCGGGCGGGGGAGGCGGTCACCCGCCCAGTCTACTCCAAGATGACAGAAAGTCACTTGACACTTTGTCAAATTATGTCAAGCTAAGATTTGTTGACAAGGTGTCAGCACCTTGCCTCTCCGGCTATGGCTCTTGCGTGATGGAACAGACATCAATTTGTGTTCCAGCCGAGCCCTCCCCAGCACCGTGCTTCTTTCCATTTGCCACCATTCCTCCCTTGCCCTGAGGCTGCCTATGACTCGACCGCCTGCCCGCTTAACCGTCCGCACGGATTACCGCGCCCTGACCCCCGCCGAACGCTCGCTGTGGCGCGCGCCTCTGATGTGGGCGTCGGCGGCGCTGTTTCTGTTTATTCCCATCATTTACGTGACGGTATATCTGCTGGGCGTCTGGGACCCGGCGGGGCAGTTGCCCCAGCTGCCGGCCGCGCTGGTCAACCTGGACCAAGGGATTGTGCAGCGCGGCAAGCGGGTCAATGTGGGTCACGACCTCGTGACCGAACTGCGCCGCGACCCTCCTGTGGACTTCCGCCGCTACCCCACCCAGGCCGCCGCCGAGGAGGCCGTGCGCCGGGGCGAGGTGTACTTTGCCCTGACCATCCCCGCCGAATTCAGCCGCAAGGCCGTGGGGGGGCGCAGCAGCGAGCATGGCCTGCTGCGGCTGTACCGGGCGCCGGGCCTGAATGCCTACGCCAGTGCGGTGGCTGACCGGGTGGCCGGCGAACTGGCCGAGACCCTGAACCGTGACCTGGGCGAGCGCCGCTGGGAAGTGGTGCAGAGCAGCCTGAAAGACGTGCAGCAGGGCTTTGCCGACCTGCGTGCGGCCACTGGTGACCTGGTGGCGGGTGCAGAGCGGCTCTCGGACGGCGCTGAGGAGTTACAGAGCGGCGCGGCCACTCTGACGCGAGGCGCAGGGCGCCTGGCCAGTGGCTCGGCCGACCTGGCCACTGGCGCCGGAAAGCTGGCCGGGGGCGTGAGCACCCTGACGGGCGGCGTGGGCCGGCTGTCGGGCTCGCTGCGGCAACTGGAGGCCGCTGCCCCCACCAGCGCAGAGGTCGCCCTACTGAAAGAGGGTGCGCGGGCGCTGTCGGCCGGCACCGGGCAGCTGGCTGGGCAACTGGAGAAACTGGCCGCTGGCAGCGGGGACCTGGCGACCGCCGCGCGCACCCTCACGGGCGGGGCAGCGCAGGTGGGAACAGGCAGCGCCCGGCTGGCCAAAGACCTGCCGGCGCTGGCCGGCGGCCTGAACGAGCTTCAGGCCGGTGCTACTGAACTGGGTGGCCAGTCCGGGACCCTGCGCCGGGCGCTGCCAGCTGGACAGCCGGTGACGGCGGGCGCCGCACGGCTGGAGGCCGGTGCCCAGACGCTGGCCCAGGGCCTAACCGCCGCCGGGCAGGGCGCCCAGCAAGCAGCCACGGGCGCCGCGGCCCTGGCCAAAGGCGCGGCCCAGGTGCAGGGCGGCGCGGCCCGACTTCAGCAGGGAACGCAAACGCTGGTCCAGGGCAGCCGCGCGTCGGCGACAGGAGCCGGACAACTGGCCGGCGGCGCCGCCAAGGTGCAGACTGGTGTCACCAAGCTGGCCGACGGCAGCGTCAAGCTGGGCGCGGCGCTGGGGCAAATCAACCGCAAGGTGCCGGCCCAGGCCGAGCTGACAAAACTGAGCAGCGGCGCTGACCAGCTGGCCCAGAGTGCCGGGGTCCTGGCGGCCCGCACGGGTGATCTGGCGGCAGGCTCCCAGAAGGTGCAGGCTGGGGCCACTGACCTCGCCAGTGGTGCCGGGCAGTTAGCGGACGGCTTGGCCCGCCTGCGCCGCGAAATCCCTGCCACCACCGAGGACCTAGGCGGTGACCCTGAAGGCCTAGCCCAGAGCGTGCAGGTGCGTACCCAGACCTTTGCCGACGTGCCCAACAACGGCAACGCTTTCGCGCCCTACTTTGTGGCCCTGGCGCTGTGGGTGGGGGTTACCATGACCACCTTTATCTTTCCGTATCTGCTGCTGCCCGCCAGTGGCCGGCAGACCTCGCAGGCGGCCCGTGTGCTGCGCAAGCTGGCGCAACCTGGCCTGATTGTGCTGGGGCAGGCGCTGCTGGTGGTCGCGGGCCTGCACCTGCTGGACGTTCATCTGCTCAGCCCGGCGCTGGTGGTGCTGACGGCCCTGGCGGCCAGCCTGACCTTTCTGCTGGTCGTGGTTGCCCTGAACCTGCTGTTTGGCCCGGCTGGGCGCGTCCTGGCCCTGATTCTGCTGATCGTGCAGCTGGCTGCCAGTGGGGGCAGTTACCCCGTCGAACTTTCTGGCCCGGTGTTTCAGGCGATCCATACGGTAATTCCGGTCACAGCTGTCGTGAACGCCCTGCGCGCGGCGATGTTCGGGGCATTCGAGGGGCAATACTGGGTCTTCATGGGCCATCTGGCGCTGGTGGCCGCTGTCAGTCTGGGGGTGGCCCTGCTCAGTCGCCGCCGCTGGGTGTACACGCCCGACGACCGCTTCCGTTCACCCATCCTGACCGACGTGGGGTAAGTGGAAAGGAGACTGAAGGCTGTGGAATGAGGTTGGGGGAGGGAACGGTCTCACAGCGGTCTTCTATGAGGTTATGGTCTCCCTGTTTCCGCAGAGGTAGACGTTACTGGCAGGAGCATTGAGGGGCGTCTGGTTGGCCCCCCAATGCTTCTACCTACCTTTGTTGGAGGTGGGGTCTCTCTTGAGTGCAGACGGCACTCATAGCGGAACCCAGAGCAGATGCGGGCAGGTTCTTCTGAAGGATTGAGTGACAGCAGCAGTCTGAGCGGAATGGAACAGCCAATAACGCTCCTGACCCTCACTGGCCGCTGCTCTCAGTCCAGCGCAACCTCAAAGAGGTCGCGGGCAGAGCGGCGAGCCAATGACGGCGGCGAGAGGCGCAGGCCCACGTCCCGCACGGCGCGCAGCCAGGTCGCCTCCAGTTGTCCGGCGCGACCCAACTGCCGCGACTGGGTTTGCACGCGGTTCACGCGCGCCTGCCGGAGCTGTTCGTAACGGGCCAGGGCGGCGGGCGCCTCAGATGTAGCCAACTGCCCGCCCAGCACCCAGGCGTCTTCCAGACTCATGGCCGCGCCCTGGCCCAGATTGGGGGTCATGGCGTGGGCAGCGTCGCCCAGCAGGGCCACCCGGCCCCGAACCCAGCGGGGCAGGCGGACCTCATGGATGTCGGTGCGGATGACCGGCAGGTCGGCACGCAGCTGCGCCGTCACAGCCGGGGCGAGCCCACCAAACGGGCGGCAGAGGGCCTGCAACTCCTGAATGGTATCGGTCTGAACAGAGGTCGGCCTTTCCCTTTCCGGCGCATTGGCCGTGACATAGCCGTAAAGTTGCCCCTGCCCTATGGGCACCAGACCTAGCCGGCAGCCTCGGCCCCACATCTCCACCGCGTAGTCGTGCGGGCCGGTTTGAGGCACGTCCACCAGGAAGCGCCAGCTGGTGTAGCCCGCGTAGTGTTTCGGAACGTCACCAAAAACTAGCTGGCGGACTGACGAGTGCAGCCCATCGGCGCCCACCACGGCCTCAAAACGTCCCTCTGAACCGTCGCTGAGACCGACTTCCACGCCCCCAGCATCCTGATGAAGGGCGCGAAGAGTGGTTCCAAATTGAATCTGGGACTCCACGCCCCGGCTGAGCAGGTTTTGTAAGGCGGCGCGGTGCAGGGCAACAGCGCCGCCCGCACTGCTCTGGGGGTAAAGGACGGTCTGAAGGGGGCGGCCTGCTGCGTCTGTAACCTGGGCCGAGGTGAGTCGCTGGCCCCGGTGCGCGGCGCCTTTGGCCAGGCCCAGCCGCTCCAGCACCCGTAAGGCATTGACGCTGAGAATCAGACCGGCGCCTACCGGCCGCCACGCGGGCACCTTTTCGATGAGCCTGACCTGAATGCCGGTCTGAAGCAGCCGCTGCGCCAGAGCCAGGCCACCAATCCCCGCCCCCACAATCAGCACTGAGCGGGTCATGCGCCGTCCTCTGAGGCGCTGGGGTGAAGGGCCCGGCAGTGCAGGTGAAGTAGCGCGGCGAGCTGAGCGCGCGCGGCTTCCAGCGAGGTTCCACCCGTCAGCCAGCCCACCAGACAGACCTGATACAGCGCAAAGATGGCCAGGGCGGCAGTCTGAAGATCCATTTCTGGCGCCACCTCTCCAGTGGCCTGCCGGTCTCGGAGGAGAGTACCCACCCGATTCACAAAGTCGCGTGCTTGCTGCATCTCCCGGTCCCGCCAGGGGCTCTGGTGAAACAGGGTCAATCGCAGGAAATCCTTTGAGAGCACCTGATGCTGCTGGTAAAACTCAAAAAACGGCTCGAACAATTGAGGCAGGACCTGGGGAAGTGGGCCGTCCAGCTGGCTTGACATCAGCGCGCGTTCGGCGGTGCGGGCAATCACGTCATGGAAAACCATCAGCAGCAGGTCGGCCTTGTCTGTGGCGTAGCGGAAGACGGTCCCTGTGGCGAGGTCGGCCTCATCAGCGATCTGGCGAATGGTGGTGGCTTCGTAGCCCTGTTGGGTGAACAGATGGAAGGCCGCCGCACGGAGGCGTTCTCGCTTGTCCTGTTTGTGCCGCTCGCGGCGGCTGACCCCTGGCAACACTAAATCTTCCGTCATCTGGCTCCTTTACTGCTGTAGGCGGCACCGACAACTGATCAGGAAATGCGCAACTCGACATGTCCATTCATGAACACGGCCAAAACTGAACATGTTCATTATTTGCCTGTCCTGTTGGTGATTACCAAGAAAAATGTCCTGGGGGTGGCAGTCCAGAGCGGCCACAGGTGGTCAAGCGGTTTATGGCGATTTGCTCTGCTTGGCTTTCTGAAGCCTGCCGTCCTGCGCTCGTTGTCCCTGATCTCAGGAAGTCGCCTGACCATCCCTGGAACTGCAGAATCTAGGCGAGCCGCAAGCCCAGAGCTGTCGTAGACAGACTGGCCACCCTGTTGGAGAAGACCGCTCTAGATCAGCGTCCGCCTTAGCGTTCTTCAGTAGGCTCGCGCGGGGGGAGAGGCCTGGACAGCCGCGCCCGGTAAGAGGCCACAGTCTCGCTCTCACAACTCAGCGGATGTACCTGCACCAAGCGCCGCCAGGTACTCACGGGTTGGTCATCCAGCATGACCTGGGGTTTGGGCAAAAAGGCCGTGAAAAGAGCTTCCAGGCCAACTTCGCGCGCACTCTCGCGGGCGTAGGCCGCGCCGCCCGAACTCCAGCAGTACAGCTCGGCGCCTTGCGTGGCCAGATCGCGCACATGCTGCACGGCCGCCGGAATGGGAATACGCGAGCGCCCCACGTTGCGAATTAGGGTCTCGTCTATGTCCACGTAGACAACGAGCGGAGGAGCTTTGCGTATTAAGGCCTGTGCTCCCATCCGATGTGCCTCAGCGCTGCGCTCAGCCAATCTGCGAAAGTAACTCGCGACATAGAGGTCATAGAGTTCTTGGAAGAGAGGAGCCACCCAAGCATCTGAGAAAGAAGGATTGTGGTGGAGTAGCTCTTCTAGAGCTGCTTTGGTTTCGGGAACGTAGGTAAAAGTCCCGTCCGATAAAGCCATTCGAAGATTGGTCATCCATGCCGATTCCTTAGAGAAGTCTTCGACCTCACACCAATGGTCGTAGACCCCACAGAGGATAGAAACCGCCGCTCCCTGGCGCAAAAGGTCAAAGTCGAGGAGATGGTGTTCCGAAAGGTCTGCGGCTGCAGCAGCATTGACAAAGTGGAAAGGGTCAAATGCAGACCTATCGCAGCCATGACCGAAGCCGCCATGTGAGTCGGCCAGGTCAACATACAGGCGCAGAATCTCCTTGATGATTTCCTCTCCAATGCCAATGTTGGTGAAGTTTGCAATGTACATCAGGTACCTCTGACAAAGTCTGCTGCTAAATCACTTCCCTGTACGCCACGCTCTGGCTGCGGTTCTGCAGTTCGCTGCGCAAGTACTGGAGCCGGGGATGTTCCAGTTTCGGGTCGTGGGCCAGGATGTGTTTGGCCAGAGCCCGGGCCTGCTCGATAATGTCGGCGTCGTTGGCCAGGTCGGCCAGCCTGAGGTCGGGAATCCCGCTCTGGCGGGTACCGCGTAGCTCGCCGGGGCCGCGCAGCTTCAGGTCCGCCTCGGCAATCACAAAGCCGTCGGTGCTGCCCTCAATAATTTTCAGGCGCTGGCGGGTTTTCTTGCTGTGTTCGCCGGCAATCAGGACACAGTAACTCTGCGCGCTGCCACGGCCCACCCGCCCCCGCAGCTGGTGCAACTGGGCTAGGCCAAAGCGTTCGGCGTTTTCAATGACCATGACTGTGGCGTTGGGGACGTCCACCCCCACTTCAATGACGGTCGTGGACACCAGAATGTCGAACTCATGCGCTCGGAAGCGCTCCATCACGTGGTCTTTTTCGGCGGCCGGCATCTTGCCGTGCAACAGGTCTATGCGGGCTTCGGGCAGGATGGTTTTCAGGTCGTCGGCCAGCTGGGTGGCGGCCAGGAGTTCCAGGGTGTCGTTTTCTTCAATCAGCGCTGTGACCACAAAGGCCTGCCGCCCTTCCCGAATCTGGCGCATGACAAAGCCGTACGCCTGCTGCCGGAAGTTGTCCTGAATCAGCTTGGTTTCAATCGGCGTGCGGCCCGGCGGCAACTCGTCAATGACGCTCAGTTCCAGGTCGCCGTAAGCCGTCAGGGCGAGGCTGCGCGGAATAGGTGTGGCCGACATGACCAGCACGTCGGGGCGTCCGGCCAGCAATTTGCGCCGCTGCTGTACCCCAAAGCGGTGCTCCTCGTCCACCACGGCCAGGCCCAGGTGGTCAAAGCGCACGTTGTCCTGAATCAGGGCCTGGGTGCCCACCACCACGTCCACCTCGCCCTCGGCGATGCGGGTTTGCATCTCCAGTTTGGCCCTGGCCGTCATGGCGCCAATCAGGAGGCCCACGCGCACATCCAGCTGCCCCAGGTAGCCGCGTAGGTTCGCGTAGTGCTGCCGCGCCAGAATCTCGGTGGGGGCCATCAGGGCGCCCTGGTAACCGTCGCGTACGGCGAGGTACAGCGCGCAGGCGGCCACGGCCGTTTTGCCGCTGCCGACGTCGCCCTGGACCAAACGGGCCATCTGGCGCTCGCTGCGCATGTCGTCGGTGATTTCCAGCAGCACCCGCCGCTGCGCGTTCGTGAAGCGGAAGGGGAGCGCCGTCTCAAAAGTATGAATGTCGTCGCCGCTGGCCTGAAAGCGTTTGCCTTGGAGTACGGCGTCTTCGCCCTGCAACAGCATTCGCAATTCCAGAAACAGATATTCGTCAAAGCGCAGCCGGGTGTTGCCGCGCCGCAGATGGTCTTCATCGTGCGGAAAATGAATGCCCCAGAGGGCATCGGCCAGGTCGGTCAGGCTGTACTGTCGCCGCCAGTGGGCCGGCAGGTAATCGTCGGGCGGGGCCGCCTGCAGGGCGCGGTGCGCCGCGCGGCGCAGGAACTCCTGCGAAATGCCTTCCTTGCTGT
This sequence comes from Deinococcus betulae, assembly GCF_020166395.1. NCBI lineage: Bacteria > Thermotogati > Deinococcota > Deinococci > Deinococcales > Deinococcaceae > Deinococcus > Deinococcus betulae. The sequence continues at coordinate 77,522 of NZ_JAIQXU010000001.1, read as the reverse complement.
CGTACACGCCCACGATGCGCCCGGTGCTGAGGCTGTCCTGGGCACCGTCCAGCGTTTCCAGGTGTTCCACACCCAACTGCACCGAGCGGCCAAACTTTTTAACGCGCCCCGTCAGCACCAGCTGCGCGCCCTCCCGAAGCTGCTTTTCGACCCACGGTTGATTAAACCAAGTGGCCTTGACGCGGCCGCCTGCCGGGGTTTCCAGCGTGACATCCAGGATCATCATGCCGGGCTTGGGGCTGCGGCGTGATTTGGCCACCACGCGGCCCGCCACCGTGACCTTCTGGCCTTCTTCGACCTGCGACAGGTCCGGCAGGGCGCGGCGATCTTCATGGCGGTGGGGGTAGGCGTGCAGGACATCGCGCAGCAGGTGCAGGCCCAGCGACTGCAATTTGCGCGCGCCGCCGGGGCCGGTGTCCAGCCGCGCCACCGGCGTGTCGGGGGCCAGGCGCTCGCCCGGCTGGGCGGTGGGCACGGCCTGACGGGCGGCTTTGGGCGCGCGGGCGGCCGCTTTTGGTGTTTCAGTCAGGAGGGCCAGAGCACGTTTCAGGGCTGCTTCCCGGTCGGGCTGGCCCAACTCGGCGTAGCCAGTCAGCTCTTCGCGCACCTTTGGGAACGGGTTGCCCAGCGGCGAGGCCAGCAGCTTGTCCACGCCGCCCGCCACCACGCGGTTCTGGCAGCCCGCATTCAACTCCGCCAGGAGGGGCCGCCGCAGTTTCTCCCGAAGTTCCGCCACGGTCGCCATGCGGGGCACAGGCTACCAGAGCCGGGGGCGGAGAGACCGGGCTGCGCGGCACTTTCGCGGGTCAGGCCGGCTGAAAGGACATTTTCTGACAGTGACCTGGATGGCAGGCAAACGCTATGGTCCAGTTCGCGTCGGTCCCCATCTGATCGGGGAGAGTCAGCCTTATCAGGTGTTTCTACCCAGTGCTGTCCAAGCTAAGCGCCGGGTTCATTGACCTGGCTGGCTGAGGTCTTGGGATCGGACCAGCACCTCCATGCGGTTGGAGGGCGGGCGCTTTGCCTTTCCCCTCAAGCCCCCTCTGGCTCGGAATCAATCTTTTAGACAGGTTCCATCTATTTCATTTCCAAACTGGGAGAGCACCGGTTTGCACGCGCCACGCCCGGAACCCGTTTCGTTCTCGCTGCGGAACAGCTTTTTAAGTCCGCTTGGATTTAAGCGTTTTTGTAGACGATTAAATATGAGGCTCTACTAATTCAGCAGTTTGGTTTGCTGAGGCATCTGGGCCAGCAGGAGGTCCAGGCGGGCGCGCAGAGTCGGGGCACGCAGGGCCGCCTCGCGCTGGGTGGCGCTAAGGGGCAAGTTGGCTGCGGCGTAGCTGCTCAGCAGCAGCGGGTCGTCCGGGGCATTCTGACCCAGAGCGTCGGCCCGGTCTGGATTGAGCCGCAGTAGGGCCGACAGCAGCTCACGCGCCAGCCCGTCCTCCGCACCGTCGGCGGGCAGCGGCCAGGGTTTGACTTCGGCCGACAGGTAAGGGGTACCGAAGTAAAAGCTCTGCACCTCAAAACGCTCGCCGCCGCCAACCAGAATGGTGCTGGTGCCGTCCTCGTGGCCCTGGGCCTGCTGAAGGTGAGCCAGCGTGCCCACCAGAGAGACCCGTTCGTGGAACGGTTTGGAGGATTCCTGCGCCGACTCCAGAATCCGCACGATGCCAAACGGGCCTCCACTGGCCTGCACGTCTGCCAGCAGGGCGCGGTAACGTGGTTCGAAGACATACAGCGGCAGCAGTACCCCTGGAAACAGCACCAGATTGGGAAGGGGAAACAGCGGCACGCGCATAGGCGTCATGGTGCGCCCATTGGGCGCAGGCAACTTGGGTACAGACCACACAAACGCTGCCGGAATGCGGGTTTTCTGACTATGTGGCGCTCAGAATTCATCAGAAAGGTGCTAGTCCGGCTGGACAGGACGCTTTGGCTTACGCTTGCGTTTGGGCGCTGGCGGTGGCGGCGCGTTCCAGGCAGTCAGTTGCTCTGGCATGACCCCCAGGCCCAGCAGCACCGCGCTGTCCTGTGGCGTCAGTGGGGCGCTCATCAGGAGGTCAGGGCGCCGGGCCAGGGTGCGGGTCAGCGCCTGCTCGCGCCGCCAGGCCGCCACTGCCGCGTGATGCCCGCCGCGCAGAACCTCAGGAACAGGCTGGCCGCGCCATTCGGGGGGACGGGTGTACTCCGGGTAATCCAGCAGTCCCGAACTGAACGAATCCATCTGGTGAGATTCGGGGTCGCCCAGCACGCCTGGGCGCAGACGCGCAACCGCTTCGAGCACGCAGGCGGCGGCGGCCTCTCCGCCCATCATCACGAAGTCACCGATGCTCAATTCTCGCGTGACCAGCGTCTCGACCCGCGCGTCAAAGCCCTCGTAGCGGCCACACAGGAAGGCCAGGTGGGTTTTCTGGGCCAGTTCTTCGGCCACCGCCTGCGTAAACGGCTGCCCTGCCGGGCTGAACAGAATCACCTCGTCGGCGGGGGGCAGTCTCTCCAGCGCGCGCCCAGCGACATCGGCGCGAATGACCATACCGGCGCCGCCGCCGTAGGGCGTGTCGTCCACCTTCAGGTGCTTGTTGGCGGCAAAGTCGCGCAAGTTGATCAGCTGCACCTGCACCAGCCCTCGGGCCTGGGCCTTGCCCACAATCGCCTCGGCGGCAAAGGGGGCCAGCAACTCGGGAAACAGCGTCAGGAAGGAAAAGGTGAGGGGCGAGGCCGCCAGGGGCTCACTCATGCCCGGTGTCGTCCTCGTCCTCATCCTCATCGCCCAGTAGCCCGGCCGGGGCGTCTTCGGTCAGTGTGACCGACTCGGGGCGCTGCGCCGCATTCAGGTTCACCACCACATAGGGCGCTTGAAGCGGCACGAACGAGTCGCCGCCGGCGTGACGCACCACCAGCAGGTCCTGGTGCCCAGCGTCCTGTGCGTCCGTCACCTCACCCAGTTCGGTGCCACTGGCGTCCAGCACCCGCAGGCCGCGCAGTTCGTGGTAGTAGTACACCCCCACTTCAGGCACAGGAAGTTCGGCGTCGGCGGCGTAGACGTTCAGGCCACGCAGGTCCTCGGCGCCCTCCCGGGTGGTCAGGCCCGCCAGATGCAGCGCCACGCCAGGGGACAGAGGCTCGGCCTTCAGCACCCGCAGCCAGCCCCGGTTCTCCACGTATACCCGGCCCAGGGCAAGCAGCTGCGCCGGGTCGCCCAGCACATACACCTTGACGTCGCCGCGCACGCCGTGTGGCCCCAGAAAATACCCCAGTCGGGTGCGGTCAGTGCTGCCCGTCACGCTTTGCGGGGTGCGTCCAGATCGACGTTCAGGCGCTCGCGCGGGTCAGAGGCGGCGCGCACCAGCGTCCGGATAGCCTGAATCACACGGCCCTGGCGGCCAATCAGGCGGCCTTCCTCGCCGGGACCCACGCGCACCACGACCGTGGGGCCGCGCCGCGCCACGCGCACCAGCGCCGGCTGGTCCACCACGCTCTGCGCGAGGTACAGGGTCAGGTCAACAGGGTCAGTTTTCATCCCGGGCATTGTACTCTGCGCGCCACAGCACAACAAAAAAGACCCCCGCAGGGGTCTGTGGATGACTTGGGCAGATGACGTGTCGCGGCTCTCCGTTGGGGACCGGAGCGCACGGCCTTCCAGTCCCTTCACTTCGGCCGCTTAGGCCACGGCTGCTCGCTTCACTTGGGCTGGAAAACCAGCCGCCGCTTAGGCGACCTTGACGCCCTGGCTTTTCAGCAGGCGGCGGGCGGTGTTGGTGGGCTGGGCGCCCTGGGCAATCCAGTACGCGGCGCGCTCGGCGTCCACCTTCAGGTAGTTCTCAGTCGTCTTGCGGGGGTCGTAGTGCCCCAGGTTCTCGATGTAGCCGCCGTCGCGGGGACGGCGGGCATCGGTCACGACGATGCGGTAGTGGGGGTTATGGGTGGAACCAAAGCGGGATAGGCGAATCTTAACCATCTGAAGAACCTCGGATTGGGGGAGATGAGGGTGCAGCGCCCGTTAGGAGTACGGGGGTCATGCGCCCGTCAGCAGCCAACCGGGGAACGCACCGAAGGAGGTTATCAGACCGGCCCGTCTATCGGCAAGAGTGCTGCCCAGTCGGCTGCCCTTCAGCGTCAGCAGAAGAGAGTGGCAAGAAAAGTCCGTCTCGGCGGGAATGGAGTGACTTGAGTGCGTTACCGAAAACAGCAGGGAGGGCCAAAGGCGACGGCCGGTTTCATCCTGGAGCCAGGGGCGTCCCCACTGGCACTGCTGCCTGCGACGGGACCCCCTGCGTTCGCCAGGGAAGCGGCCGAAGGACAAGCCTGGTGGCCGCTCCGGGTGCCGCTTTTAGAACGTGGGCGCGACGGTGACGCCACCCCGGCGCACCTGAAAGGCCATGCTGCCCGGCCCAATCACCGAACTGCCGCCCACCGTGCCCAGCGGCGCGCCTCTGGCCACGCGGTCCCCCACGCCCACCGAGAGGTCGCGCAGGCCCATGTACACCGTGACCAGTGGGCCGTGGTCCATCAGCACGATGCCGCCAATGGAAGCGTAGTAGGTGGCGCTCAGGACGTTGCCGTCCAGGGCCGCGACCACCTGCTCGGCCCCAGACAGCACGGTCCAGGGCGTGCCGCCAGCCCCGTAAGGCGCCGACACCCGGCCCCCCGGCAGCGGAAAGCCCAGGGCGCCCGTCTGCGCGGGCAGCGGCGCCAGCTGCACCTGCACCTGGGCCTGCGCGGCCTGCACCTGCTGCTGGCGCTGCGCTAGGGCGGCCTGCTCCTGGCGCACCTGGGTTTCGCGGGCCTGGGCCTGCTGGGCGCGCAGCTGGGCCTGGCGAATCTGCGCCTGACGCTGCTGCGCGGCCAGGCGGCTGGCGGCCTGCTGCCGGGCCAGCCGCTCCTGCTCAGCGCGTATGCGGGCCAGGCGCTCGGCTTCCAGGCGGGCGCGCTCCTGCGCCTCACGGATGCGGCGGGCCTCTTCCTCTCGGCGGCGGCGCTCTTCTTCCAGGCGGCGCTGCCTCTCCTGCTCCAGGCGGGTCTGCTCGGCCTGCACCTGCGCCACCAGCGTGTCGATGGTGCGCGCCGCCAGCGCCTGCTCGGCCTGCCGCTGCGCCGCCAGGGTCCGCTGCCCGGCTTCGCTGGCGCGCAGGCTGGCCAGCAGGGTGTTCTGCTGGGTGCGCTGGGCCCGCAGCGCGGTCAGTTTGGCCTGCCGCTGGCCCTGCAAGGTCCTGAGTTCCTGGGCCTGCTGCGCCTGCACGGTGCGCTGGCGTTCCAGAATCTTGACCTCGGCGGCCAGCGTCTCGATAACGAGGGTGTTGTATTCCCCGGCGCGGTTGGCATATTGCAGGCGGATGAGCAGGTCAGACAGGCTGCGGGCCTGCGACAGCAGTTGCAGGTAGCGCCCGCTGCGGTCCCGGTACTGGGCGCGCAGAATCTGGCGCACGTCTCCCTGAAGCCGGGTCACGCGGGTCTGGGTGACCCCCAGCTGGGTGCCGGTATCGGCCAGGGCGCGCTCGGCCAGGGCCACGCGGGCCGTCACCGTCGCCAGTTCGTTTTCCAGTTGCCCGGTGGTCCGCGCCAGGCTTTCCAGCCGGGTCAGGGTGGCCTGTTGCTGGGCACTGAGCCCGGCAATCCGGCTGCGAATCTGCGCCAGTTGCGCGGCCTTCTCGGCGCTCAGCTGGCGCTGCTCACGCAGGTCGCGCTCCAGGGTTTGGAGCCGCTCACTGGTGGTCTGGGCCAGGCTAGACGCAGTCAGGCCGCCGCCCAGCAGCGCTGCACACAGCAGCCAGGCGCGGGCGCTCATTCCAGTTCCTTGAGGTAGCGCCGGGTGGCAAAGACGCTGCCCAGCAGCCCGGTCAGAATGCCCAGCAGGGCCACGCCGCCCAGCAGCGGGAGCAGGGTGTCAGCGTCTCGCGTGACCGGAAACACCGGGGCCAGCCGCTGCACCCGCTCGGCGAGGTTGAGGTAGGTCGGGGTCAGGATACCCACGGCCAGCGCGGCGGCCAGCGTGCCCACCAGCAGCCCCTCAATGACGTGCGGCATGCGGATAAAGCCGCGTGTGGCGCCCAGCAGCCGCATCACACTGATTTCGTCGCGCCGGGCGTACATGGCCACCCGCACAGCGTTCAGGATGTTAAACAGCGTGCCCAGAAACAGCAGGCCCACCAGCGCGTAGCCCGCTCCGCGAATGGCGGTCAGGGTGCGCACCGTGGGGTCCACATAGTCGGCGCCGTATTCCACGTCTTCCACGCCGGGCAGGCCGGCCACCGCCTGCGCCACCACCCGCGCGTCCTCGACCCGGCCCACGCGCAGGCGCAGCGTGTCGGGAAAGGGGTTCCCCACCAGCGCCACAGCGTCGCGGGTATAAGGCGAGTCCTGGGTCATTTCACTCAGCACCTGCTCGCTGGTCACCAGCGTGGCCTCCCGCACCTGGGGCAGCGCGCGGGCCTGGGTCAGTATGGTCTGGTCCTGTGCGTTGGCCGTCAGGAACGCTGCGACCTCGACCTGCGATTCCAGCTGGAACAGGGTGCGGTTGACATTCAGGGTGAGCAGCAGCACGAAGCCCAGCATCAGCAGGGTCAGCGTCATGGTGACCAGCGTGGCCAGTGTGGCGGTGACGTTGCCGCGCATGGCGAGCAGGGCCTGGCGGAGGTGGTAGGTCATGGCTGGCCCCCAGCCAGGGTGATGGGTGATGCTTGGTGGTTGAGGGTGAACAGCTCTGCTCCATCAACTCTCAACCGTTCACCCTCAACAGGCCCTACAACGGTTTTCGCGGCCCTCACAGCGCATACCCCCCATACGGGTCGTCGCGCACCAGTTTGCCCTTGCGCAGGGTCAGGGTGCGGTGGCGGAAGGTCTCGACGAGATCGCGGGCGTGGGTCGCCACGATAACCGTGGTGCCGCGCAGGTTCACGTTTTGCAAGACTTTCAGCACCTCGCGGCTGTTGTCGGGGTCGAGGTTGCCGGTGGGTTCGTCGGCCAGCAGCAGGGGCGGGTTGCCCACGATGGCGCGGGCAATGGCCACCCGCTGCTGCTCGCCCTGCGACAGTTGCAGCGGCAGGGCGTATTTCTTGTGTTCCAGGCCCACGGTGCGCAGGGCCCCTCCCACCCGCTGCGGCCACTCGCGCCCCGGCACACCGGTCACCCGCAGGGCAAAGGCCACGTTGTCATAGGCATTCAGGTGCGGCAGCAGCAGGTTGTCCTGAAACACGGTGCCCATGCGGCGGCGCAGCAGGGCGGTGCGGCGGCCCCGGTAGCGCGCTAGGGCCTCGCCCGCCACCTGCACCTCGCCCCGGCTGGGCAGCGCGCGCTTGAGGACCAGGCTCATGAAACTGCTTTTGCCGGCGCCTGAATGGCCGACCAGATACACGAATTCGCCCTTGCCGACATGTAGCGACACGTCGTCCAGGGCCAGGGTGCGGGTCACGGGGTACTCCAGCGACACGTTTTTGAAGTCAATCACGCGCTCTCCTGCTGGGGCGCGGTGAGAAAAGGGGCAGCTTGGTCATGCTCGCCGCCCAGCATAGCCCCTGAGTGTATGGGCGCTATGAAACTCTGCGCGCGCTCCTGTAACAGCCCTCCCGATTGGTCTCATCTTGGCGCACTATCTTGGCAGGCGTGAACGCCAAACGTCTGACTGTCACGCTGGCCGCGCTGGGCGCGACCGCCGCCGTCGCCTACGCGCAAATGGGCGGCTACACCCAGGCGAACCTGAGCAGCACCGCCGAGGGCCGCACCTTCTTGCAACTGCTCAGCGACCTCAACCGGCTGTACCTCTACCCGGTGGACCAGAAAAAGGTGCTGCGCGGCGCGATTACGGGCGCCCTGGGCAGCCTGGACGATGAATTTACCTATTACAGTGAGCCTGAAGACAACGCCATTGACGCCGCCAACCTGCAAGGCGAGTTTGGTGGGATTGGGGTTCAGCTTGTGGCGGCGAATCCAGACGGCTCTGGCGGTAAGGTTGACAACGTGTATAAGGGGTACTCGGCGGCCGAGAATGGTGTGCAGATTGGCGACCAGTTCCTGAAGATTGGCGAAACCGACGTCACCACTGCTAAGTTGAATGAGATTGTGCGTCTGGTGCGCGGTGAGAAGGGCAGCAGTGTTGCGGTGACCTTCGCCCGTGAAGGCAAGCCTTACACCGTTAAACTGGAGCGCCGTCAGGTTACCATTGTCAGTGTGGAATCCACTGTGCTGCCCGGCAACGTGGGCTATATCGCCCTGAACACCTTCTACAACGAGAAGGTTAGCGAGCAGTTCAGCGCCGCCGTGGCCGACATGAAAAAGAAGAACGTCAAGGGCCTGATTCTGGACCTGCGTGACAACGGCGGCGGCCTGCTGAACGCCGGCGTGGAAGTGGTGGACCAGTTCCTGCAAAGCGGCCCTATTGTCAGCCTGCGTGACCGCAGCAAGGCCACCGAAGTCTTTGGAACCGCCCGGCGCCAGACCACCGACTACACCGGCAAGTTGATGGTGCTGGTGAACAAGAACAGCGCCAGCGCCAGTGAAGTCGTGTCGGGAGCGTTGCAGGACACCAAGAAGGCCACCATCGTGGGCGAGCAGACCTTCGGCAAGGGTGTGGCCCAGATTCCCGTCACCCTGCCGGACGGCGGTAAGGCGGCCATCGTAAACAGCGAGTGGCTGACACCCAATGGCCGCCAGATTCACAAGAAGGGCATCACGCCCGACGTGGTGGTCAAGGACACCCGCTTCACCACGCCCGTCAACTTCACCGGCAGCGGCGTCAAGCCCGGCGAGAAGATCACCCTGACTGTCGAAGGTAAGCCGGTCACTGTGACCGCCGACAAGGACGGCAAGTTCACCTACACCGGCGAAATCAAGCGGCCCACCCGCAGTGCCCAGCAGGGTGAAGCGGTGGTGGACCTGCAAACCGACGCCATTCTGAAAAAAGCCTACGACCTGCTGAAGTAAGTCGCAGAGTCAGGGTGGGAGGCGTCAAGGGTCAGTCCCTTGGCGCCTCCCATTCGTTTGGCAAAGTGACGTGGCTTAGATAGACCGCTGTTTGGTTGATGCTTGGCATAGACGCGGCTGCCCGGAGAAGGCCGCGCCGCTCTATCGTTGAGGGGTGCCGCCCAGGTCAGGTCAGTGGAGCCGCCGCGCGTGAGTGCGCTGGGGGTGACCAGCGGCGTCCGCTCGGCGGTCCTCAGGGGAGAGCCGCAGCAGGCCTGGGCCGAGTTCACGCGCCTGACGGCGCCCACAGACAGCGACCGGCTGTGGGCGGTGCGCGCCCTGATGCTTTTGCGCCGCGAACATGAGGCCCACCGCCCCGTGCAGGCGCTGGCCACCGCCGGGGTGTCGGGCGCCGCCGCCGAGCTGGCGCGCGTGCTGCTGTTTCTGGGGCGCCCGGAGGAAGCGCTGGCGCGGCTGGACGCTGGGCGTTCAGACCTGCGGTCTGCGCTGGACGGTGCCCTGTGGTGGCGCACCCGCGCCCGCCTCCTGGCCTATACCTCCTCGTACCGGCAGGGGCTGGACCACGCTGAGCGGGCCTGGGAGCATCTTCAGGACGCGGCCCAGGACGAGCTGGCCTTTTACCGAGCGCCCCTCTTGATTCAGGTCGCCGAATTTCAGATGTACACCGGGGACCTGCCGCGCGCCCTGGTCACGCTGGGGCAGGCGCGGGCGCAGCTGGACCCGCAATCGGTCACGCGGCTCTACCTGCACGCGATTGAACTCGAAGCCCTGCTGTCGCTGGGCCGCTGGAACGACGCGCTGGTTAGCCTGCGGCGCCTGGATGCTCTGCCTCAGGCGCGCGCACAGTATCAGCTGCGGTATCACTGGGCGCGGTATTACCTGGCGGCGGGCCAGCTGTCTCAGGCGCTGCGCGAGTTCACGCTGGTGGCGTCGGCGGCTTACGAGCGGGCCAATCAGGACCTGGAGTTCTGGGCGCGCCTGGGCACCGCCACGCTCCTGGCCTGGCAGCAAGATGAGGCGGGATGCCAGGCCGAGTTGCTGCGCGCCGCAGAACTGCTGCACGCCCTGAAGTCCAAGGAACATCAGCAGGGTTTTGCGCTGCGCCGCGCGGCGTGCCTGCTGCGCCTGGGCCATCCAGTGACGCCAGAGCTGCTGGATGACCTGACCACGGCGCGTGACGTGCATCAGGCGATGGATTTGCCGCTGGACGCCGCCGCCGCGCAGTTGCAGCTGTGCGAGGCCTACCGCCGCCGGGGCGACGAGGCCGGGCTTCAGAGTGCCGTCTTGACCCTGAAAGCGCTGTGTGCGCGGCTGCGCGGACCGTATCTCCTGGCCCGGGAGTGGCCGCTGCTGCCCGAGTTGCAGGCGTGCCTTGCTGGCCAGCTGGAAGGCGGGGAGCTGGGGCGGCCGGTGCTGGAGGTCGTGACCCTGGGGGCCGAGCGGCTGCTGGTGGATGGCCAGCCGGTGCACGTGCCCATGCGCCGGGCTCTGGAATTAATCGCTTACCTGATGCAGGCCCGCTCGGCGTCGCTTGGCCGCATTCTGGCTGATGTGTTCGAGGAGATGCCTGCCGCTGCCGCGCGGAACCAGTTTCATCAGGTGCGCCATGAAATTGGGCGGGTGGTGCCGCAACTGCATGTCCTGTATGACCCGCGCAGCCGGGAGTACCGCCTGGAAACCACCTTTCGCCTCCAGTGGGACGTGCAGCGGGTGCGGGCCGGGGCCGAGCCACTTGAGGGGCGGCTGTTTTTGCCCAGCAGCGGCTCCTGGTGGGCCGAGCAGGTCAATGAAGAACTGAGCCGCCAGGCTCAGGCACCAGAAGGACGCTGAGGGCGGCATCCAGCTCGGTTGAGAGCCATGTCACTCAACCGACGAGAGGAGTGGCCGAAAGAGGCAGCGCGTCCACGGCACTAAAGGGCGTGTTGTGCTCCCTGAGGTGGAGCAGACAGCGACCGTGAGGTCAAGCCTATAAGCGACAACTACAACAGGACTCTAGCCGCGCAGGAGTGCTTGAGAACCTCTCTGGACCTTGAGGTCGGCCCTTGTCAGCTGCCGGGGGTATTTGGGGGCCTCCCTGGGGGGAAGCTGTCTAGATTGCCCCCAGACTCCGACTTTTTCCCCCCTAAGTGTTGGTCAGACACTAAACGGACGCTACACAGCCTCCGCCTACACTGAATTCACACGTTCCTCTCCTTTTTCTGAGTGTCTCCAACCCGTTCCACCCGGTCTTTCCCTCTGTCAGGCCGGGTGGGTGGCCCCCACCTTTATCTCTTTGGAGGTTGTCATGAGACCATCCCACCTGTTTACCGCCCTGACCCTCAGCGTCCTGCTCGCCGCCTGCCAGACAGGCCGCACCCCGGACGTGCTGACGGTTGACGGCACCACCAATCTGGCGGCCACATTGCCAGCGGGCGACTGGGCCTTTGCTGGAACGGCGGCGCAGTACAGCCACCTGCAAATTGTGCCAGGCAATGGTCAGGCCCAGGTCACGGCGACGGTGCCCGGTGACTACCTGCTGCGCGACGGCGAGCGCACCCTGACCTACCGCGCGGCGGGGCCAGTGACGGGGGCCCTCAACCTGACGGAAGTCAACCTGAACCCTGAGGCCGATGCCAGCGGCTGGGTGGAGCTGTACAACGGCACTGGCCAGCCGCTGAATCTCAGCGACTACGCGCTGCGCGCCCCCAGCCGTGACCGCGACGCCCAGACGGGTGGGGGCCAGACCGTCACTTTCGCGCTGCCCTCTCAGGTGCTGGCGCCCGGCGAGTACGTTCTGGTGACGGGCCGCCTTGACCCCAATGCTGCCAACGGCCCGCAGGCCGTCTTTATCGCCAGTGGCGACCGCGTGCCCTACTGGCAGCGCAGCGCCACTGTGGAACTGCTGCGTGCCGGGCAGGTCACCGACAGCTTGCAGTTTGGTTCGGGCCTGGCGGCTTCGGGCAGCGGCCTGCGCGTGCAGGTGGCGGAGGTTGACCCGCAGCTCATCAGCTCGGTGGCGCGCACGCCCCGTCAGGGCCTAGCCGGCGCCAGCGCCGACGGCTGGAGTCAAACCGTGCTGCCCAGCCCCGGCGCCCCGAACAATGCACCTGCCCCGACCACCAGTGCCCAGGGGCTGGGGGCGCTGGCGGCCGGCGACACCGACAACGACGGCATTCCGGACAGCTATGAAACCTCAACCTCTGGGGCGTACAACGGCCTGTACGTGTACAACCTGGGGGCGCGGCAGAACCAGCGCGACATCTTCGTGGAACTGGACTGGATGAACTCGTCCTCGGCGTTTATTCAGCCCCAGCGCAGCGGCCTGGACAAGATGGTCGCCGCGTTCAGCCGCGCCGGCTACGCGCTGCACCTGGATGTCGGCCCCGCCTTCAGCTCGACGTTCTCGCTGGCCAACTACAACCTGGGCGGCGGCAATCAGGTGGGCTACAGCGCGTGTATCGGCCTGGGCTTCAGCACCTCGTCGTGCAGCGGCGTCCTGAGTTACAAGTACGGCAGCACCGGGTCGGTCAAGAACTTTGCCATCAACCGCCTGAACTTGTTCCGCTACGCCGTGATCGGGAACTCGCAGCAGACCAACGGCAGCAACGGCAGCAGCGGCGTGGCCGAGATTGCGGGCAACGACTTCGTGGTGACGATGGGCGGCTGGAGCTACAGCAACCTGACCCAGGTGGGCAACCAGCAGGGCTCGACCATCATGCACGAATTCGGCCACAACCTGAACCTGCGCCACGGCGGCTTTGAAAACACCCACCGCAAGCCCAATTACTACAGCATCATGAATTACAGCTACCAGCTCGCGGGCCTGGACGACACCGCTGACCGCATTGCAGAGCGCGCCAAGCAGTGGAAGCAGAGCTGCGCCGACCTGACTTACAACGACCCCTGCACGGCCAGCTTCAAGATGGACTACTCCTACGGGCAGGGGGGCCGCATAGACGAGGGCGCCGTTAACGAGAACAGCGGCATCAACCGGGGCACTGCCTGGATTGACTGGAACAACAGCGGCGCGGTCAACACCAGCGTCCGGGTGGACGTAAACGGCGACGGCACCGTCTCGACCGGCTCGTACTACCTGGCCGACTACAACGACTGGGCCAACATCCGCCCCACCTTCGGCTATGTCAACCCGAACGACTCCTCGACCGACCGCAATGGCGCGCTGCCCCGCCTGGACGTGGCGTCCAACGACACGCAGCCCAGCGTGCCCGAAACGGATCACGCCGAGTAAAGCGGGACTCGTCCGTTTCGTCAGGGGGTGGCCCGCCGACACTGGCAGGCCGCCCCGTTCCTGTTCCTACGGACTCCGACTCAACCGAGCAGAATGCTGGGTGAAATTCCAGCGGACTCGCAGACGAGGAGGAGAGCGTGCAAAGTGCTGCGATCTGGAAGCGCAGATGGTGCTCTCCCCGCTGCGCTGCAATCAAGCGGAAGCAGTATCAGTCCTGCGACGGCGCTGTCTCTTCCTGCCACCAGTCGTCAAAGGGCGTAACCGGCAGAGCGCGTTTATGGCGGGTTTGCCAGAACAGTGCCTCCAGCCGCTGCCTGACCTCGTCAGGCACCAGCTGCCCCTCTAGGTAGGCGTCAATCTGCGCGTAAGTTACGCCCAGCGCCACCTCGTCGGGGAGGCCGGGGCGGCTGTCTTCCAGGTCGGCAGTGGGGACCTTCTGCCAGGTGGCGGGCGGAGCGCCCAGACAGGCCAGCAGCGCCGCCCCCTGACGCTTGGTTAGGCCGGTCAGGGGGGTGATGTCCACGCCGCCGTCGCCGTACTTGGTGAAAAAGCCGGTCACAGCCTCGGCCGCGTGGTCGGTCCCGACCACCAGCAGCCCCAGCTGCCCGGCCAGCGCGTACTGCGTCACCATGCGCAGCCGGGCTTTGACATTGCCGCGCACGAAGTCGCGCAGGGGCTCGCCCAGCGCTTCTCCCGCCGCGCTGGCGGCCGCGTCGGCGGCCGCCTGTATATTGACCGTCACGACGCGGTCCGGCTGAATAAAAGCCAGGGCGCGCTCGGCGTCGGCCTCATCGGCCTGCACACCGTAGGGTTGGCGCACGGTCACACACTGCGCCTCAACCCCCTGTGTGCGCAGCCGCTCGGCGGCCAGCTGGCACAGCCGCCCCGTCAGGGTGCTGTCCTGCCCCCCGCTGACGCCCAGCACAAAGCCGCGCGCTCCGGCGGCCTGCAGGTAGCGGCATAAAAAGTCCACCCGCCGCTCAATCTCGGCGGCGGGGTCAATGGTGGGCTGCACCGCCAGCAGGGTGCGGAGGTCGTGCGGGACGGTCATCCGGCGCAGTATGGCACGGGGGCTGATGGGGCCTCCTCCTGCCTGCTCTAGACTCGGGCGGTGCCCCCAGGCCGCACTCTAGCTGTCCTCATTGGCCGCTTTCAGCCGCCACACGCCGCCCACCTGCACCTGATCGAGACGGCGCTGGCGCGGCACAGCCACCTGCTCATCTTGCTGGGCAGCGCCAATCTGACGCGCAGCGTGGTCAATCCCTGGACGGCGGCCGAGCGCGCCCGCCTGATTCGGGCCAGCCTCCCAGCGACGGGCCGCCTGTCCCTGGTCCCATTGGCCGACGAATTTGACGCAGCGCGCTGGGCCGCCAGTGTGCGGGCCGCTGTGCAGCAAAAGGCGGCCCAGGTGGGCACCCAGAGCACCGTGCTGACTGGCTTTGAAAAAGATGCCAGCAGCGTCTATCTGCGCTGGTTCCCCGAATGGACGCTGGACCCCTCTCCGGCCCACGGCGACCTGAACGCCACCGCCGTCCGCGCCGCATTGTTCGGGCAGGGACAGGTGCCGGCCGGCCTCCCTGACGGGGTGACAGCCGCCCTGAATGATTTTCTACACACCTCCACCTTTTGCCGCCTGCAAGCCGAGTTTCAGGCGGTGCAGGCTGAGCGGACCCGCCTGAGCGCGGCCCAGACCCCTGTGCCCAGGACAGAGGTGCTGCACCTGCACCAGCGTGGCGGGCAGGTGTGGCTGGTCCGCCGCGCTGGCCCGGTGGGGGCTGGACTGCTGGCGCTGCCGGGCGAGATTTGGCCGTCTGACTCGCCTCTGCCTGTAGCGGTCGCCACCTTTGCCCATCCGGCCCGCTCGCTGGTGTGGCCAGCGGTGGCCCAGGTGCAGCTGGACCCGGCGCCCGTGCCGGGCAGTCGGCCTTACCACCTGGACACGGTCCTGCGCCAGCCACGCGCTTTTTTCGAGGACCACCACGTCATCCTGCGCCGCCTGTGTGGCCCGGCGGCCGACCGGCCCGCTTGACACCCCAGGGCGCCGCGCCGCAAGCTGCCAGCGGATTTCCCCAGCGAACATGCCCTAAGGAGGCGCCTATGCCCTGGACAAGAGACGAGATGGCGGCCCGCGCCGCCCGCGAACTGAGTGACGGCTTTTACGTGAACCTGGGCATCGGCCTGCCGACCCTGGTGGCCAACCACATTCCCGAGGGCGTATCAGTGATGCTGCAAAGCGAAAACGGCCTGCTGGGCATTGGCCCCTTTCCCACCGAAGCGGAGGTAGACCCCGACCTCATCAATGCGGGCAAGCAGACGGTGACGGCGCTGCCTGGCGCCAGCTTCTTTTCCAGTGCAGACAGTTTCGCCATGATTCGGGGCGGGCACGTCAACCTGGCCATTCTGGGTGCCATGCAAGTCAGCGAAAAGGGCGACTTGGCCAACTGGATGATTCCCGGCAAGATGGTCAAGGGCATGGGCGGCGCTATGGACCTGGTGGCCGGCGTGCAGCGCGTGGTCGTGCTAATGGAGCACACCGCCAAGGGGGACGCTCACAAAATCCTGCGTGACTGCACCTTGCCGCTGACCGGTCAGGCCGTCGTGAACCGCATCATTACCGACCTAGGCGTGCTGGACGTGACGGAAAACGGCCTGCATCTGGTTGAACTGGCCCCCGGCGTGACGTTAGAAGAATTGCAGGCCAAAACCGGCGCACCTATTTACGCCTGAGAAGATGCAACTGCCAGCGCCAGGGGCGCAGCCGCGCTCTGAAATGCTCTGAGCAACTTCCAATGACCGGGCCGGGTGAGAGCGGCCCGGCACCCCTCCTAGTGCACAGTCGCCAGCACCGGCCCGTCTGGTTTGAGGGTCAAGCCTGCGGTGAGGCCTCCCGGACCCCCGCCAGGCACCTCCAGTGTGAAGTCGCGCAGCACCAGCGCGGCAATCAGGGCCGCTTCCAGCAGTGCCAGGTGGTTGCCAATACACATCCGCGCCCCGGCGCCGAAAGGCAAGAAGGCCTCGGGGGTCCGGCCCACCTGTGCCCAGCGCTCGGGACGAAAGGCATTCGGTTCGGGCCAGAATCGTCCGTTGCGCTGAATCAGGAACACGTTCACGCTGACTTCTGCTCCGGCGTCCAGCGGCACGCCGCCTACGGTCACCGGCGCCGTCGCCTGCCGGGGCAGCAGCCAGGCAGGTGGGTACAACCGCAGAGTCTCCTGCAGGCAGGCGTGCAGCAGGGGCAAGTCCCTCATCTGCTTGGCGCTGGGGGCGCCCGTGCCCAGGGCGCCACGCACCTCGGCCTGCACGGCGGCGCGGACCTGGGGATGCTGGGCCAGGCTCAGCCACAGGAAGGTCAGCAGCGTGGCGGTGGTTTCGTGGCCCGCCAGAAACAGAGTCATGACCTCGTCGCGCAGTTCGGTGTCGCTGAGGCCGCCGCCCTGCTCGTCGCGCGCCGCCAGCAACTGCCCCAGCAGGTCGTGGCCGCCTGGTCCAGCCGCCCGCCGCCGCGCAATGATCCCGTGAACCAGCGTGTCCAGCGCCCTGGTGGCGACCTGTTCCTGCCGCTGGCCCGGTGTGGGCAGGCGCCAGTCCACCGGCGAGCGCACCCGGTCGGCGGTCCGGGCCAGCAGTGGAGGCAACTCGCGCTCCACGACTTCCAGTTCCTCCTGGGCCAGCGCCGTGCCAAACAGGACAGCGGCCACCGCCCGCAGGGTGACATGCAGCATCTCGCGACCCAGGTCCACCGGCTCGCCTGTCCCTGCCGCCGCCCGCAGCCGCTCCAGCAGGGGAGAGGTCGCCGCCACGATGTCGGCCGCCATGCTGTCCAGCGCCGCGCGGTGAAAGGCCGGCTGCATCAAGCGGCGGTGTCCCCGCCAGGTGTCGCCCTCGGCGGTCAGCAGCCCGCTGCCCAGAAACGGCTGCATCTTCTGAATGCCCCGGCCTTTGCGGAAGTGTGCGCTCTGCTCCACCAGCACTTCGCGCGCCGCCCCAGGGTCGGCCACCACCAGCACGTCACGCGGCCCCAGCCGTATGCGGAACAGGTCGCCGTAGGCCGCGCGGCTATGGTGCAAAAACCCCAGGGCGTCGCGGCGCAGGTCCGGGACGTGGCCCAGCCAGGAAGCCAGCGGTCCACGGAGGCGCGGCCCGGCAGGCCAGCCAGCAGGAAGAGTCATGCCGCAGTATGAACCTGTCAGGCGGCATCCACTTCTCCTAACGGGCGTTTGTTAGACTGTGCCCAGCAATGACCCAGCCTGAGACCAGCGCCCCCTCGGCGCCGCCTGCCCCCTGGCCCGACGCCCTGGCCCGCCTCGCTGCGGACCAGGCGCGGGTGCGCGCGGGCGGCGGTGCCAAAGCCCAGCAGCGTCAGCATGACAAGAACCGCCTGACGGCCCGCGAGCGTATCGCCCGCCTGATTGATGAGAGCACCCCTTTCGACGAGCTGATGACGTTCGCCGGCTACGGCATGTATGAGGATGTGGGCGGCTGTCCGTCCGGCGGCACCGTGACCGGCATTGGCACCATTGGGGGCCGGCCCTGGATGATCGTCGCCAACGACGCCACTGTGAAGGCCGGCGCCTTCTTTCCCATCACGGCCAAAAAGGTCATCCGGGCGCAGACCATCGCACTGGAAAACGCGCTGCCGGTCGTCTATCTGGTGGACAGTGCCGGCGTGTACCTGCCGATGCAGGACGAGATTTTCCCCGATCAGGACGATTTTGGCCGGGTCTTCTACCTGAATGCCCGCATGAGCGCACGCGGCATTCCGCAGATCGCGGCCATCATGGGCAACTGCGTGGCGGGCGGGGCGTATCTGCCCGTCATGTGCGACACCCTCATCATGACCGAGGGCTCGGGTCTGTATCTGGCCGGGCCAGCGCTGGTCAAGGCGGCCATTGGGCAGGTCGTGGACAGCGAGGATCTGGGCGGGGCAAGTATGCACGCCTCCATCGCCGGTACCGTGGACTACAAGGAGCCCGACGACGAGGCCGCCCTGAAGCGCATCCGCGCGCTGGCTGACCTGTACGCGCAGGGCGAGGTCGCCCCGTTCGCCCGCCGCCGCAAAGAGCTGGTGCCGGCCCCCGAGCGCGACCTCACCGATCTGGTGGGCTTTGACGGCAGCAAGACCTACGATGTCCGCGACCTGATTACCGCCCTGGTAGACGGCGGCGAATTCCACGAGTTCAAGCCCGAATACGGCGAAACGCTGGTGTGCGGCTTTGCGCGCGCCGGCGGCTATCCTGTGGCCTTTGTCGCCAACCAGCGCACTGTCATCAAGAAGAAGCTCAAGGCGGGCGGCGAGCCGGGCCTGCGCACCCGGATTGAGGTGGGCGGCGTGATTTACGGCGACAGCGCCGACAAGGCCGCGCGCTTCATCATGGACGCCAACCAGGCGGGGGTGCCGCTGGTGTTCCTGAGCGACGTGACCGGCTTTATGGTGGGCCGCGACAGCGAACAGGAAGGCATCATCCGCCGGGGCGCCAAGCTGGTGAACGCGGTCAGCAACTCGGTGGTGCCCAAAATCACCATCATCACCGGCGGCAGCTTTGGGGCGGGCAACTACGCCATGAACGGCAAAGCCTACGCGCCCCGCTTCCTGTTCGCCTGGCCCAGCGCCAAATACGCCGTCATGAGCGGCAACGCGGCGGCCAAGACCCTGATGGACATTCAGCTGGCGGCCCTGAAGCGCGCGGGGCACCAGCCCGACGACGAGGAACTGCAGCGTCTGTACGACGAGGTCAAGGCCAAGTACGACACCGAGTTGGACCCCCGCTACGCCGCCGCCCGCCTCTGGGTGGACGAGATCATTCCGCCGAACGACACCCGTGACCGCCTGATCCGCGCCCTGGAAGCCTGCGCCCAGAACCCGGTGCAGGAGGAGTTCCGGGTGGGCGTGTTCCAGGTGTAAAGGGGCGGCCAGCACCGCTCCCAGCCCAGTCACCTCCCCGACCGCACCGTTTCCACTTCCCCTCCACAGGAGCCCCCCATGACCAGTACCCTTGACCGTCCGGCCAACGCCAACACGCAGCCCATGAACGATGACCAGCGCACGATTATCAGCGCGCTGAAAAGCTTCCTGAAGAACAAGGTCGAACCCGGCGCCGCTGAGCGCGACCAGACCAGTGAATTCCCCTTCGACATCGTCCGCGAACTGGGCGAGATGGGCATTATGGGCGCCCAGACCCCCGAGGAATACGGCGGCGCCGGCCTGGACACGGCGACCTTCGCCATGATTATCGAAGAGGTGGCGGCGGTGGACGGCAGCCTGTGCCTGACGGTCGCCTCACACAACAGCCTGTGCCAGGGCCACATCCTGATTGGCGGCACCGAAGCCCAGAAGCAGAAGTTTCTGCCCGACCTCGCCAGTGCCCAGAAGCTGGGTGCCTGGGGCCTGACCGAACCCGGCAGCGGCAGCGACAGCGGCGGCATGCACAGCAACGCCAAGGAGCAGCCCGACGGCAGCTGGATTCTGAACGGTTCCAAGAACTTCATCACCCAGGGCAGCGTGGGCGGCACCTACGTCGTGCTGGCACGCACCGACGCGGCCCGCCCCGGCAAGGGCAAGAACGACGGGATTTCCGCGTTCGTGTTTAACCGCGACGAGGTGCAGGGCTTTTCCATTGGCCGCAAAGAAGACAAGCTGGGCCTGCGGTCCAGTGACACCGCCCAGCTCATTTTCGAGGACATTCACCTGCCGGCTGACGCCCTGCTGGGCGAGCGCGGCAACGCCTTCAAAGACGTGATGAAGGTGCTAGACGGGGGCCGCGTGGGCATTGCCGCGATGGGCCTGGGCCTGGGCCGCGCCGCTTACGAATACGCCGCGCGCTACACCATGGGCCGCGAGCAGTTCGGCAAGCCGATTGCCCACAACCAGAACCTTGCCTTCCGCCTGGCCGACATGGACACCAAACTAGAAGCCGCCCGCCTGCTCATCCGCAAGGCCGCCGACCTGAAAGACGCAGGCATGAACTTCACCGTCCCCGTGGCCCGCGCCAAGCTGTACGCCACCACCGTGGGCGTGGAAGCCTGCGACGAGGCCATTCAGATGCTGGGCGGCTACGGCTACATCAAGGAGTACCCCGTCGAGCGCTTCTGGCGCGACAACCGCCTGACCCGCATTGGCGAGGGCACCGACGAAGTGCAGCGCCTCGTGATTAGCCGCGACGTGCTGAAACGCTTCGCGGAGTAAGACAAAACGCAGACGAAAAATGGAGGCGCGGCACCCAGGATGGTCGGGTGCCGCGCCTCAACACTATTTCTCTTCGCACCTTGCTCACCGCCCGGGAGAAGTTGCCTCTGCGACCCAATGACCGGATAGAACACCTGCTCAGCCGTTTCCGGGTCACGTTTGAAGCGGGTCAGACCCGGAAGGGTGTCTATCAATTGATGCGCGGCAACCTTGTTTTCTGGCTTGTCGATGGTCAGCTCAGCAGTTTGGAGCTCGCCACGTCTCACGCACCTTCTGACCTCATCAACTGGTGCGGCTTCGATTGGGTGCCAGACAGAGACCGCTTGTTGCGCTGGTGCCAGGCCGAGGGCATTCCCGTGTCGCTCCAGCAGGAGGAGAGCGGGGGCCAACTCTGGCAAACGCCCTCTGGCGCGCATGTCGCGGTGCAAGGTGGGCAGCTCTGGAACATCACCCTTCGGCTCTAGACTGGGATGTCCACCCTGGGCCGAAGAGGCACCTCGTCCCGGTGGCGTTCAATGACCAGGCCCACGTCCGACAAGCTCAGGGTGTCCAGCATCGGCCGGTAATATTGAAGTCGCCGGGCGACGGCCCCCAGGTCATACGTCCAGTACAGGCCCATCAGCGGGTTAATCCACAGTTCGCTGCCGTGGGTGCGGGTGCTGGCATGGTGGTCGCCGTACTGCCCTTCGATGGCGCTCAGAATGCTGCTGTTCACGATGCTGGTGTACCGGGGCATTATCTGAAAGGCGGCCTCGCAGGCGCCGCGGTATTGCTGGACAGGAAGCATCCCCGGCGTGAGGCTGAAAGCCCCCAGATAGGTACCGGCACGGGTCAGCTCGGCGGTGGCCTCCAGGTAGTGGGCGTGGCAGACCCCGTGAAAGGCGTCAACGCCAAACCCCAGACAGGCCAGCAGTGTTTTGACGCCGCGCAACTCATTGACGGCCACCAGACTGGTCGCGTCTTCATGCGGCGTGCCCAGGCCCGACTCATCGCCGCGCATCAGGGAATCGGTGCCGCCGTCCACCAACAGCACGGTGTCAAGAGCGAGGTGATCGCACAGGGCCTCGTACGCCGTCTTGAGCGGCTGCACGCCCACCTGGCGAAAGGCATACACAGTGCTGGGCTCGCCCTGAGTCTGGAGCCACCGGCTGAGCCAGTATTCAGGACAGTAGTCGCCGGGCGTCACCCGCTGGTCTGGGGTCACGGTCACCACGGCAGGTGCCAGGTCGCGCCCGAGAGTGGGCAGAAAGGACGTGAACGAAGAGTTCGCCAGAAACACCTGTTTGCCCTCGGCGCGCAGGGCGAAGTACAGGGGCAGGCCTCAGAACACATCGAACCCGCCGCCCATGCCTGCAATCAGAATGCGCTGGGATGAGGCCAGCTCTTGAACAAAGCGCGGCTGAAGAGCGGGCAGCATGGGCCTATTCTCTCAGGTTGGGTCTGACCCGGGCGAGGCATCTGCGGCTTACCCTGAAGCCTATGGGCAGGCGGGTGACCGAATTGGTGGCGGGGCTGTGCGGCGAAACGGCCCTGGCCCTCGCGCCGCCGCTGCTGGCCTGGGCAGAGGCCTCACGGCCTTTTCTGACTTTTCTGGACCACCACCAGAACAAGGTGCGGCGCAAACTGCGCCAGGCCTCGGGCTCGGGCCCGGAGGAACTGGCTGATGTGGCCGCCGAGCTGGGTCTGGCCGCCTGGCTGCTGGGCGAGCGGCGCTGGACGCTGGTCTATGAACCCCTGGCCGCCTCTGGCAAGCGGGGGCCGGACTTTCAGGTCGCCTCGCCGGACGGGGGCCCCGGCTTCTTTCTGGAGGTGACCCGTCTGCGCCCCGCCAGCACGCAGGCGGCGTTGGTCCCAAAACTGGCCCGCACCGTGGCCGACAAGGTGGGCCAGCTCCCAGCAGGGGCCGTCAACGTCCTGGCGGTGGTATTGCCCCCGGACACAGATGGCGCGGCCGTGTGGTCAGCCGCGCTGCGCCTGCTGACCGCTGGGTCCCCGGCCGCCTCTGGACTGGACAGCCGCGCCTTTGCGCGGGGCCGGGCAGGCCTGGCGGCCCTCCTGCTGTTTTCTTCAGCGCCGCCGCAGGCGCCTGGGCTGCTGGTGCCGTTGCCGGGCGCCCGGCATCCCCTGCCCGCTGAAACGGTACGCCGCCTGCGCGCCCTGGCCAGTTATAGGGATTCCGATTGAATCGTTTTTATAACGATTCAATCCGAGCGAAGCGAGCAGGAAAAAACGGGTTCCGGACGTGGAGTTGGTGAAGCAGTGGGGTGCTGCTTGGAGGGCGGAATAAACGGAATCCGTATTAGCCGCCCGCCTGGCCTCCGCCCGCGCGCCACTCGGCCAGCCAGCGGGTGAGGTCGTCGGCGGGCATGGGGCGCGCAAAGAGAAACCCCTGTACCTGGTCGCAGCCCAAGGCGCGGACCATGTTGAGCTGGCGCTCCGTTTCCACCCCCTCGGCCACCACAGCCAGATTCATGGCGCGCGCCACGGAGGTAATCGCCTGAATCAGCTGCTGTCCGCCCTCGTGAAACTCGGCGTTCTCCACGAATTCGTGGTCAATCTTCAGAGCGCTGATGGGCAATTTCATCAGCGAGCTCAGCGCGGAATGGCCCGCGCCAAAGTCGTCTAGCGACACCAGAACGCCCAGGCGGCGCAGCTGCCGGATTTTGTGGGCGGCGGCCTCGATATCGCGGACGACTAGGCGCTCGGTGACTTCCAGTTCCAGCCACTCGCCGCGCAGGTGGTGCCGCGTCAGGGTGCCCTGCACCCGCTCGACAAAGTCACTCTGGGCAAATTCGCGGGGCGAGACATTGACCGCCACCCGCAGCGGGGTGCCTGCCGCCTGCCAGCGCGCGGCCTGGGCGGCGGCCTGGTCCATCACCCAGGCGCCCAGCGGCAGGATGACGGCGCTGTCCTCGGCCACCGGAATGAACTGGTCGGGCGGGACTTCCCCGAGGTCGTGGTGGGTCCAGCGCAGCAGCGCCTCCACGCCGGTCACGGCGCTGCCCCGCACCTGCGGCTGATAGTGCAGCGTAAACTCCCCACGGTCCAGCGCGCCGCGCAGGGCCGATTCAAGGCGCTCCTGGGCGTGGACGGTGGCTTCCATGTCGGGGTGAAAGACGCGGTAGCTGTTCTTGCCCTGGGTTTTGGCCTGATACATGGCCAGGTCGGCGCGGCGCTGCAGGGCGCTGGCATTCGGGGGTGGCCCCGTCTGCTCAGTTGGCGCGTGGCCGTCGTACACGCTCAGGCCAATCGACGCCGTCACCACCGCCAGTCCACTGTCCTGGCCCCCTTCGCCGGCCAACTCGAAGGGCTGGGCCAGCGCCCCAACCAGGCGACCAGCCACCAGTTCGGCATCTTCAGGTTGCCCCAGATGCGTCAGGATGACCGTGAATTCGTCGCCGCCCATGCGCGCCAGGGTGTCACTCTCGCGCAGGCAGCCCCGCATCCGGCCAGCGGCCTGCACCAGCAGTTCGTCGCCCGCCGCGTGGCCCAGCGTGTCGTTGACCAGCTTGAACCCGTCCAGGTCGAGGTACAGCACCGCCACCCGCTGGCGGTAGCGGGTGGCGGTGGTCAGCGCCTGTTCCAGCCGGTCACGGAACAGGGCGCGGTTGGGCAGCCCGGTCAGGGCGTCGTGAAACGCCTGATGGCTCAGCAGATTGCGGCTGGCCTCCAGCTTCTGGGCAAAGGTGCGCAGCTCTTGATTCAGGCGGGCGTTTTCCACAAACGACACAGCTTGACGGCACATCACCAGCGCAAACAGCGCCACTGTTCCCCAGGCCACGCCGCGCGCCGCCGGGGTTGAGGTGCCGAAGGTCAGGAGCAGCAGCCCGCAGGACAGCGCCACCGCCAGGTAGGGCAGGGCGCGCAGCAACCTCCGCAGGCCTGCGGGGGGAGGGGCGCCCGTCTCTTGAAGGGGCGCGCGGCGCAGCCACCATCCCGCCAGTGCCTGGGCTGCGGTGCCCAGCGTCCACAGAGCGTCCAGCCACTGCCCGGACTCGTAGTGGCCCCGGCTGCTGTGCAGGGCGTAAGTCAGGTCGGCGGCGGCGTAGGTGGCCAGGCCTGCGGCCAGCAGCAGCACCGGAAACCGCACGTCGCGCCCGCGCACCGCCAGCAGCACCAGGGTCAGCAGGCCCAGGTCCAGTGTGGGGTAGGCCAGGGCCACCAGGCGCTGGGACAGCGGGGTGCTGGTGTCGGTCGCCAGCTCGCCCAAAAAGCCGTACCAGGCGTAAATGCCCACCACCCCCACGATGATGGCACTGTCCAGCAGCAGCCCAGCCGTTTCCAGGGGCCGCAGGCTCACGCGCGCCAGGCGCAGCAGGGCCAGGCCCAGCAGCACGTAATACGCGCCGTACAGCAGGTCTGCCACCGAGATGGGCGGCACGGTGGCTGTCAGTAGTTCGGCCGCCACCCACACGCCCTCGCCCAGCGTCAGGGCCAGCAGGGCCAGGGTCAGGAGGCGCAGCCCCCCCCGTTGCGGCGCCGCGCTGCGCCGCCAGGCCAGCCCCGCCAGCGCCGCCGACAGCGCAATCACCAGCAGGTAGGGCAGGTTGATGTACCAGGCCGCCTGCTCGGGGGGGCCCCAGCGCCAGACCAGCCAGGCCACATGCAGTCCCGCCGTCAGCAGGAGGGTCAGCAGCAGTGTGGCCGGCAGGGCAGAAGCGCGCAGGGCAGGCATCGGGTGAAGCTATCGTACAGGGGCGCGGCGGGCAGTGCGGGCGCCCCTTAGCCTCCCTCCATGAATAAACCCATCGTAAGCCCCGTGCCATCTGTGTCAGACGCGGGTCTCTAGAATGGGTCCATGAAGGGCCTGCGCGAATTTGTCGAGTGGCTGCGCGAAGTGCTTCAGGGCAATCCGCAACCTCAACCCGTGCCTGTGCCTGTTCGCGTGCGCGAGCGCCGCTAGCAGAAGCAGCCGACCACCACACTTCACTGATCCCCGGCACCCACCGCCCCCGGTGGGTGCTGTGCTGAAAGGTGCGCGCCGCAGCAGCCCCAGCGCAGCCAGGCGCTATTGTGCAGGGCGTGGTCGCTGGCGAACATGGAATGGGAGAGCTGCGCGCCCTGGTCGCGTCGCGCCCGGCAGAGGACGGGGCGCGCATCGAGCGGGCCTATGAGTTTGCGCGCGACGCCCACGAGGGGGTCAACCGCAAGAGCGGCGAGCCGTATATCACGCACCCGGTGGCGGTGGCGGTCGTGCTGGCGCGGCTGGGCATGGACACCGAGAGCATCATGGCCGGGCTGCTGCACGATACGGTCGAGGATGTCGAGGGCGTCACCTTCGAGGGCATAGAGGGCCAGTTTGGCCCCGACGTGCGCCGCATCGTGGAAGGGGAAACCAAGGTCAGCAAGCTGTCCAAGCAGGGGTCGCAGACCGCCGAGGTCAGCGAGACGGGCCGCGACGTGCAGGCCGAGAACCTGCGCCAGATGCTGATTGCCATGACCGGCGACATCCGCATCATCGTGGTCAAGCTGGCTGACCGCCTGCACAACATGCGCACCCTGGGGTCCATGAAGCCCGAGAAGCAGGTGCGCATTGCGCGCGAAACGATGGACATCTTCGCGCCGCTGGCGCACCGGCTCGGGATAGGGCAGATGAAGTGGGAACTGGAAGACCTCAGTTTTCAGTACCTGCACCCCGACGATTACGCTTACCTCCAGTCGCGCCTGCGCACCCGCCAGGAAGAGCGCGAGGCCCTGATTACCCGCGCCGTGGCCGACCTGCGCGCCGCGCTGGAAGACGACCTGGAACTGCCCGAATGGGTGTCCGACATTGATATCGCCGGGCGCAGCAAGCACCTCTGGAGCATTCACAACAAGATGAAGCGCGAGGGCAAGGCCCTGGAGCAGATTTTTGACCTGCTGGCCATCCGCGTGATGCTGACCCCACGCGACCTTGTGGTGCCGCCCGGCACCGATGAAGCGAGGCGCGAACGGGCCGAAGCCACCCGCGAAAAGCGCATCTGTTACCACACGGTCTCTATCGTGCATTCCATCTGGACGCCGCTGCCGGGCCGTTTCAAGGACTACATTGCGGTGCCCAAGCCCAACGGCTACCAGTCGCTGCACACCACAGTGATCAGCCAGAGTGGCCAGCCGATTGAGGTGCAGATTCGCTCGCGGCGCATGCACGAGGTCGCGGAATACGGCATCGCCGCACACTGGATGTACAAGCAGGGCAGTCAGCTGGCCCAGAAGGACCGCGAAAACTGGATTGCCCAGCTGCGCGAGCTGCAAAACGAGATCAACGACGCCTCGGACTACATGGACGCCGTCAAGGTGGACATCCTGTCTCAGCGGGTGCGGGTCTTTACCCCCAAGGGCCTGGCCATCAGCCTGCCGGCGGGCAGCACCCCGGTGGACTTTGCGTACCACATTCATACGCGCATCGGGGAAACCACGGTGGGGTCGCGGGTCAACGGCTCGATTGTGCCGCTGTCTCACAAACTGGGCAACGGCGACATGGTGGAAATTGTGACCAGCAAGAACGGTCACCCCAGCAAGGACTGGCTGAACTTTGCGGTCACCCGCAGCGCGCGCGCCAAGATTCGCCATCACTTCCGGCAGCAGGAACGCAGCGAGGCGCTGCAACACGGCCACGACCTGCTGGAACGGTATCTGCGTAAGCGCCAGCTGGCCGTGCGGCAACTGATGCGCACCAAACTGCTTGAAGACGCCACCCAGAAGTTGCTGGGCACCCGCAACCCCGACGACCTGTATCAGGCGCTGCACGCGGGCAAGCTGACCCCCAGCGGCGTGGGCCGAGTGCTGTCGCCGCAACTGGCCCAGGAACAGGCGGCGGCCACCAGCCGGCGCGTGCCGGTGCCCCGCACCCCCGAACCGGGCGGCGTGTACGTGGAAGGCTTTACCACGACGACCAAGCTCAGCCAGTGCTGCAACCCCATTCGCGGCGATCAGGTGATGGGCTACCTCACGCGCGGGCGCGGCGTCTCGGTTCACCGCATTGACTGCCCCAACATGATTCGCCTGCTCAAGGACGAACCCGAGCGCTGCGTGGCGGCCTCCTGGGAGGCGGGTACGCCCGGCACCACACTGATAGATGTGGACGTGATTGGACCTGACCGCGCGGGCCTCCTGGCCGACGTGCTGGGTGTCCTGGCCCGCGAGAAACACAGCCCCACGAAGGTCGAAGCGGTGGTGGGACAAGAGGAGGTCGCCGTGATTCACCTGCGCCTGCATGTCACGGGCCAAAGCGACCTGGAAGCGGTGCGCCGCGCCATCCTGGGCGTGCCGGGCGTCAGTGACGTGGTGCGCGTGGGCGGGCGCAAACGCAACGGGGCGGGCGCCTGACCGTGCTGACCCTGGTGCCTGACCTGGGTGACCTGCTGCGCCTCCAGCCGCAGTTCAATGCAGGCACCGTGGTCGAAGTGCTGCGTGAACTGGGTGCCCCTCAGGTGCTGTGGGCCTCTGGCCCCGACCCGGACCACCCGCTGCGGGACGCGCTGCCGGCGGCCCGCATTGCGGTTCAGGACGGCCTGGCCCCCGAGTGGCACTGGGCTGACGCCGAACACGAAGCGCTGGTGGGCTTTCTGAGCCAGTACCCCCAGGGCCGCGAGCGGCTGAAGGCGGCGGCGCAGGCCCAGTCGGCGCTGGCTGCCCTGGTCACCGCCCCGCTCAGCCTGTCTGGCGCCCTGGCCCCTGATTTTCTGGCCCAGCTTCAGTCGCAGGCCACGGCCGAACGCGCCGTTCTGGATGAAGGCCCCGGCACCCGCTGGCGGGCGCGTCGCCTGACCGAGCTGGCTGCTGCGCTGGCTGGCCAAAGCGGCGCCGTTCTGGTGCCTCTTGATGATCTGCCCGACCTGCTGCGCCTGCTGCCTCAGGCCAGCCTGCCCGACATCACCTCGTTTGTCCCTGGTGACCTCAGCCGCCGCCGCGCGCTGGCCGACCGCGCCTGGCAACTGCGCGAGGAAGATGACCTGTCCGCCCTGCTGGCGGCCCTGGAACGCGAGAGCGGTGACGAGATCACTCCGCGCGCCGAACTGGACGCCGCCGCCGCTGGGGTGTATCTGGCTGTGGGCGAGCTGGCACCGGCCCGCGCGCTGCTGGAACAGGCCGCCCACGCCCTGACCGACGACCTGCCGCGCAGCCTGGCAGGGCTGGTGCTGGCCCGGCTGGGGCAGGTGCGCGACGCCCAGGGCAACCGCAACTTGGCGCAGCGCACCTACCGCGCGGTGCTGGCGCTGAATTACGCCCCCCAGGTGGCGCGCGAAGCGGCGCAGGCAGGCCTGGAGACACCATTTGCGCTGACCCTCCAGTGAGACAGGATTAGGGCGCATCGAAGTCGCAGAGTGTATGAACTGACCAGGCGGCGAAACAGGCGGGAGAGCACCCAGAATAGGTCGCTGAGGTGGCGCGGTCCTCCGACTAAAGGCGCCCCAGCTAAGGGCTGTTCTCCTCGGAATGGAAGGCTCCCTCGTTCCCTATGCTGCCAAGGCATCTGTTTTCAAGCAGGCACTTGCCTCAGTATCGGGCGCTCATTTCCTCCTGGCGCTAAGTCCCGGTATGGAGCCAGAGCAGCACGCTCTTCTGAATGTTGAATGGGTCCTCTGATCTGGTCACTGGATAAATTTCTCTTGCTCCTCGCCTCATTACGTCAGCCGGTCTCTCCACCATGCCCGCACCTCAAGGCGCTCGGCGTGCAGGGCGTGGGGTGGGCCGTCCAGGGTCAGGCCCAGCGGCTGCGCCAGTGTGTTGACGCGCACCTCAGCCTCGGCGCGGCGCAGGGGCCAGGGGTGATGGTGAATGCGGCCCCGGTAGAGGTGACCTGCACGGTCGGCGCTGAACAGCCGCAGGTGATCGGTCAGCCAATGCTCCAGACTGTCTGCGGCGGGCCTCAGGGGTTGGCCCACCGGGCGGTAGGCCCCGGCAAAAGCCCCGGCGCCCGTTCGCTCATCGGTACGGACGCTGGCATAGCGGGTCACGTCGCCTTCCCGGCTGACCCACATGCGCGCCTCGCGGTAGGGCAGATGAAACAGGCGGCGCGCCAGGGCGGCGGCCAGCGGCTGCGTCACGTCCAGGCTGTAAAACCAGACGCCGCGTTCGCCGTTCACCTTTACGTAGGTGCGCAGGTTTAGCTCAGGAAAGGCGCTCAGGCCCGGCACCGCTGGGCAGCCACGCGGGGCCACGTCTTCCATTCGGAACGGCACCACGCCCAGGTAGGCCTGACCCTGCCAGGTGTCGACCTCCACCCCGGCCGGCAGGCTGGCCTGAATGGTCTCAGCCGGCACCGCCCAGTGCAGAAAACAGAGGTCTAGCCAGCGCATCCTCAGAAGCCAGGGCGTCATGACGGCAGCAGAGCACGTCCGGCGGGGCCAGATGTGAGATGGGGCAAGCCTGCGCCAACTGACGGTAAAGGACGCCTTGGCCGAACTGTCAGGTGGCAAGCGGGGCCGCCCCCTACGCTGGGGCCGTTCAACCTTGCGGCGCCTGCGCAAGCCGCGCGGCAGACCCCATCACACCCCCATATCAGACTGGAGGATGCACCCATGACCATGAACAACGAGACTGTGCTGGACAAATTGCAGTACCTGCTGGGCACCCTGCGTGACGGCGAGAAGGGCTTTAAGGACGCGGCCGAACACGCCACCGACGCTGGCCTACGCAGCCTCTTTATGGAGCGCAGCGTGCAGCGGGCCCAGATGGCCGGCGACGTGGAGTCACACATCAGCCGCCTGGGCGACAAGCCCCGCGAGAGTGGCAGCGTGGGCGCGGCCCTGCACCGCACCTGGCTGAACGTGCGTGACGCCCTGACCGGCCGCGACGACTATCAGGTGGTGGCCGAGTGCGAGCGTGGCGAGGACGTGGCCGTCGAGAACTATCAGGATGTCCTGAAAGAAGCCGAGCTGCCCGCCGATATCCGCTCCTTCGTGGAAGGGCAGTACGCGCAGGTCAAGGCCAGTCACGACCAGATTCGTGACATGAAGCACAGCATGCAGGCCAGCTGAGCGTCATCACAGCAAAGCGTTGGGCCGCCCTTTGCGGGGCGGCCCAGTTTGCTGTGTCGCTTAGCCTCGGCGGCGGCGGCGCAGACGCTCCATCGCCGAGTCCAGGCTCAGGCGCATGCGCTCCAGGGCCTGGGCCAGGTCACCGATCTCGTCGTTGCGCTCGGCCTGCACGGGGCGCGACAGGTCACCCATGCTGATGGCGTCGGCGATTTTCACCAGTTGCTCGATGGGCTCCACCACGCGGCGGGCGGCGCGCAGCGCCAGGTAGGCGGCCAGACCCAGCGCCAGCAGCGACACGAACAGCACCAGGAAAATGGTGTTGCGCAGCTGCGCCTGCTGCTGGGCATTGGACACGCCCACGGCCACGGTATAGAGCAGGTTGTCGTTGCCTTCGACGTTGCGCCCGGTCTCCACCACGCGGCGCCCGTTCTGCTCCGAGACGGTGATTTGCTGCACGATGTAGTTGATGGCCGTCTTCTGCTGGTTCTTGGGGTCATTGGCCTGCGCCTGCAACTTCTCCACGTCGTTGGCCGTGCCGCCCAGTTCCTTCAGTTCGTCGGCGCGGGCCTGGTAGACGCTGGCCGGCGAGATGCTGCCCACGTAGTTGTTCTTGGTGGGGTTGTCGGTCAGCCAGTTGCTGACTTCGGCGTTCAGAATGTCGTTGATGTCGGGCGTCTGGCTGGAGAAGAAGCGCGAGCCGTCGCGCAGTTCCACCTGTACAAAGCCCACGCTGGAGCTATTGACCAGCGACTCGATTTGCGGTGCGATGTTGCCGTACCCACGGTTGGGGTCAATGTTGCCGCTGACGGCCACGGCCACGGCCTGCGCGTTGCTCTGAATCTGATTTTGTTGCAGGCGTGGCAGGGTCAGGGACAGCACGGTCAGGGTCAGCAGGCTGGACACGCCCAGCGGCACCAGTGCGCCCAGGGCCATCCGCTGCCCCAGGCTGGTGCGCCGGGCGCTGGCCTTGGGCGCCTCGTCGGTCAGGGGCGTGACCACCATGGTGTCCAGAGGCTGCTGCGGCACCTCGGCGGCTGTGGCCGTTTTGGTGGGGGTCGAGTCGTGGATGGTCAGGGCGCCAGTAAAGTCCGACCACACGTCGGCCCCGGCCTCAGGCGCCGCC
The DNA here is from genome assembly GCF_020166395.1 of Deinococcus betulae. Taxonomy (NCBI): domain Bacteria; kingdom Thermotogati; phylum Deinococcota; class Deinococci; order Deinococcales; family Deinococcaceae; genus Deinococcus; species Deinococcus betulae. The sequence goes on along the minus strand of NZ_JAIQXU010000001.1, from coordinate 46,107 downwards.
GGGAGGGGTGCGGGCGCCACCACCGGGTCAAGCACTGCTGTTCCCGCGCCGCCGCTGCTGCCCCAGCCGCCCGGTGTGGTGTCCAGATTCCCCAGGGCGCTGGCCAGACTGCTGTCCATGCCTCCCGCGCTGGCGCCAGGTGCCGCAAACGGATCGTTCAGGGCCGCGAAGGGATTGGCGGCGCTGGCGTCGTCAGCGCCAAAGGGCACGGCGGGCCAGATGGCCGAGGCGCGCAGGTCGGCCATGTCCTGCGAGGCGGTGGCCTGCGTCTGCAGAGGGGCCAGCGGCGCGTCGTCGGCGGCAAAGGGGGTAGGCGCCGGGCGGCTGGGGGCGGGAGTGACGCCCTGAAACGGCTCGCTGACCAGGTCGGTTTCGTCGCGCACCTCTTCCAGGGCCACGCTGGCACCCACCTGCTGAAACATGGACATCAGCAGTTCGGCGCGCGGGCGCCCTGTGGGCTTCATCAGCCGGCCTGAACGGCGGCTGCCCAGGCGCTGCGCCTGCTCGGCGTTCAGCCCAAACCGCTCCTGCAACAGGGCCTCAAGCGTGGCCCGTTTGTCCTGCGCGACAGCTTCTCGGATGACAACGGTGTACTTCATGTGTGGGCTCCCAGGGTGAGGGGGGTCGTAGGGCGGCGGGTCAGGGCGGCGCAGCGGGGCCGGGCGGTCATGCCAGGCCCCTGGCGCGGAGGTTACGGGCAAACTGCTGCACCCGTTCAGGCGTGAGCTGGCGGGCCACATGAGACAGCAGGGCGTTCAGGGTGGCGCCGTCGCCCAGGTCGTCCAGGGCCTCGTCCACCATCACGGCGGCCATCGGGCCCACCACGGGGGTCAGACAGGCGGTTACGGCGTCGGCGGTGTCATCCGAGACCTGCTGGTGGTTCTGGTTGGCGCGCTTGACCCACTCGCCGGCGGTGCGCAGGCGCTCCTGGGCGTCAGGCACCGTCATGCCGGCCAGGCGCGCTACCTCGGTCAGGTCACGCAGACCATCCACATGCGTCATGACGCGCCAGATGTTGAATGGCAGCGGCGTCTGGTCGGTCAGGCCGTCGGGCCAGGTGGGGGCAGTCAGGGTCATGAGGTCTCCAGGCCAGAGGCGGCCCACTCGGGGCGCTGGCGCAGGGCGTCCAGCGGCAGGTCACCCAGCCGCACGCCCAGACGGGACAGGCTGGCGCGCAGGGCGGCGTTCAGGGCCGGCCGGAATTCCCGGACCGGCACTCCCTCTTCGATAGTCAGGACGCCGTCACGGAAGCTGACATCCTGCGCGAACGGGTCCAGGCAGGGGTGGTCGCCCACCAGCCGCACCGTGACCTGTTGCCAGACGGTATCCAGCGGCTGGGCGCGGTGAACAGTGGTCAGCAGCTCCTGCCAGAAGCTGGCAAACTGGGCGCGGTTGTCCTCGGCATTGGTGGCGAAGAGCGCGCACGGTGCCCCCTGGTCAGGCAGCCCGCCCCCGATAAAGCGGCCATACGACCAGAAGCTGCAGTTCAGCCCCGAGACCAACAGGCCGTGAAAAGACTCCTGCTCCAAGAGGGGGCGCAGCGCGGGCCAGGGGGCCGGGGCCGCCTGGCCGGGCGCGGCGCGTGTGGCCCACAGCAACTCGGCCAGATTGGGCTGCAGCGCCGCCAGGCTCACGCGGGCGCGCGGCACACCCTGCATCGCCACGTGCCAGGGAACGGCCTGGCCGCCGTGCGTGTACCCGCCCAGCAGCGCGCCGCGCGACCACACAAACCGCACCCAGCGTCCTTTTTGCCAGGCGTCGAAGGTGCCGGTGAAGCCCTGCGTCTGCCGCAGGGTCAGGTCCGTCATGACCTCGGTCCAGGGATAGTGGTCCGTGCTGAGGCCGGCGTAGACAGCGTCACCTTGCGGCACGGCAACGGCGTGGTTCAGGGGGGGCATCTGGGGGGCTGTGGGTTCTGGCATGGAGGTTCCGGTGAGTCTAACGTGAGGGCGCACAGAGCGTGCAGTGGGCAGGGCGAAGCTCGGGAAACACCCCCATGACACCCCATACCCTCTTACGGGCCGCTTACACAAATGCAAAACCTCACGCGCAGGGCCCGGAGGCCGCGTGAGGTTGGTCTGAGAAAGGGGTCAGAGGGTCAGGAATTACAGCTCGTCCAGCAGCGCCTGAACCCGGTCGCGCAGGTCACCGCGTTCCTGCGGTGCGCCCAGCTGGTGCAGGCCGCCGTGGTAGGCGTCGGGGTCACCGAACAGGCGCGACAGCAGCTCGAATTCGCGCTGGCTGCGCAGACTGGCGTCATCACGGAACAGGTTGACGTACTGGTCCTGAAAGGCCCACTCGCTCAGGGTGCCGTCCAGGTAGGCGCGCATCAGGCGGCGGTAGGGCTCCACGTTGTCGTCGGTGGCGACGCTGGCCGTGCCCTGGCGGGCGGGCACCTGGGCCTGAAACACCGGGGTCAGGGCCTCTGGCGTGATGTCCCAGTTGTTGACCTCGTACTGCGCCTCACCGTCTTTGAACAGAATGAACTGCGGGCTGTGGTGAATCAGGCCGGTGCGCTGCGCGACGTGATTGCTGGCCGGGCGCCAGTCCACCACCCGGATGTAGCCCACGGGCAGGTCAAAACGCTGGAGGAAGGTTTCCAGCACCCCAAAGCCCTGCATGGTTTTGTGGCAGGTGCCGGCCTTGAAGACGGCGGCCAGTGGGTACTCGGTCAGGAACTGCTCGACTTCTTCTGGGGTGGTCAGAGGAACAAGCACCTGGGCCTCGGCCTGGGCGGTCTGCGGGGTCTGGGTCATGCCCACAGCATACCGCCTGCTTTAGAAAATGAAGTGAGGCGACGCTTAGTTGTCCGGCTTGCCCGGCTGCCCGCGCCACAGCATGACGGCCCACGCGGCGGCGGCCAGGGTCAGGCACAGCAGAAAGACGCTGCGGTAGCCAAATGCCTGGGCCCACGCGCCCGCCGTGACGCCGCTGAGCATGCCACCCAGGCTACTGGTGTTGGCAAAGAGGGTGGTGGCGGCGGCAAAGCGTCCTGGCATCAGTTCCTGAAAGTAGGCCATCCCCAGGCCCGCCAGCAGGGCCAGGACGACGGCGCGCAGCACCTGGGCCGCCACCAGCAGCGCCTGGCCCTGGGCCAGAAACAGCAGCGCGAAATGCACGGCAAACAGCGCCATGCCCGCCGCCACCAGCCAGGCCACCGGGGGCAGGCGCCGCCAGGTGACCAGGGCCAGCATCACCGGGATTTCCAGCAGGGCGCACAGGCCCACCAGGAAGCCCACCTGACCCCCCGTGCCGCCCAGCGTGCTGGTCACGAACAGCGGAAAGACGGTCATGCCCATGCTCATGGCCATGCCGTACAGCACAAAGGCCAGGGCGCCCCAGGCCACGGCGCGGCGCGGCGCGCTGGCGGGCGCGGTGGCCGGCACACTGGCCCTGGGGGTGCGCCCCGGCACCCGCAGCAGCGGCGCCGCCGCCAGCACGAAGCAGGCCGCTGCCGCCGCGAAGACTCCCACAAAATCAAACCCCGCCAGCACCGCCGCTCCCAGCCCTGGCCCGACCACCCACGACAGGCTGAACACCGCACGCAGCACAGTCAGGGCGCGCTCGGCCAGTTCGGCTGGCACGTCCTGCAACGTGGCGCGGGCAAAGGAGAACACCTGTGGAAAAGCCGCCGCCCCCGTGGCCAGAAACACCGCCCCCGTGACCAGCAGCGCCGGGTAGGACCGCGTGACGCACAGCAGGCCGTAGCCCAGGCCGCCGGCCAGCAGGGTCAGCAGCACCAGCGGCTTGCGGTTGGTCCAGCGGTCCGACCATCGCGCCAGTCGTGTGGCGATCAGCACGGCGGCCACCGCGTTGCTGGTGAGGAACAGACCCAGTTGTAAGGGGGTCAAGCCCACCTCGCCCACGGCAAACAGCGCCATATACGGCACGGCCAGCGAGAGCCCAAAGCCCAGCAGGAAGACGCTCAGGGCCAGCCCCGCCGCGTGGGGCAGCCGAAAGACGGCGGGCAACACCGCCGCCGGGGACAGGGAAGAGGTGGTCAGGGGGGCCGGGCCATTCATGCCGCTTCACTGTACTGCGCGGGCGACTGAATCGGTTCAGATGCGGCCAGGAATGCTAGCCTCCGGTATGACGGCCTCACAGTCCAGCGCACCATCTCCCGCCGCCCTGCCCCGCCGCGCCGACGCCCCCCGCGAACAGACCTGGGACACCGAGGCCCTGTTTGCCACCACCGACGCCTGGACGGCCGAGGCCGGCGCGCTCCCCGCCGCCATTGACGCCCTGGCCGAATATGCCGGCCAACTGAACACCCCCGCCGGTCTGCTGGCCTACCTGAAGGCCGCCGATGAGGTGGAGCTGCGCCTGACCCGTCTGGTGTCCTACGCGGGCATGGGGGCCAGTGTGGACGGCCGCGACGCCGAGGCCGCCGCCCGCCGCGACCAGGCGGTCAGCCTGACCTCCCGCCTGAGCAGCGTGACGGCCTTTTACCGGCCTGAGGTGCTGGCGCTGGACGAGGCCACCCTGAAAGGCTGGCTGACCCAGCCCGATTTTGCCGAGCAGCGCGTGCGCCTGGAGCGCATCGTGCGGGGCCGTCCCCATGTGCGTAGCGCCGAAGTGGAGGCCCTGTTGGGCGCAGTGCAGGCCCCCTTTGCCGCCGAGCGGGGCATTCACCCCGCGCTGGCCAACATGGACCTGCGCTTTGGCACGGCGGGCGACACGACCATCACTCAGGGCAATGTGGACCGCCTGACCGCCCATCCCGACCGCGAGGTGCGGCGCGAGGCCTGGGAGCACTACGCCGACGCCCACCTGGCGGCCCAGCATTCGCAGGCGGCCATGTACGCGGCCAACGTGCGTCAGAACGTTTTCCTGGCCCGCGCCCGCCATTATCCGGACAGCATCACGGCCAGCCTTTCGCCCGACCGCATTCCCACAGCGGTCGTGACCACCCTGCTGGAAACTTACCGCGCCAACACGCCCGTCTGGCAGCGCTACTGGAAAGTTCGCCGCGCTTGGCTGGGCCTAGACACCCTGCGCGAATACGACGTAAAGGCTGCTCTCGTGCCGCCGCGCGAGGTCAGTTACGAGCAGGCTGTGGACTGGATTGCAGACGGCATGGCCCCCCTGGGCGAAGACTACGTGCGCGAGATGCGCGCGGGCCTGACCACCGAACGCTGGGTGGACTATGTCGAAAACGAGGGCAAGCGTCAGGGGGCTTACAGCAACGGCGGCGGGCGCGTTAAACCCTTCATCTTCATGACCTGGAACGGCACCATGAACTCGTACTCCACCCTGGCGCACGAGATCGGTCACTCTATGCACTCGCTGCTTTCACAGCGTGAGCACCCGTACTCAGTGCCGCGCTACACGCTGTTTCATGCCGAGGTGGCCAGCAACTTCGATCAGGCGATGGTCCGCCAGCACCTGCTGCAACAGGCCCGCGCTGAGGGCGACACCACCTTTGAAGTGCAGATTATCGAAGAGGCGCTGTCGAACTTTCACCGCTACTTTTTCATCATGCCGACCCTGGCGGCCTTTGAGCTGGAAGCCTACCGCCGGATTGAGGCGGGCGGGACCCTCAGCGCCCCCGACCTGAACACCCTGACCGCCGACCTGCTGGCCGAGGGCTATGGCGACGGCGTGACGATGGACCGGGAGCGCAGCGGCATCCTGTGGGCACAGTTTTCCACCCACCTGTACGCCAACTTCTATGCCTACCAGTACGCGACTGGCATCAGCGCGGCCCACCAGATTCTGGAGCAGTTTGCCGCTGATCCGGAAGCCGCCCGTGAGCGCTATCTGCGCTTCCTGAAATCCGGCGGCAGCCTGGACCCCATTGACGCCCTGAAAGAAGCCGGTGTGGACATGCTGAGCCCCGAGCCGGTGCAGGCCACCTTCCGCACCCTGGAAGGCTACGTGGCCCGCCTGGAAGAATTACTGGCCCAGCGGCAGTAGGGCAGATCTGCTGGCGCGCGTGTGGGGCGGCGGTCATGCTGTAGGAATGACTGCTGCCTTACCTGCGCTGGCTCCCGAAGCGTCGCCCCCGGTGCAGGTCTGGCCGCTGTGGCGGCGCTTCCTGCTGCATTTCGGCGCCGCGTACCTGGCCCTGTACTTTCTGGCTGGGGTGCAGGGCTTTCTTCCAGCGGAGACCGTCTGGCCTGTGGCCGATGCTGTAAGCCGCGCCCTATTCGGCACGCCACTCCCACCTCTGGGTGAAGCCACCGGCAGTGGGGACACCGCCCTGCTGTGGGCCTGGACGCTGTGCCTCCTGCTGGCCTCCCTGATGGCGGGTGTGGCGTGGACGGCGCTGGCCCCCTCGCTCCTTCGCCCACAGGTGCTGACGACGCTTGGCCGGTTCCTGCGTGTGGTTTTAATCGTCTGGCTCACGGTCTACGGCATGGCCAAGTTCAATCTTGGGCAGTTTGACCTGCTGTCGTCCGCGCAACTGGGCACCACCTACGCCGAGTCCAGTCCGATGGGCCTGCTGTGGCGCTTCATGGCTGCCAGCCCCGGCTACCAGTGGGTGGCGGGTGTGGCCGAGGTACTGCCGGCCCTGCTGCTGCTGCACCGCCGGACGGTGACGCTGGGCGCCCTGGTGGCTGCCATAACTATGAGCAATGTGCTGGCCCTGAACCTGTTTTACGACGTGCCGGTCAAGAATTTCAGCGCCCATCTGCTCCTGGCAGCTGTGGTCCTGCTGGCGATGGATGCCCGCCGCCTGCGCGCCCTAGTAACAGGCGAGGCCGTACCGGCCCGTTCGGGGAGGCCCCAATCGGGGCTGACGACTGCCGCCGCCTGGGTGATGACTCTGCTCCTGCTTGTGGCAGTGGCCTTTAACGTCCGGACTGGTCTAGCGGCCCTGAACACGGACCGTCAGCGTACCCAGGTCAGCGGGGAACCGCTTAAAACGCGCGGCTTTCATTGGGTCAACGAGAAGCCGTACAACAGATAGATGTGCTCTAAATGCCCAGGCCAGAGGCAACAGGTGATTCCAGGCTCTGTACCGCAACGACACGAAACCAAAAAGGGGAGAGGCGCCGCTATGGACGCCTCTCCCGCTGTGTTGAGCCTGGCTTACGCCTGTTCCACTTCCACCATTTCGCTGGCTTCGATGATGTCGCCTTCCATCACGTCGTTCCAGTCCAGGTTGATCCCGCACTCGTAGCCGGTCTGCACTTCACGGACATCGTCCTTAAAGCGCTTGAGACCCACGACCGTACCCTCATAGACGACCTGCTTGCCGCGCGTGACCTTGGCCTTGGCGTTGCGCTTGAACATGCCGTCCGTGATGTACGACCCGGCGATGTTGCCGCTCTTGGGGTGGCGAATGACCATGCGCACTTCGGCGCGGCCGAGGTATTTCTCCTCGAACACCGGCTCGACATTGCCCTTGATCAGGCGGTCCACTTCGTCAATGAGCTCGTAGATGATGCGGTAGGACTTGATATCCACGCCCTTGCTGTCGGCCACCTTCTTCACGCCGCCCGAGGGGGTCACGCTGAAGCACAGGATGGTCGCTTCGGCGGTGGACGCCAGCAGCACGTCGCCTTCGGTGGGGGCGCCGATACCGGCCAGCATGACGTTGATCTTCACGTCGTCGCTTTCCTTGCGGGCCAGGATGCCCTGCAGGGCTTCGACGCTGCCCTGAGTGTCGGCACGCAGAATCAGGTTGACGGTGCGCACGCTGCCCAGCGGTCCCATCATCTCTTCCAGGGTCAGGCGGCGCTGCACGCGGGCGTTCTCGGCGTCGCGGCGGGTGTCCACGCGCTGCGCCACCACCTCGCGCGCGGCGTGTTCGTTCTTGGCCGAGCTGACCGTTTCGCCGCTGCTGGGCACCTCACTGAAGCCCAGAATCTGCACCGGCGTGCTGGGGCCCGCGTCCTTGATGCGCGCGCCTGCGCTGTCACTCATGGCCTTGATCTTGCCGTAGCCTTCGCCCACGACCAGGAAGTCGCCCACATGCAGCGTGCCTTCCTGCACCATGACGGTCGCCAGCACGCCGGCCTGCTTGTCCACCTTGCCTTCAATCACCACGCCGCTGAACTTGCCCTTGGGGTCAGCGCGCAGGTCTTCAAGTTCGGCCGTCAGGCTGATGTATTCCAGCAGGTCTTCCACGCCCTCGCCGGTCTTGGCGCTGACCGGCACGACCACGAGGTCCCCGCCGTACTCTTCGGGCACGAGGTTGAGCTGGGTCAGGTCGGTCTTGACGCGCTCGGGGTCAGCCTGGGGCAGGTCCACCTTGTTGATGGCCACGATCATGGGCACCTTGGCGGCCTGCGCGTGGGCGATGGCCTCGCGGGTCTGGGGCATCAGCGAGTCGTCGGCGGCAATCACGATGATGGCGATGTCGGCCACGTTGGCGCCGCGCGCCCGGATGGTCGTAAACGCTTCGTGGCCGGGCGTGTCGATAAAGACGATCTTGCCCTTGCTCGTCTTGGCTTCAAAGGCCCCGACGTGCTGGGTAATGCCGCCCGCTTCCTTGGCTGCAACCTTCGTTTTGCGGATGTAGTCCAGCAGGCTGGTCTTGCCGTGGTCCACGTGACCCATGATGGTCACGACGGGCGCGCGGTGGGGGACTTCCGATTCAGCCTCAGGATCGGCCACAGCGGTGGAGGCTTCGGCCGCCTTGGGCGCGGCACTGGACTGGGCCGTGGCTGCCGGTGCCGACTGAACAGTGGTGGGCTGTGCTGCCGCCGGGGTGGCCGTTTCCGGCTCGGCGGCGGCGGTGGGCGCTTCGCCGCCCTGCTCCTCGGCCAGAATCTGCTTAATCAGCTCGACAGTGTCTTCTTCGATGGTGCTGCTGACGCTCTTGTACGACACGCCCAGGCCATCGAGAATTTCCAGCATTCTTGCGTTTTCGACGCCAAGGTCCTTGGCGAGGGTATAGATACGAACTTTCGACATGCTCACCTCCGGTGAGTCCTGCTCTGCGCCATAGGCGCAAAACGCATTATGAATCGGGGGCGCCCGGCGTGACCGTGCGCTGTGCCAGTTCGGCCACAGTCGTCGCCTGAGCGCCAAAAGCCCGCCGCAGCCGCTTGTCTTGCCAGCAGGTGGGTGTATCTGCGCACAGGTAAGCCCCCCGGCCCTGTCTGGGCCGCTGCCCCAGTTGCCACGCGCCGTCCACCTTGGTCAGGCGTAGAAATTCGCCTTGCGGCCGTTTGCGGCGGCACGCCACGCAGGTGCGCTCGGGGACATGCTTCAGGGTCTGGGGGCCGGTCAAGGATTACTCCACGTCGTCGGGGCTGGCGGTGGCGACCGACTTACTGTCCTTAAACAGTGCGTCGAAGGCCGACTGGGCGGCGCCGCTGTTCTGGCCATCCTGCTCGTCTTGCAGGGCTTGCTGCATGGCGGCGTCCAAGTCGCTGATGGCGGCGGTTTCGCGTAGGTCAATCTTGAAGCCGGTCAGCTTGGCCGCCAGGCGCACGTTCTGGCCGCCCTTGCCGATGGCCAGCGACAGCTGGTCGGGCGTCACGGTCACGGTGGCCTCGCGGCGCTCCGGCTGCACCTCAATCAGGCCGACTTTAGCGGGGGACAGCGCGTTGCGAATGAAGTCGCGGGTGTTGCCGTCCCACAGAATGACGTCCACGCGCTCGCGGCCCAGTTCGCCAGTGACGGCCTGGATGCGGTTCCCGCGGTGCCCGATGCAGGCGCCGATGGGGTCCACGTTGCTGTTGTGCGAGAACACGGCGACCTTGCTGCGCTGCCCAGCCTCGCGCGAAATGGCCTTGACCTCCACGATGCCATTGGCGACTTCGGGGATTTCCTGACGCAGCAGGTAGTCCAGCAGCCGCTCGTCGGCGCGGCTGGCCAGAATGGTCGGCCCCTTGGGCGTCTTGCGCACTTCCTTGAGGTAAATCTTGACGCGGTTGCCGGGGGTCAGCTTCTCGCCGGGAATCTGCTCGCGGGGGGGCAGAATGGCCTCGCCGGCGCCCAGTTCCACGAACCAGTTGCCCTTGTTGTCGCTGCGGACCACCTGGGCCGTCAGCACCTGGCCCTCGCGGTCCTTGTATTCGTTGAAGACCACGTTGCGCTCGGTTTCGCGCATCTTCTGGGTCAGGGTCTGCTTGGCGGCCTGCAGGGCGATGCGCGAGAACTTCTCGCGGTCGACCGGAAACTCCATCTCCATGCCGATTTCGACGCCAGGGTCCAGCTCCAGCGCGTCCGCCAGAGAGATCTGCAGGTGCTCGTCCTCAACCTTTTCCACGACCTCACGCACGACCAGCACTTCCAGTTCGCCGCTCTGGGGGTCCAGGTGCACTTCAATGCGCTTGTCGGGTTCGACGTTGCGGGTGTACGCCTGCGCGAGGCTCTGCTCGAACGCTTCAATCAGTTGCAGCTCGTTGATGTTGCGTGCCTGCGCCACTTCGCGCAGCGCATCGGCAAAATTGAATTCTGGTTGGCTCATCTCACTCTTCCTTTGCCCCCGCCCTGGGGGTGCAGCCTTGATTAACGGTGACGGTCAGGGAACTCGGCCAGGTTGGCCTGAAAGGTGCCGACCGTCAGGATCTGTGCCTCGCCGCCCACCATGAAGGTCACGCGGTCACCCTCGACTGCCTGAATAGGGGCCGTGAAAGCCACGCCGCCCTCGCCGCGCACCCGCGCTTTCAGCCCCAGCATGCGCTCGAAATGGCGCGCCCGCAGCAGGGGCCGCTTGCCGCCCGGCGACTCGAATTCCAGGCGGTACTCGCCGGCAATCGGGTCGGCCTGGTCAAACTCGACCTCGGCAGCGCGGCTGGCTTTCGTCAGGTCGTCCACCGTGACCGGCTGCTCGTCAAGGCGGTCAATGCGAATCAGGACAATCGGTTGTCCGCCCAGATTCTGCACCTGAACTTCCAGCACCTCGTATCCCAGGGGATCGAGGGCCGTGCGGGCCAGCTGCTCCAGATTGTGTGTTGCGTTGTTATTCATATTGTCTCGGCCAGCGCAGAGCCAGCCTGTTCAACCACCCCCTCCACGAAAAAAGGTGGGTCTGTTCACCCACCCCTCGTTCGAGGAACGGCCCCCAGTATACCCCAGCAGGTGTGCCAGACCGGCATGCGCTCACAAAGCCTGCCCTGCCGCGCCCCTCCCCCTTGCGCCGGGCGCCCGGAGCCTTTACGATGTCAGGCCGCGTGGGCGGTTAGCTCAGCGGTAGAGCTTTCGCCTTACAAGCGACGGGTCGGGGGTTCAAATCCCTCACCGCCCACCACAGAAAATCCCCGCCTGGCGCGGGGGTTTCTCTTTTGGCTGTGGGGGGCTCCTTACTCCCCGAATTCCAGCAGCATCCGGTGGGCCAGCCCGCGTCCTGAAGCGACCTGCCAGGCCCGGCGCGCATCCCCAGCGGCAACGGCCGCCATGAACTTGGCGTCGGCGGCCAGCGTGGTCAGCAGCCAGAAGTCGCCCCAGACCTCTAGGCCCCACTCGCGGCGCATGGCGCGGGCAGCGGCCGCCCACACCGGCTCCGAGAGGTGTTCCAGAGGGGCAATAAAGTGCAGTTCGCCGTCGGTGCCGGGCGTGCGGGCCACCTCGCGGCGGTACTCGGCCTGCTCCCGGCGGCTCATGCGCTCCCAGGTCTCGGCCTCGCAGTAGTGGGCCGGAAAAGCGCTGTAGGTGTCGCGGCAGCGTGTGGGCCGCGCCTCATAGCGGCTGCAACTGCCGGTCTCGCGGTCCAGAATGGGGCAGAACCCCAATTCCAGGCGGTGGCGGCGCACATATTCATCGTCGTCGCGCGCGGTGCGGGCGTTCTGAACGGCGGCGCGGGCGTGGGTCTCGACGGCGCTGGCCTGCGCCTCGTCCACTGCCCTGGCCATCAGCAGCGCCTCGGCCAGGCTCACCCGGATGGGCATGGTGCAGCACGCACTGCACCCCGCGCCGCAAAACACCCGTCCGCCGCGCTGCGCGTAGCCGGTCAGCCAGCTTTTGGCCTGGCGCTCGTAGCGGGCATAGGCCTGTTGAACGGGCGCCGTGACCGACTCGTGGGGAAAGGGAGAGGCCGTCATGCGGGGCAGGGTAGCGCGGGTATACTACCGGCAACGTGTTCAGGCGCCCCCGCACCCCCCAGCAGACGCCCAGCCCTGCCGACCCGCGCGGGTCCGGTACGCCAGCGGGTGAGAGCCTCGACGCCACCAGGGTCATCGCTGACCTGCTGGCCCGCCCCAGCCAGGAGGGCATTTTGGAAGGCGCTCTGTCGCACGCTGCGGCCCTGATGGGCGGGGGCGTGCAGGGCTTTGCGGTGGTGCGCCGGGGCCAGGACCGGGTGGCGGCGGTGCTGGGCTACCCCAAGGCGCTGCTGGGCGTGGCCCTGGGCGGGCCGTGGGCCTCTATGCGCCCGCGCATCCTGGCCGACGGCGCCCGGGAATTGTACGAGGGCAGCCCGTCTGAGGTGACGGCGCTGCTGGACGAGGCGGGCATGCGCGCGGTCACCGTGTCGCTGGTCGTGCCGCTGACGGTGCGCGGCCGCAATCTGGGCGCGCTGGTGCTGGACCGCACAGGCCCCGAGGGCCTGGCCCCCGCCACCCAGGAAGCTGTGACCAAATGGGCGGCGGCCGTGGCACCCCTGCTGGGCGTCCTCGAAAGCCGCGAGGAGTGGCGCGCGGCCTCCCGGCACCTGACGAGCGCTCTGGTCGAGGCCGTCGAGAGCGGCGAATTTGATGCCCTGGGGCATTCCCAGTCGGTGGCGGACGTGAGCGTCAAGTTGGGCAAGCTGGTCGGCCTGACCGAGCGCGAGCAGGAAGAGGTCTGGTACGCCGCCATGCTGCACGACATCGGCAAGATTCACGGCGAGCAGGGGCACGCACAGGTGGGGGCTAACTTTCTGCATGGGGTGCCGCATCTCAGTGAGGCCATGAAGGCTGTGCGACACCACCACGAGCGCTGGGACGGCCAGGGTGAACCTGACCGCCTGGCCGCCGAGGATATCCCGCTGTACGCCCGCATTCTGGCGGTGGCCAACGCCTACGTGCGGCTGGGGGACGCGGACCGCGTGCGCGCCCAGGCGGGCAAGGCGCTTGATCCCCGGCTGACGGGGCTGCTGGAGAAACTGCCGCAGTGAGTGCGCCGCTGTGGGGGGGGGCGTGACCCTGCGGCCCGCCCAGCCCGGTGACGCGCCCCCGGCCCGGTTTCCGGTGCTCGAAGCGCAGTACGGCCCGCTGACCCCGATGGATTCGGGGATGCAAAGCCGCGTGTATGCCACGGCCGACGGGCAGACCGTGGTCAAGGTTTACCGCAACCACCAGGGCGACCACCGCACCGAGGCCCGCAACATGCGCCGCGCGGGCCTGGGGGCCTGGGTGCAGGACGCCACCGAGGCCGACGGAATTGAGGCCCTGATTCTGCGCCGTTTTCCCGGCCGGCCTCTGCGCGCCGCAGACGTGCCGCGCGCCCTGCCCCAGCTGCGCGACCAACTGGCCGGGCTGCACCGCGAGCGGGCCGGCCACGTGGACCTGCGGCGGGTGCAGGAGCGGCTGCGCCGGTTTCGCAGCGCCCTGGCCGCCTACCCGCTGGGCGACCTGTTTGACGCTGTGGAGGTTCCGCTGGAACGCGGCCTGCTGGCGGGCCCGGCCGCCTTTTGCCATCTGGACCTGTGGCACGACAACATCCTGATGAATCCAGAGAGCGGCGAGGTGCTGGTCATTGACTGGACCAAAGCCGCCTGGGACGACCCCCTGCGGGACCTGGCGCTGCTGAAAACCGGCACCCTCGACCTGCTGCCCCCCGATGAGAGTCTTCAGGCGGCCCTGTCTCTGCTGCCGGACCAGGACCGCGCCACGCTGACCCGTTACCGCGCTTACCTGGCCATGACGACCCTGCATGACCTGTACTGGTTTCTGATGAACGAGCCGTATGAATTCGAGGGCCAGCGTGACGCCAAGGTGCCGCGTGCCCGGCACGTCCTGGCCCGGCTGCCCGGCTAGGCGCATGGGCGCGGGGCGGCGGTATGGTGGGGCACATGGTTACGGTCGTGACTCACCCCCTCGTTCAACACAAGCTGTCCATCATGCGCGATGTGCGCACGGGCGTCAAAGAATTCCGCGAGCTGGCCGGCGAACTGAGCCTGCTGCTGGCCTACGAGGCCATGCGCGACCTCGACCTGGCCCCTGAGCGCCTGCACACCCCTATCGTGGAAGACGATTTTCCGATGCTGAGCGGCAAAAAGCTGGCCCTGGTGGCCATCTTGCGCGCCGGGCTGGTCATGACAGACGCCATTGTGCAGCTGGTGCCGGCTGCCAAAGTGGGGCATATCGGCCTGTACCGTGACCCCCAGACCCTCGCGCCTGTGGCCTACTACAACAAGCTGCCTGCCGACATTGCCGAGCGCCGCGTCTTTCTAACCGACCCCATGCTGGCCACAGGGGGCAGTGCCAGCGCGGCCATTGCCTTTTTGAAGGAGGCTGGGGCCACCACCATCAAGCTGATGTGTATCCTTGCGGCTCCTGAGGGCATCCAGGTTATCGAGCGCGACCACCCGGACGTGGAAATCGTGGTGGCGGCGGTGGACAGCCACCTGAACGACCACGGCTATATCGTGCCGGGCCTGGGCGACGCAGGCGACCGCATCTACGGCACCAAGTAGGCTGCAGGACATAAGCGCCGGCATTCAGTCACAGCTATAGGGGTGAATGCCGATTCCTATCCAGACAATCCAGAGCCACTTCGGGATGAATCTGAGGTGGCTCTGGGTTCATCACCCGTCAGAATATTCGGCGAAACAGAAGAGCTAGAGACCGGATGATGTCGGCCGGGCCAATCTTGCGCATCATGCTGAATGTTGCGCACCACGAGCGGCCTGACCTGCTCCTTTTGTCAGCGTAGCCCGGCCTCCGCTCCGACGCTTGGGTAGTGCGTACTTGATGCCGCCAACCTACTGGCCATTAACCCTGCACCAGGCGGCGACCTGAACCCTAGCAATTGGTGCCGAAACTGTGTGAGTTCAACGAAGCCCGCCTGTAGAGCAGCTGGCCATTGGAAAGCAAGGTGATCTCCACGCCCTTAGCACCGCTGATGTTGGTGTGGGTAACCTCATACAGTTCGCTACTGGTTCCACTGTCGGCCAACTGCTGGAAGGAGCAGCGGCCCCCGGCCCAGCTCGTGGCGAACATCGCAGAGCCCTAGATGGCGGTGTGTTGCTCAGCGCGCCGCACCCCTCCTTCTGGTTGACGTCCCCCCATGTTCCAGCCGTTACACTTGGGGCCGTTTATGGACGCATTGCAGGCGCTGGCCGCACAACTGGGAATAGCCGACCTCCGTGGCCGGGGCTTTCTCAGCGTACTCATTACCTTTCTGGCTGCCGGGGTCTTTACCTGGTTTTTTATTCCGCGCCTGCGCGCCTTTGCCATTCAGGCGGGCTGGGCCGACCAGCCCAACGAGCGCCGCCTGAACAAAGAGCCTCTGCCCAATGCCGGCGGCCTGGCCATCTACGGCGGCTTTCTGGTCAGCATCGTCCTGGCGTGGGCGCTGCGGCCCATTGCCGTAGAGATCGTGAATATTCAGGTGCTGGCGATTCTGCTGGGGGCCACGCTGCTGGTGCTGGTGGGCTTTATTGACGACCAGTACGGTTTGTCGCCCCTGGCCCGGCTGGTGGTGCAAACGCTGGCCGCCGCGCTGCTGCTCGTCAACGGCCTGCGGGTGGACTTGAACGCCATTCCCTTCTTGCCCTCGCTGCCCGAAGCGGTCAACCAACCGCTCAGCTCGCTGGTTACGATTCTCTGGGTGGTGGGCCTGACGAACGCCGTCAACCTGCTAGACGGGGTAGACGGCGTGGTGGGCGGCGTGGCTTTTGTCGCCAGCTTCGTGCTGCTGGCCACCGCCGCCCAGTTTCCAGACCGTGCGGCGGCTGTGGTGCTGCTCGCCGGGCTGTCGGGCGCCGCCCTGGGCTACTTGCGCCATAACTTCAACCCCAGCCGCATCATCATGGGCGACGCGGGCAGCACCCTCTTTGGCTACACGCTGGCGGCCGTCAGTCTGCTGGGTACCCTGAAGGTCAGCGCCGGGGCCAGCCTGCTGGTGCCGCTGATCGTGCTGGCCTTGCCCCTCCTGGACACGACCCAGGTCGTGATTGGCCGCCTGGCACGCGGGATTCGTAACCCACTGCGACACCCCGACAAGACCCATATTCACCACCGCGTGCTGGCTCGCACCGCCAGTGCCCGGCAAACAGCTGTGATTCTGTGGCTGGTGGCCCTGGCTTGCGGCGCCGCTGGCATGTCGCTGCAAGGGCTGCGGCCCGAAGCCATTGGGGGCACCGTCCTGGCGGCGTCGCTGTGTCTGTTTTTTGTCGCTTACCGCCGCATTCGCGCGCAGAACCTGGAAGCGGCGCGGGAAGGACAAATCTGATGCATACCACCAAACACGTTGTTCTGGCCTTTGGCACCCGCCCCGAAGCCACCAAAATGGCTCCTGTGTACGCCGCCGTTCAGGCACAAGCCGGGCTTCACGCGTCCATCCTGTCCACTGGACAGCAGCGGCAAATGCTCGACGGCGCGCTGGCGGTCTTTGGGCTGACGCCCGACCGCGACCTGAATGTCATGACCGACCGGCAGACCCTGGCCGACCTGACCGCCCGCATCGTCCCGCAGGCCGGGCGCGTGCTGCGCGAAATGGGCGCTGACATGGTGCTGGTTCACGGCGACACCACCACCTCCTTTTGCGTGGCGCTGGCCGCCTTCTATGAGGGCATTCCGGTGGGGCACGTTGAGGCCGGACTGCGCAGCGGCAGCCTGAAGGAGCCCTTTCCTGAGGAGGCCAACCGCCGCCTGACCGGTGTCCTCTCCACCCTGGATTTTGCCCCCACTGCCGGCAGTAAGGCCAATCTGGTGCGTGAAGGCAAGTCCGAGGCGGGCATCTTTGTGACGGGTCAGACGGCGGTAGACGCGGTGCGTGAGGTCGCGGGCCGCGTCCCTCTGCGCGCCGGGTGGCGGGCGCGGGTAGAAGCTGGGCAGCCACTGGTCACCGTGACCATGCACCGCCGCGAGAACCAGCCCATGATGCGTGAGATGGCGCTGGCCCTGGCCCGCGTGGCCCAGGCCCACCCCGACCACCACTTTATTTACCCGGTTCACCTGTCGCCCGCTGTGCAGGAAGCGGTGCGCCCGGTTCTGTCGGACGTGCCCAACTTCGAGCTGGTAGACCCGCTGGATTACAGCGACATGGCGCCTCTGATGGCGGCGTCCCGCCTGCTGGCCACCGACAGCGGAGGGCTTCAGGAGGAAGGCGCGGCCCTGGGCGTTCCCGTGGCCGTGCTGCGCAACGTCACCGAGCGCCCTGAAGGTATAGAGGCGGGCGTTCTGACCCTGGCCGGCAACGACCCGGCAGGCTTGGAGGCGGTCCTGAGCGGCCTCCTGGGCAGCGCAGAGACTTTGCAGGCCATGCGCCAGGCCCGCAACCCTTACGGCGACGGCCACGCTGGAACACGGATTGCCCAGGCGATTGCCTGGCATTTTGGCCTGACCGAGCGCCCTGCCGACTGGGGGTAAGGGGGGAGGGGCCGGTCGCCCTGGCAAATGGGGAGGACAGAGTGAGATTCGGGTCTTCTCTGTTCAGTTTGGTCGTCCTTCTGGCCTTTGCGTGGCCCTTCTGTCTAAAAAGTGGACTTCATACGGACTTCGATTGAATCGAGCAGAATGCCGGGTGGAATCCGAGCGGACTTGGAAATCTGCGCAGCAGAGCGAGCAGGAAAAGATGCGGATTCCGCGATATGGAAGCGCAGACGGTGCTTTTCTCGCTGTGCTGCAATGAAGCGGAATCCGCATCAGGGGTTGAATTGGCCACTTTGCGCTCTGCTCAGACGCAGGCGTGAAAGCCGGCAGTCGTCTCACAGCCGTCCCACTCGTCAGCCGGGCTACACTGAAACTCAATGCCCGCGTTTGACACGCCTCTGGCCCTGATTGGTTACACCACCCACGCCGCCCGCGCCCTGCGTGACCTGGGCATCATTGCGCTGTCGGTGCCGACCGACGACCTGGGCAAGGTGCTAGACGCCTGCCGGCCGCTGCGCTTTACCGGCGCGCTGGTCCATCCCAGTCAGGAGGCTCACGTGTTCGAACAGGTGTCCCCTGATGCGGCGGCCCGCCGGGTGGGCCGGGTGGACGCAGTGGCGTTTTCTGGCAGCCTGCACGGCACTTTCGCCCGGGCCGACGCCCTAACGGATCTGCTGAACGACTCGGGCTACGCCTCGCGGGGGGCCAGCGCCGTGCTATTGGGTCAGCATGCGGGCGACCTGGCCCTGGCTTTGCCCCTGGCCCGGCTGGGCTTTACCGAGCTAGGTGTGGTGGCCGCCAGTGCGCCTGACGCTGAGCGGGCGGCGCGTGACGTGCCGGCTGGCGTGCGCGTCTATCCCCTCAGCCGCCGCGACCCCAGCGTGAACGACCTGGCCGGCCGCGCTGACCTGATCGTGCTGACGGCCGGAGAGTTGCCGCCCGGCCTGGTTCAGCCCTACCACACCGTCATTGACCTGACCGGCCACGCCAATGTCAGCGGCACCGGGGCAGGCAGCCTGGATCTGCGTCCCCTGCCTCTGCGCCGCCTGGCCCGTCAACTCGCCCATGCGACGGGCCAGCGCTTTCACGCGCAGGACTTGGAGGGAGCCTTACACGCGCTGGATTGAATGTGGCCCCAGGGAATATTCAGGGTGAGGCGATAGATGCAGCGCCGCAGTAAGCGGGAGCGGCTCACTGGGTGACGCCCTAGTCAGCTGGGCGCATCAAGGTCTAACGGCCATCCAGCACCGTCCTCATACCAGCAAGAAGGGCGAGACCACGCGGCTCGCCCTTCTTTACCCTCACTATCTCTTACTGCGTGCTTCTGGGGTCGAGCACGTCCCGCAGGCCGTCGCCCAGCAGGTTAAAGCCCAGCACGGTCAAGAAGATGGCCAGGCCCGGAAACACCATCGTCCACGGCGCGTCAATGTAGTACTGACGGCTGTCGCTGATCATGGTGCCCCATTCGGGGAGGGGCGGCTGCGCCCCAATGCCTAAGAAGCCCAGCGCAGCGACCTCGATGGTGGCCGTGGCGATGCTCAGGGCGCCCTGCACAATCAGCGGCGAGAGGCTGTTGGGCAGCACATGCTGGAAGATCATGCGGCCCTGGGTGGCCCCCAGCGCGCCCGCCGCCTGCACGAACTCACGCTCGCGCACCGACAGCACCACGCCGCGCGCCAGACGCAGGTACACTGGCACCTGCACCAGAGACACCGCCAGCATGGCCGTCACGAGCTGCGGGCTGTTGAGCGCGAAGAGGCGGTCCAGGCCCGCAATCAGCAGCGGTGGATTGTCGGTCGAGAAGATGCTGGCAAAACCGATGGCGAGCAGAATGCTGGGAAAGGCCAGCATCACATCCGTCAGGTAGCCCAGTGTGGAATCCAGCCAGCCGCCAAAATACCCGGCCAGCACGCCCAGCAGCGATCCTATAATGAGCGCCAGCACCGTGCTCACCACGCCCACTTTCAAGCTGATGCGGGTGCCGTGGAGCACGCGGGTCATGATGTCGCGGCCCAGGTTGTCGGTCCCAAGCGGCGCGGCCCACAGGTTCACCTTGCCCGTCACCGGGTCGGTGTAGGTCTCGGCCACCTCCTTGTCCCAGAGGGCGCTGACGCTGGGGGCTTTTAAGGTCAGGCGGTAATTGCGGTCCGTGGTGGGGTCATAGGGCTTGATGACACTGGCAAAGACCGCCAGCAGCACAAAGACCGCCACGATGATGGCCCCCACCTTGCCCGGCGTGGAGCGGCGAAAGCGGCGCCAGAAAATACTGTCCTGCTTATGTTTGGTACTGGGAAGAGTGGTTGTAGTCGTCATGTCATGGCCCTCAGCTGTACTGGATGCGCGGGTCGAGGGCGGCGTAACTCAGGTCCACGATCAGGTTGGCCACGCTGACCACCAGCGCCGCAAAGATGACCCCGCCCTGAATAATGGGATAGTCACGCTGACTGATGGCCTCGTAAACCCACGAGCCAATACCTGGCCACGAGAAGATCGTTTCGGTCAGCACGGCGCCGCCGAGCAGGGCGCCGGCTTGCAGGCCAATGACAGTGACCACGGGCAGCAGGGCATTGCGCAGCGCGTGTTTGGTGGTGACGGTCCGGTGCGTCAGCCCCTTGGCGCGGGCGGTGCGCACGTAATCCTGGCCCAGCACATCCAGCATGGAACTGCGGGTGATCCGGGCGATGATGGCCAGGGGAATGGTACCCAGGGCAATGGCTGGCAGAATCAGGTGCCGCAGAGAATCCCAGGCGGCGGCAGGCTGGCCGCGCAGCAGGGCGTCCAGAATGTTAAATCCTGTGATGGGCTGAATGTCGTAGTCGGTGCCCAGGCGGCCACTGGGCGGCAGCCAGCCCAGTTTGACGGCAAAAAAGTACGACAGCAGCAGGCCCAGCCAGAAGACGGGCATGCTGACGCCCAGCAGTGAAATGGTGGTCGCCAGATTGTCCCAGCCACTGTTGCGCCGCAGCGCCGCCAGAATACCTGCCGGCATACCGACCACCAGGGCAAACAGCAGCGCGGCAATACTCAACTCGGCGGTGGCCGGAAAGCGGGCTTTCAGGTCATCCCAGACCGGAATATTGCTCTTGATGCCTGTGCCCAGGTCGCCCTGAAGCAGCGCGGTCATGTATCTGGGGTACTGGGCGTCCAGCGGATTGGCTGGATTAAAAAACCACGGCTTGTTCAGGCCCAGCTGCTCGCGCAGAGCGGCTGCGGCTTCGGCGGTGGCGCGTTCGCCCAGCATGGCCACGGCCGGGTCGCCGGGAATAGAACGGACAAATACAAACACCACCAGGCTGATGCCCAGCATGACCAGCACGGTCCGCAGCAGGCGGCGAATCAGGTAACTGCCCAAAGCAGACCTCCAGAAGAGTGAAGGGGAAGCGGAGACGGAACGTGCGCGGCGGTTGGCTCGCGGCGCACACAGACAGGAAAAGGCGTATTGGCGCACAGTGTAGCGGGAATCACCGGCCCCGCGTCCCGCTCCGGCGAACTGTGCGGTCAGACAGCCGCGCGCCTCCCCAGACCGGAGAGGCGCGCGAGTGGGCCGGTGTTACTTCTTGCCGGTAATCGTGATGGTGTTAAAGGCCTCGCTGCCCAGGGGGCTGGGAATCCAGCCCTTGACGTAGGTGCGCGCGGCGGCCAGGGGGTTAGAGTGCACCATGGGGATGCGGTACGCGGCGTTGTAGGTGATTTCGTGCAGCTGCTGGTACACCTTGGCCTTGGCGGCCTGGGTGGCGGCGGCGCGGCCCTGCTCCAGCAGGGTCTGCACGTTGACGGGGTTCCAGTTGATGTCGTCGCTGGCGTTGCTGCCGTAGTAGGCGCCGTAGAAGTTATCCGGGTCGCCGTAGTCGCCCGTCCAGCCGATCATGTACATGTCGAAGCCGGGTTCCTTGTTGCGGTCTTCCAGGTACTTGGCCCAGTCTTCGGTCTTCAGGTTGACCTTGATGCCAATGGCGCTCAGGTCGGCGGCAATCGCCTCGGCGATGGGCTTGGGGTTGGGGAAGTAGGGGCGGCTGACGGGCATGTACCACAGGTCCAGCGAGAAGCCGTTGGCGTAGCCGGCGTCCGACAGCATCTTCTTGGCGGCGGCGGGGTCAAACTTGTAGTCGGCCGGCACCTTGCTGCTGTTGGCCCAGGCCATCACGGGCGGCACGAAGCTGGCGTTGCTGGTGCCCAGGCCGTTCCAGAAGGCAGCCACGATTTCTTTCTTATTGATGGCCATGCTGATGGCCTGGCGCACCTTCTCGTTTTTCAGGTAGGTGTTGCGGTTGTTCAGGCTGACGAAGCCCACGTTGAAGGAGGGCCGCTTGACATCCACCAGGTTGTTGTCGCCCTGAACGCTCTTGAGGCTGTCAGGGGTCAGGTCGTTGGCAAAGTCAATGGTGCCGGCCTTCAGCTCGTTCAGGCGCTGCGAGGCGTCTTTGATGGAGCGGATGACGAGCTGGTCCACCTTGGCCTTTTCGCCCCAGTAGACTTTGTTGGGCAGCAGGGTCACGCGGTCGCCGGTGCGCCAGCTCTGGAAAATAAAGGGGCCGGTGCCCATGGGCTTGCTGGCAGGCGTGCCGTACTTGGCGCCGTCTTTCTTGATGGCGGTCGGGCTGGCAATGCCGAAGTATCCGGCGGCCAGCACGTTGGGCAGCACCGAGGAGGGTTTGTTCAGTTCCACGCGCACGGTGGAGTCGTTCACCTTGACGATGTTCTTGATGACGGCCGTGGCGTCGCCCTTGTAGCCGCCCAGCAGCTCGCCCATGATTTCAAAGGTGCGGCCCTGGTCGCGGAAGCCGTAGGGGTGCGCCTTGTCCCACCAGCGGCTCAGGTTAAAGACCACGGCGTCAGCGTTAAACGCGGTGCCGTCGTGGAAACGCACGCCCTTGCGCAGCGTGAAGGTCCACTGGGTGTTG
Organism: Deinococcus betulae; assembly: GCF_020166395.1. NCBI lineage: Bacteria > Thermotogati > Deinococcota > Deinococci > Deinococcales > Deinococcaceae > Deinococcus > Deinococcus betulae. The sequence goes on along the minus strand of NZ_JAIQXU010000001.1, from coordinate 23,789 downwards.
TTGGCGTTGGGTGTCCACTTGGTCGCCAGACCGGGCACCAGGTCGGTGGTGCCGTTCTTGAAGTCCACCAGAGTGTCGTAAATCTGGCGCTGCACCAGAATGGAAATGCCGTCGGTGATGTTGCCCGATTCCAGGCTGACGGGTTCGCCGTTGCCGCCGAAGACCAGCGTGGCGGCCGACGCGGCGCTGAGGGTGGAAAGCAGGGCGGTCAGAAGCAGTTTCTTCATGGAGCCTCCGCACCGTGGGCGACCGGCCAGGCTGGCGAATGCCAGGAGTGCGCGGTGCTTGCCGGTGGTGAACAAAAGGAAAACGTGCGTTTAGGGTAGGGGCCGCCCCCTGGGGTGTCAAGCGGCGGCCCCCTGGACGGCCCCGGCCGCAGCAGGCTCAGCAGTCCCGCTCTGTCCTGATCCACGAAGTGGCAACGGCTCTGGCGTGACCTCTTGGTGGTTTCGTACTCACCACCTTGCAGGTCGAGGTGTTCTTGGGGGCTAGTCATTGCTCATCTGGCGGTTGCCAGTTCAGAGCCGGCAGCCGCGCAGCTCGGCCCAGGCAGCTGCAAACCCCGCCCCCCGAAAGGTCAGGCCAGCTTGGTGCGGTGTGGGCAGCTTCAGCGCTACGTTCTGTCCTGCCTGAAGGGCCGCCAGCAGCGCCGCCGCGTCGGATTGGGCCAATGTGAACAGGTCGGGCCAGTCTGCGCGGGTGCGGGTCAGGCTTACATTTCTGGGCGGCCCACTCCCTAGGTTCGCCACCAAGGTCAGGGTGCCGGCATTCAGGGGCGTCAGCGCACTCCAGCTCAGCCGCATCTCGGTCCGTCCACTGGCCTCGCACGGTAGCAGCAGATAATCCTCGCCCAGCCGCGATTCCAAAGGCGCCAGAAAGGCAAAGCGGTTGCCCCAGGCGGTCAGCAGGGAGGCGGCGCGGCTGCCCGGCACCACCCGCAGCGACGGCCCCCAGATGCCGGGCACCACCAGCGTCGGGTCGTGGGGCAGGTCAGCGGGGGCCGCTGTGCCCTGAGCGCCCGCCCAGCTGCCCAGCCACAGGGCGATCACAGACAGAAAAGAGGCGGTGGGCCGGACAGGCCGGGTGGCGAGGACACTCTTCATGTGACTCCTTGAGGCGGGAAGACCGCAGCACAGAGGGCTGCGCGGGCCAGGGCAACAGGAAACCAGCGAAGTGAAGAAGCGGTGTGATTTGAACTGTACCGCGCTGGTGAGAGGCTATGGTGGAGGAGACCCCTGCCTTTCTTTGCTTCCCAGGCCCACAGAGCCGCCCGACCCTTCTCCCGCCGCTGTGCCGTACCCTGCGGAGCGTGACCCCTCTGCCCAAGCCCGGCGCCCTGCTGATGGTGGACATTCCTGGCCCTGTGCTGGACGACAGCACGGCGGCGCACCTGCGTGAGCACGGCATTCGGAGCGTCTGCCTGTTCGGCAAGAATGTGCAGAGTGCCGCGCAACTGCGCGCCCTGTGCGCTGACCTGCGCGCGGTCATGGGCGACGGCGCCCTGATTGCCCTGGACCACGAGGGCGGCGCGATTGTGCGCCCGGACTTCTGGCCATTCGCGCCGGGGGCCATGACCCTGGGCATGGCCGACGACCCGGCCCTAACCGAAGCTGTCAGTGCAGCCCTGGCCCGGCAGCTGCGCAGTGTGGGCATCAACTGGAACTTCGCCCCAGTGCTGGACGTCAACGTGAGCCCTGCCAACCCGGTTATAGCCGAGCGTGCCTACGGTGCCGACCCCACGCTGGTCACCCGTCAGGGCCGCGCGGCCCTCGCCGGACATGCCAGAGCCGGGGTGGCGGCCTGTGTCAAGCATTTTCCAGGCCACGGCGACACCACCCTGGACAGCCACCTGGCCCTCCCGACTGTCCACAAATCGCTGCCCGAACTGGACCAGACCGAGCTGGCCCCGTTCCGCGCGCTGCTGCATCAGGCGCCCGCTGTCATGACCGCGCACATCATCTACCCGGCGCTGGACGCCCAGCACCCTGCCACCCTCTCGCATCCTGTCCTGACCGGGTTGCTGCGTCAGGCCTGGGGCTATGAGGGCGTGATCGTGACCGACTCGATGGGCATGCAGGCCATAGACGGCCACTACGGCCGGGGCGAGGCGGCGGTGCTGGCCCTGCAGGCCGGCGCTGACCTGGTCATGGCGCTGGGGCGCCGTGAAGCCCAGGACGCCACCCTGGCGGCGGTGGCGCAGGCCCTGCAAGACGGTCGCCTGCCCCCCGAAGCCATCCAGGCCAGCCTGGGCCGCCTGGACGCGTTGGCCCGCCAGTACCCTGCCCAGGCCGACCCTAGTCTGGACCTGGCAGCCGACGCGGACCTGCTGGCCCGCGCCTGGGCTGCTGGCCTGAGCGCCTACCGTACGCCCCAGGCCCCTGTTCCCGGCTCGCGCGTGGTGCTGGTCGCACACCGGCACCCCCAGCGCCAGACCGTCAGCGAGGCGGGCGCCGACGCCGAGACCCTGGCCCGTGAACTGGGCACGGTCTACGACGTGCAGCTGCACGCCTTCGAGGACCCGGAAATGCTGGACTGGCCTGCCCTGCGCGCCCTTGGCCTGCCCGTCATCCTGGCCACCACGGCCCGGCACCGGCACCCGGCCCTGGTGGGGGTCACGCCTGACCTGCACCTGGCGCTGTACAACCCCTACGCCGCGCTGGACGTGGACGCCCCGGCCCTGGTGACGGGTGGCTTTCGCCCGGAAGCCCGCCGCGCGGTGCTGGCCTGGCTGCGCGGTGAGCAGGCGGCGACAGGTCAGCTGCCGTTCTGACGGTGGTGTTCCATTGCCCCTTGGGGTGACAGCAGGCCACTCAAGTCCACGGCGGCAGCTGCCTGGGATGCAGAACCGAGCGTGAAGCTGGCCCTACCTGCGCTTCATGCCGACGGCTCCGGGCCTCTTTACCCTCGGGGCATGACCATCAGTGCTGCCATGTCTCTTGACCCCATCCTGGCCCGCATGGGCCACCAGGCTGCCACTCTGCGAGAAGCCGAATTGATGCGCCAGGTGCTGAACGAAGCGCACGCTGGCCAGGAGATAGACGACCTCGACGAAACCACCTGGCTCGGTCTGGTGGGCCGCATGGAGCAGCTCAAGCTGGCCAGCGACCCCGGCATGAAGTAAGAGGGGAGAGCCGGCCCTTCTGGCTGTTCTCGCGGTCTGCCTTCAGCGCAGTTCCAGGTCGTTCATGGCCTCAATCGCTTTCAGGGCGGCTGTGTGATCAGCCTCGGCGCCCACCGTACGGGCTGCGCCGCGCAGCAGGGCCGCCACCTGGGCGAGCACGGGCGCGCTGCCTCCGACTGCCTGCGTGAGTTCGCTGGCAATCCCCGCGTCCTTGGCCAGCAGGCCCAGGGCAAAGGTGGCGGGAAACTCGCGGGTCAGCACCCGCTGACCAATCAGGTTCTCGGTGGCGTTGCTGCGGCCACTGCTGGCGTTAATCACGTCCAGGGCTGCGCCCAGCTGCACGCCTGCGCGGCCCAGGACCGCCAGCCCTTCACCCGCCGCCCACAGGTTGACGGCCAGCAGCGCGTTGTTCACGGCCTTGACGGCAAACCCCGCCCCGGTGCCCCCCACATGCACCACCTTGCGGGCAAAGGTCAGAGCCGGCTGAACCTGTGCCAGCGTGGCCGCGTCGCCGCCTACCATGACCGTCAGGGTGCCGGTCTGTGCGCCCAATGTGCCGCCGCTGACGGGGGCGTCCAGAAAGGGGATACCCCGCGCGGCCAGCGTCTCCTGCTGGCGCCGCGCGGCGTCTGGGTGGCCACTGGTGCAGTCCACCCAGACGGTGCCGGGCCGCAGGTGCGGCAGCAGGGTCTGCATCACCTCGTCCACCTCACTGCTGGTGGGCAGGCAGGTCAGCAGCAGGTCGGCCTGCGCGGTGTCGGTCAGGGCAACCGCCAAGCTGCCGTGCTGCTCGGCGTGGGCCTCGGCGCGGCCAGGTGTGCGGTTCCACACCAGCGCCTGTTCGCCCTGCGCCTGTGCCTGCTGCGCCAGATGTGCTGCCATCGGAAAGCCCATCGCGCCGAGTCCCAGAAAAGCCGTTCGTATCATGTCCGCAGGCTAAGGGATGGAGGGGGCGTGTCAGCCGGGTGAACTGGACCAGCACCCGCTTAGGGCTAAAGGTGTGACACAGCCTGACGGTGGCAAGTGTGCTGGCCTTGCCAACATCACACCCGCTAAAAGCTCCCATTGTTCCTAGCCATAGGCATAGGGTCATAGAACGTCTGCGACTGATCTACGCAAGTGTCCGTTGGCGTGAGAGGGCCATGGTGCGCAGCTGAGCATTGGTGTTCCCCTCCTTGCCTGCTCGTCGCGGCGGGTTACTCAGCACAGGGAAGCCCACTGCTCAGCCCTATCTCCAGTTCCTAAAACCAGAAGTTACTTCTCAGGGTCTGGCGCCTTTGCCAGTACCAGTTCTCCAGCACCAAAGCGCTCGCGCAGAAAGCGGCCCTGGGTCAGCAGGCGGTCGGCGGCCGCGTGGTCGCGGCGCAGGGCCTCGCGCACGCCATCTTCCAGCAGGGTCAGCTGCTCGGCCAGCAGCACTTCGGCCGGCTGGCCCTGCTGGCGCAGCGTGGCCTGGGCTTCCGGGGTCAGGGCCAGGTAGGCGTGCAGGGTGTCGGGGAGGTAGCGCTCCTGGGTTTGGGTCAGCAGGTAGCGGCTGCGGGGGTCGGTCTCGCCAGTGGCCAGCGCGTCTCTGACCCCGCACAGCAGCGCCCACGCGCGGGCGCGCGCCGGCTCGGGCAGACGCAAGGCCAGCGTCTCGGGGCCAGGGAGAACGGCGGGTGGCGGCGCGGGCAGCGCGTCTGAACGCCGTTCTGGCGGGAGGGCGCGCACCCGTTTGGTCGTGTTGTCCACATACACGATGCCGATTACGCCCGCAAAAATAACGATGAGCAGCAAGACCACCATGCGTTCAGTTGCCGGTCTTGGGCTTGGTCAGGTTGGCCACGTCCAGTAGAAAGTTGCCGTCACTGGGCAGCATGACGGTTTGAATGCCGGGTGAGAGCTTCTCGGCGACTGTCAGCTGAATCAGCTGCGGGTTTTCGCGCAGCGCCCGGCCGCGCAGCGACAGCGCCTCGGCCTCGCCGCGCGCCTTGGCCACCGAAGCTTTGGCCGCGCCTTCGGCCTCCACCACCGCCCGCTGCGCGCTGATATTGGCCTGCTGCAAACGATTTTTTTCGACGGCCACCTGCTGCTCGGCCGTCTGCTTCTGCTCGATGGCCTTGGCCACGCTGTCGGGAATCCGCAGTTCGCGCAGCAGCACGCTGTCCAGCACGAGATTATTGCGCTCGAAGACCTGACGCAGCGCTGTAGTGATGCTCGCCTCCACCGCCTGCCGCTGCGTGCTGATCAGGTCGGCGGCGCTAAACTGCCCGATGGCGTCGCGCACCTTGCTGCGCACCTGGGGCCGAATGACCGTTTGCAGGTAGTTGCGCCCTAGTTCTTTGTGTAAGATGGCGGCCTTGGCGCGGTCAATCCGGAACTGCACGGTCACGTCCGCCGTGATGTCCAGGCCCTCCTGGCTGCGCGCCCGGATGGCGCCTTCGTCGCCGTCGTTGATGTTGTGGGCGAGCGTGACTTCCTGCAGGCGGGCGTCGTAGAGGTTCACGCGGTCCACAAACGGCATCAGCAAATGGATGCCTTCCTGCCGCACGCCCGACTTCACACCGCTGAAGGCGCTGAAGACCACGCCCACATAGCCGGCTGGAATGACCTTGAGGCTCTGACTCAGCAGCAGCGCGGCGGCCACCACCCCGCCGATGGCCCACGCCGCCCGCCGGCCTGGCGGGCGCACCTGAAGCGGCCTGGTGGTGTTGCGGGTGGTCTGGCTGTCCGTCATGCCTCATGCTACGCGCTGGCCTGGCGGGCGGTTCCCGGCTTACGTCTCCTCGACCCCGCGCAGGTACAGCCACTGTTCGCCGTCCTGCCGAAAGAGGCTGCGTTCCCGGAAGCTGTAGCGCTCGCCACCTTCCAGTTTCAGCTGCGCCGTAAAGTCCACCTCGTTTCCCTGGGCACTGTGGACCCGCAGGCCCACGTAGCGGGTGCCGCCCTGGAGGTTCAGGGTGTCTGGCCGGGTGTCAGGGTGCCAGGTGCGCAGGACATACGCGGCGTCGCCCAGCGCGTAGGCCGAGTACCGAGAGCGCATCAGGGCTTCGGGGCTGGGGGCCGGGGCGCCCGCGTGCAGTGGCGAGCAGCAGTGCGCGTAGCTGCGGCTCGATCCACAGGGGCATGACTTGAAGGGGGGATACGCCAGCGCCATGCGCCCACCCTAGAGCATCTGCCCCCCGCCGGCATCAGCCCAGAATCAAGGTGCCGCCTTCTTCGGTGGCCAGCTCACTGCTGCCCGGAGGCCGGCTGCTCTGAAGCCGCTGCCTGCGGCCTGGGCCATGCACCTCGTCTCGCCACTGCCCCAGCAGGTCACGGCGCAGCCACTCGGCTTCAACGGCGGCCACCTCGCTTAGCAGCTGGGTCAAGTCGGCTGGGCGGCTGAGCTTCAGCCCACTGGCGTAAGCCCCCGAAAGCAGCGGCAGCCCCAGGTCAGCGGCAACCGAGGCATAAAATCCCCCGAAAAGACCGTCAGAAGCGGTGGGGGTCTCAAAATGCACCAGCGTTTCTGCGCCGGCCCCTGGCTCTTTGATCTGGGTGTCCCTGTCCTGGGGCGGGCGAACACTCTGGACAGAGACAGAAACACTCATGACGGGCGCCGGGCAGAGGAGAACATGACCCGGCATAATGACAGGTCATGAGTGTGCCGGAAGCCATCACCTCCCTGCAAAATCCGCAGGTCAAGCGGCTCGTGCGTCTGCGCGAGCGCCGCGAACGCGAGCGGGACGGCGTTCTGCTCATTGAGGGCGCCCGCGAACTGTCCCGCGCCCTGCAGGCCGGCCTGCAACCCGAAACCGTCTACCTGTGCCCGGCCCTGTACAGCCCCGACGCCACCCAGCTGGCCCCGACCCTGCCGGGTGCGACGGGGCTGAGCCGCGCCGCCTTTGAAAAGGTCAGTGGCCGCGAGCATCCCGACGGCGTGCTGGCGGTGGTGTCTGCGCCGCGACCCACGCTGCCTGAACCCGGCCCCGACGCCGTGGTGGTGGTGCTGCACGGCCTGGAAAAACCCGGCAACGTGGGCGCCATTCTGCGTAGTGCCGACGCTGCCGGCGCCCAGAGTGTGCTGGTGCTGGGGCGCGGCGCTGACCCCTACGGCCCCAATGTCATCCGGGCCTCTCAGGGCAGCGTGTTTACCCTGCCGGTGGCCGCCCTGCCCGAGGACGAGGCGCTCGCGTGGCTGAGTGAGCGCGGCTTTACGACCTTCGCCTGCACCCCCGACGCCCCGCGCAGCTACTGGGACGCGCCCCTGACTGGCCGGGTGGCGCTGCTGCTGGGCACCGAGCACGAGGGCCTGCCCGCCCACTGGCGCGCCGCTGACCAGGCCATCGGGATTCCCATGCACGGGGCGCGGGGCGCCGATTCCCTGAACGTGGCCACCGCCGCCGCGCTGGTGCTGTACGAATGTGCCCGGCAGCGCCGCGCCGCGCCGGCCGGGCTGGCAGCGTCATGAGCGCCGACCCCTACCGCGACTGGCTCAAAGCCCGCCTGAGCGTCGAATTGGGCGTGCGGGAAGCCGAGCAGGCCGTGCAGGGCGCCATTCAGCGCCGGGGCTGGCCCGCGCTTAGGGCACTGGGCCCCCGCGATGTGGTGGCCGTCTTGCAGGACGTCTACACCCTGATGCGTGATGAGTACGGCGACGCCCGCGCCGACAAATGGCTGGAAGGCACCACGCTGGACCTGGCCCGCTTCGCCGAAACCATGCCGGTGCCGGCCCAGCCCACGCCTGGCCCGATTGCGCCCGCCCCCAGGGCGGTCAAGTGGGGCCGCCGCGCCCACGACCTGCCGCTGCTGCTGGCCCGGTCCCACGCCGAGATTGCCGGGCGCAGTCTGGCCGCCATTCGCCAGAACCCTGATCTGCGCGCCCTGGAACGCGCCGCTGAGTGGGACTGCCAGGCCACGCAGGCCGAGGTCCGGCGCTGGGAAACCGAGGAAATGCTGAGCAAGCTGCGCGCCGACCACGCCCGCCTGGAGGTGGCCGATCAGGTGGCCGCCGCCGCCGCCCAGAGTGAGCTGCTGGGCCTGAACGTGGCCGAGCTGGAAGAGGCGGCTCAGGCCGGGCAGCCCGTGGCCGGTCAACTGGCCCATACCCGCCTGATGGCCGGGCAGACCGCCGCCTTTCTGGAAGCCTTCACGCCTCTGATTGACCTGAACGACGCCGATACGCCTCTGACCATGCTCAGCGTGGACCTGAACACAGCCCGCTTCTCGCTGGGGGTGCCCCTGCACCCAAATGTGCTGCGCGCCCGCCACGCCCTGAATTACGCCCAGTGGCAGGCCGGCGACGCCAGCGAGAACGCCCCCCAGGTGGTTCAGGCCGGGCGGGCGCTGCACGCTGCGCAGCAGGAAGCCCAGGCTCAGCTGGACGGCACCCTGGGCGCCGCCCGCGCCCATCAGGCCGCGCTGCGGGACCTGGCCGCCCAGGTGGAAGCTCTGGAACGCCGCGCCCTACAGCTGTCTCAGCTGGGCAGCGACGCCCTCAGTCTGGCCCGCGTGCGCTTGGAATGGCGTCAGGTCCGCACCGCCGCCCGCGTGCAGGCTCACCGCCTGGAAGAAGCCCTGCGGCTCCTTGAAGCGCTGGTCAGCGAGTAGGGGACCTCTCCCCAGGCACTAGGCCGAGCGCTGCTTGGCCAGCGGCCCCTGTGGCCCCGGCACCCGCACAATCGTGACCATATAGCGCCCCAACGCCTGAATAGCGGCGTAAAAGCGGCTGAATTCCACGGGCTTGACCACATAGCTGGCCGCAAAGGCTTCATAGGAGCGCAGGATGTCTTCTTCGGCTTCACTGGTGGTCAGCATGATGACGGGAATGGTCATCAGGGCGGGGTCGCGCTTGATTTCCCTCAGCGTTTCCAGGCCGTTCATGCGGGGCATATTGATGTCGAGCAGAATCACGTCGGGGCGGGGCATGTTGCCGGGCGTCCGCAGCCTTTCAAGCGCCTCGACACCGTCGCGGGCGACATGCAGTTCATTGGTGATGCCCGCCTCGGCAAACGCTTCCTGGGTCAGCAGGATATCGGGTTCGCTGTCTTCTACCAGCAGAATCTGAATGGCAGTGGAGCGGGTGGGGTCGGCATGCGTCATGGGAATCCTTGTCTGGGTGAGCTGAAACAAAGATTGCCCCCCTCTGAACGGTAGTGTGGCAGCCCCGCCTGAGCGCTGCCCCCGGCTGAGCTTTAGGGTCTCAGGACGTGCCCTTGAGGCACCCTTGAGACCTGCGTCAGGCTGGCGCCGCCTGGCAGCAGGCCGCCTGTTACCCTGGGTCCCATGAACGTGCTGCAATTCTCACTGCTAGGCGGCGCGGCTTTCGCATCGGCGGCCGATCTGCTAGCGGGTCTGACCTTTGCCGAAGCGACCCGCCCAGTACCGGGCGTTCCCTATACCCTGGCCGAGGTGCTGAGTCACCTCAGCATCACCCAGCGCGCCAGCCTCGACCTGGCGTCCGGGCGCGCCCAGGCGTGGCCCGAGAACCTGGCGGTCTGGCCCGACACCCCGCCCACCGAAGCCGAATTTGGTGCCCTGCTGGCCGAACTCCACGCTGGCCTGGCCGAAGCGCAGGTGCTGGCCGGAGACCCATCCAGCCGCGCCCGCGACGTGCTAACTGACCTGGCGGTTCACAGCGCCTACCACTGGGGTCAGGTGGCCCTGCTGCGCCGCCTGCAAGGCACCTGGCCAGCAGTGGACCAGACGTAAAGTGACAGCTGAATCTTAGCCTGTCGCCATCCGGCCTCTCACCTGGCCTGTGAGAAGAACAGTCTCGCGCTCCTTCTTGACGGACCGCACCCAGAACAAACGTCTGTTAGCCTGCGGCCCATGACTTGGCATCAGCAGCGGCAGATCGGTGACGTGACCGTCCATTCCCTCACCGACGGGCAATTCCGATTGGACGGCGGCGCCATGTTCGGCAGCGTCCCCAAGACCCTCTGGGAGCGCGTAGCCCCGGCCGACGACCTCAACCGCATTCGGCTGCGCACCAATCCCCTGCTGATTCAGCTCAGCGGCGAGAACATTCTGGTCGAGACCGGTTTCTGGGACCAGGGCGGCGAGAAATTTGAAGCCATTTACGGCCTGGAACGCGACGAGACGGTCTTTCGTGGTCTGGACGCTCTGGGCCTGCGCCCAGAGGACATTCACCTCGTCATCAACACCCACCTGCACTTTGACCACGCCGGGCGCAACGTGACCCTGACGGGCGACCCCACCTTTCCGAACGCCCGCTACGTGGTGCAGCGCCAGGAACTGCACGACGCCCGCCACACCCACGAACGCAACCGCGCCAGTTACCTGGCGGCCTACATCGATCCCATAGCCGACGCGGGCCTGTTTGACGTGGTGGACGGCGAACACGAGCTGCGCCCCGGCCTGAGCGTGCTGCCGCTACCGGGCCACAACCTGGGCCAGCAGGGCGTGGTGCTGCGGGCCGGCGGGCAGACCCTGGTGTATGTGGCGGACCTGATTGCCACCCTGGCGCACGCCCCCACTGCGTACATCATGGGTTACGACCTTTATCCGGTGACCACACTAGAGACCCGCAAGCAGTACCTGGGTCAGTGGTTCGAGGAAGGCGCGGTGATCTGCACGCCGCACGACCCCGACGTGGCCTTCGCGCAGTTGCAGGCCAACCCCAAAGGCGGCTTTGTGCTCAAAGGCCTGTAGGCCGTGGGGTGCCGGGTGGAGGAGCGGCAAGTTCCTCCACCCTCTCATCTGCCTACGCTGGATGCAGCCCCGTGAACTCCAGCCCCGCCGTCTCGGGCCAGTCAAACGCAATGTTCAGGCTCTGAATGGCGTGGCCCGCCGTACCCTTGACCAGGTTGTCGATGGCGCTCATCAGCACCACGCGGCCGGTGTCGAGGTCCATCTCGAAGCCCAGGTCGCAGTAGTTGGTGCCGTCCAGCAGCATGGGGTCGGGGTAGCGGTGAATCCCCTTGGCAACCTTGACGATGCGGATAAAGGGTTCCTGACTGTAGACCTCGCGGTAGGCACTCCAGACATCGCGGTCGCTGTAGCCATCAGGAATCCAGGCGTGCGCCGTGGTCAGAATGCCGCGCACGCGCGGGGTGGAAATGGCCGTCAGGTGCAGCGGAAAATGCCCCGGCAGTTCCTGCTGCGCTTCGGCCGTGTGGCGGTGGCCCACCGGCTTGTAGACCCGCAGGGACCCGGCCCGCTCCGGGTGGTGGCTGCCGTCGGTGGCACTGGCCCCAGCGGCGCTGGACCCCACCAGACCGGTGGCAATGATGTCCTTGGGCAGCAGCACCCCCAGCTTCAGCAGTGGGTACAACGCCAGAATCACGCTGGTGGCAAAGCAACCGGCGCAGGCGATGCGGGTGGCGCCCCGCAGGTCCTCGCGGTGCAGTTCCGGGTTGCCGTACACCCAGTTCGCCAGGGCGTCGGGTGTGGGGTGCGCCTCGCCGTAGGTCGCCTGATACACCTCGGGGTCTTTCAGCCGGAAATCGGCCGAGAGGTCCACGATCACCCTGGCCTTGCCTTCAAACTCTCCAATCCTTTTGGCGGCGTGACCATGCGGCAGTGCCAGCACGATGATGTCGGCCTCATCCAGTTCAGCGGCCTTGCGAAATTTGAGGGTGGTGCGGCCACGCAAGTTGGGGTGCACCAGGCTGACCGGCGTGCCCGCATGGCGTTCACTCGTCACCTGGGTGACGTTCAGGTGCGGATGCCCCAGCGCCAGGCGCAGGAATTCGCCGCCCGCGTAGCCACTGCCGCCGACAATGGCGACCCTCTTCTGTTCGTGCAGACTCATCGGCAGGCAGCATAGCGCACAGCGGGCTACATCTTATTCATTTGCAAATAACACGGCTCAATTTATTACCAAACGAAAACACCCCCACCGGTTAGGCAGGGGTGCGGGGAAGCGGGCTCCGGTCAGACCTTGGCGGCTTGGCCCCCGGCCCGGCGGCGGCGGTTCCACTCCTCGAAGTAGACCACCAGCGGCGCCACGATGTAGATGCTTGAATAGGTCCCGATCAGAATCCCGACCAGCAGCACCAGGCTGAAGTCCCGCAGCACGGGGCCGCCGAAAATCAGCAGGCTCAGGAGGGGCAGCATGGTGCTGACCGAGGTCATGATGGTGCGCGACAGTGTCTGGTTGATGGAGGTGTTCACGATGTCGCGGTAGGACTTGCCGCGCATCTCCTTAATGTTCTCGCGGATACGGTCCGATACGATAATCGAGTCGTTGAGCGAGTAGCCGATCAGGGTCAGCAGCGCCGCTACGCTGGCAATCGAGAACTCCAGCCCCAGCAGCGAGTACAGGCCCATCACGATGGCCACGTCGTGCAGCACCGCCAGAATGCTGCCCATCCCCATGATGAAGTCGAAGCGGAAGCCCACGTAAATCAGAATCAGGCCCATGCCCAGGAGAACCGCGTACAGGGTCTTCTGGGTCAGCTCCTGGCCGACGGCGGGGCCGACCGTTTCGTCGGACTGCTTGGACCCCTGGGGCAGCTTCTCGATGGCCGCCGCCACACGGTTGATCTCGTCGCGCGTCAGTTCGGGCACCTTGATGGTGTAGGACGCACCGGTCAGACCCGGCGTGACGGTGCGCTGAATGATGGTGCTTTGCGGCGTGACCTTATCCACACCCGCGCCCGCGGCGGCGGCGCGCACCTGTTCGGTGCTGGTCTCGGCGCTGGTCTTGATGGCAATGGTCGTGCCGCTGGTAAAGTCCACCCCGAAGTTCAGGCCCTTGACCGCCAGCACTGCGCCCCCGGCAATCGCCAGCAGCACGCTGAGGGTCGTGATAATCGTCGCTGGCCTGATGAAGTCAATGCGCGTGTCTTTGATCCACTGCGGGGCGCTCATGGTGGGGCGGCGCTCCGAGAGCCACTGGATAAACCACTTGGCGAACACCAGGTTCGAGAAGGTGGACGCCACCACGCCGATAATCAGCGTGACCGCAAAGCCTTTGACGGCCCCCGTGGAGTAGTTGTAGAGCGCCAGGGCCGACAGCAGGTGCGAGGCGTTCACGTCCAGAATGGCGGCCGTCGAGTGGTCGTACCCGGCCCGGATGGAATTCTTGATGCCCTTGCCCCGGAACAGCTCTTCCTTGATGCGCTCGAAGGAAATCACGTTGCCGTCCACGGCCGCGCCGATGGTCAGCACCAGACCGGCGATGCCCGGCAGGGTCAACGTGGCACCGAAGCCCGCCAGCAGGCCCAGAATCACCACGCTGGAAAACAGCAGGCCCAGCGCGCCCACCAGGCCAAACCAGAAGCCGTAGTAGGCGAACAGCATCACGAACACCAGGGCAATACCCACCAGCGCGGCAATGGCGCCGCTACGAATGGCGTCGGCGCCCAGCGTCGGCCCAATCGAGCGCTCGGCCTCGGTCTTGATCTTGATCGGCAGCGCGCCGCTCTTCAGCACCAGGGCCAGCTGGTTGGCTTCCTCGGGGCTGAAGTTGCCGGTGATCTGCACGTCGCGGAACAGGCGAACCTGAATGGTGGCCACCGACTGAATCTGGTCGTCCAGCACCACGGCCATCAGTTTGCCCACGTTCTTGCCGGTAAAGTCGCCGAAGGTCTGGGCGCCCTTGTCGGTGTTCTGGAAGGTCACGACCCAGCGCCCGCTCTGGGGGTCGGTGCCGGCCTGGGCGTCCTGAATGACTTCCCCGGTGGCCTGTACTGGCCCCAGTTGCGCCAGGGTGTAGCCCCCGGTGCGCGGGTTGCTCTGCTGGAGGGCGGGGTCCGGCTGCGCCCCGTCCTGCACGACACGGAATTCCAGCCGCGCCGTCTGCTTGATGATGTTGCGTGCCCGGTCCTGCACGGCGGGGGTGGCGCCGGGGATCTCCACGACCACGCGCTTGCCGCCCGCGATGGTCACGGTGGGCTCGGCCACGCCCAGCGCGTTGATGCGGTTCTCGATCACCGTTTTGACGCGGTCAAGTTCGGCGCGGGAGGCGGTGCCACTTTCGGGGGCCAGCTCGATGCGCAGGCCGCCCTTGAGGTCCAGGCCCAAGGTCATGAATTGGAACTTGTCGTTCCACAGCGTCCAGGGCGCGTCGCGGTGTTCCCAGGGACGCCAGATGTACGCCAGGCTGGCCAGCAGTGTGAGCAGCAGCAGGAGGCCTGTCCAGAGGTTCGGTTTGCTGGCGGTGGGGGCGCTGCGCCGGGGGGGCGTGCGCCGGCCATTTTTGTTGTTGTTGCGGTTGCCGTAGGTCACAGAAAAGCTCCGTGGAAAGAAAGAAGACGAAAAGTTGGGGGAGGCGGCGGGCCGTCTGTAGGGCCACGCGGCGCGACCGGGCGGCTGAGGGCAGGTCCCTCAGCCGCCGTCGGTTTGCCGCCGCCCCAGCAGACTCAGGGAAGGGCGGGGCGCCGGCTCGGTCCACCTGGGCTGAACCGCCACAGCGCTGTGGTGGAGGCGCGGCAGCCAGATGGGTTCGGGCGGTGTCCCCGGCACCAAGGGCACAGGAGACGCTGGGGCGGCGGGCGGGCGCAGTTCGGGCAGGGCCGGCGTCAGGCGCCCGGCAGCGGCGGTCTCAGGGCCGGGGCTGGGCAGGCTGGGGGCAGTGCCCAGCAGCACCGCCAGCAGCGACACCAGGGTCACCAGGCCAGGCCACGCGGTCAGCCCACGCTGCCACGCCCCTGACCACCACGCCCGGTCTCGCAAAGCGGTGCAGTCTAGCGCACTGGCTTTAGCCGCGACTTAACACCCTGGCCCCACACTGCGCGCGTGGTGAAGCACTCGCACGCCATACAAGGAGCGTACCTATGAAGAGACTGCCCCTCATTGCCCTGGCCGCCCTGCCCCTGACCCTCGGTCTCGTCCTGGCCCAGCAAACGGCCAGCTCGGCCCAGACGGCCCAGCGGACCCAACCGGCCCAGTCGGGGCCGCGCACACCCGGCACCCAGCCCCAGCCTGCTCCCCGCCCCCAGGGCGCCGCTCCCCAGAACACGGACACCAACTACGCCGACGTGTTCCTGCAAAAGCTGGCGGCGCAACTGGGCACCACCGCCGCCAAACTCAAGGCCGCCGCCGTGACTGCGGGCGGCGCCACCCTGGACCAGGCCGTGAAAGCGGGCGACCTTCCCAGTGACCGCGCGGCCGAGATCAAAGGGCGCCTCCAGACCAGTCCCTTCTCGCTTGGTGGCCGCGGCTTCGGTGGACCTGGCGGCCCCGGCATGCGCGGTGACCACGACCACCGTGGCCCCGGTGGCCCGCGCGGCGAAGCGCCAGAGGGCCAGGGGCCAGCCACCCAGGGCCAGGCTGCACCGACTGACGAATCGGCTGCCAGCGGCACCTGATATGGATTCCGATTGAATCGAGCAGGAACAGATGCGGATTCCGCTTCATTGCAGCACAGCCGGACAGGCACCGTCTGCGCTTCCATATCGCGAAATCCGTATGAGCGCAGCACAACAAGGGAACCGCCCAGAGATGTGGCGGTTCCCTGTTGACAGCCTGGTTACTTGAGGAGGGTGCGGCTGATGACCACGCGCTGAATCTCGTTGGTGCCCTCGTAAATCTGGTTCAGCTTCACGTCGCGCAGCAGCTTCTCGACCGGGTACTCACCCACGTAGCCGTAGCCTCCATGCACCTGAATGCCCTCGTTGGCGGCGTCAAAGGCCATCTCGCTGCAGTAGGCCTTGGCAATGGCACTCTCGAAGCCGTGCGGCTGCCCCTGGTCCACCAGCCACGCCGCTTTCTGGTACATCAGGCGGCCGGTTTCGATGCCAATGGCCATCTCGGCCAGCTTGAACTGAATCGCCTGGAAGCTGCTAATGGGCTTCCCAAATGCCTCGCGCTCCTTGGCGTATTTGACGCTCTCGTCCAGGGCGCGGCGGGCAATGCCCACAGACCCGGCGGCGACCGGAATGCGCGTCTTGTCCAGCGTCTTCATGGCAATCTTGAAGCCGTCGCCCAGGCCGCCCAGCTGGTTGTCACGCGGCACCCGGACGTTCTCGAACACCAGTTCGCTGGTCAGGCTGGCGCGCTGGCCCATCTTGTGCTTGATCTTATTCCAGGTAAAGCCCGGCGCGTCTTTGGGCACCACCAGCGCCACCGTGGCCCGGTGCCCGCCCCCCTTGTCGGTGGTGGCAAAGACCACCGTGATCTCGGCCAGGCCGCCGTTGGAAATCCACATCTTGGTGCCGTTGATGACCCACTCGTCGCCGTCCAGCACGGCTGTGGTGCCCATGGCGGCGGCGTCCGATCCGTTGTTCGGTTCGCTCAGCGCGAAAGCCGCCAGGCCTGCTTTCTCCGTCAGAGGCGTCAGGAACCGCTGCTGCTGCTCCTCGGTGCCGCCAATCAGAATCGGGGCAATGCCCAGTTCGCTGGCCATCAGGACGGTGTAGATGCCCATGCAGCCGTAGGCGAGTTCCTCACCAATCAGGCACTCGTCAAACATGCCCAGCCCCAGGCCGCCCGCGTGCTCAGGAATAGACGGGTTGAGCAGGCCCACTTCAAACGCCTTTTGCACGACCTGCCAGGGCAGTTCCTCTTTCTGATCGTATTCGGCGGCAATCGGCATAATTTCCTTGCGCGCAAAGTCGCGCGCCAGCTGCTGCAACTGACGTTGCTCGTCGGACAGGGTGAAATCCATGCAAAGCTCCTTTTGGTGCGTGCGCCCTGGTCGGCGCCACAGGTTTAGACTGGGTCTAATCTTATCAGGGAGAGGACGAACAGCAGAAATAGCTAGGAGACAAAAATTTCACGGTCTAGAATTATCGTGAAACAAATCACTTAATGGCATTGAAAAGAAGCGGGCCTGAACCCGCCTCCCCTTTACGCCTGAGGCTGCTGAACTTGCATGCCGCCCTGGGGCACAAAGCCTTCCAGCGCCGCGTAGTCGTCCTGGAAGTGCATCAGGACGCCGCCAAACAGCGTGTCGAAGGTTTCCTGGGGCATCTCGGCCAGGGTGGGGTAGAAGCCCACATACTCCAGCCAGACGTTGCCGTCGGCGTCGATGCTGCGGGCGAAGGCGCGCTCGCGGTTGCGGTCGTTGAGCATGTACACGACTTCCTCACGGCGGTCACCGTACTGCTTCTGGGTCACGCAGGTGACTTCCAGGCGGCTGGTGTTGTTTGGGCCGTCGTTGACGCTGACCAGCACGGCCGCGTCGCCCATCTCGAAGCGCCAGCCCATGCGAATAAAGCGCTGACCATTGTTCTCTTCCATATCCAGCTGGACTTCCTTGTCCTTCAGGTACTTGGCCAGGGTGTCCAGGGTCAGCAGCGCCGTTTCCATCGTCATTGAAACCATCCTCCTCGGTGGGTGAAGCACATCAGCATGTCTGTGTGTGGTTGAAACCCGAACGATTCTATCACCCTGCACCCCTGAGGCGGGCCTTATCAGGTCCCAGCCGAATCCGAAAGTTCTCTTAAATCCGGCCTGACGGGCAGGGAGAAGGAACACATTCGGAAGTTCAGAAGTGCAGGAAATCCAGATCAGGGGCGGCGCAGAACCGTCAGAGTCACGGGCGCCACGCCCTCACTGACCATCCCCAGCGCGGCCGCCGCCTCGTCCGAGAGGTCAATGACGCGCGCGCTGTTGCCAAAGGGCCCCCGGTCGTTAATCAGCACGTCCACGCTGCGCCCGGTGCGGGTGTGCGTCACGCGCACCCAGGTGCCAAAGGGCAGGGTCAAGTGGGCGGCCGTCATCACGGTGCGGGCGTCGCGCCTTCCCCCGTAGTACACCGCCTGGCCGCGCTGAAACACGCTGGCCGGGCTCGGGCTGGCGGGGGCCACACTGGCCGCCCGCAGCACCGGCCGCGCCGGAATATCGGCCGCGCTGCCGCCCGGCAGCTGCACCACCTCACCCGCCCGCAGCAGGCGGTCACCGCCATTGACGCGCTGCAACTCAGCCACGCTGACCCCCGCCTGGCGCGCGAGGCTCCACCACGTCTCGCCGGCCTGGACCCGGTGGGGCGCCGCCTGGGCCGTGCCCAGCAGCGCGCAGAGCAGCAGCAGTCCTGGCCTGCTCAAAGGCGCTCCTTTTCGCTGTGGCTGAGGACCTCATACCCGTCCTCGGTGACCAGCACGAGGTCTTCAATACGCACGCCGCCCACACCCGGCAGATACGCCCCCGGCTCAATGGTGATGACCATGCCGGCTTGCAGCACGTCCGGGCTGGGTTGGTGCAGGCTGCGCAGGCCCGGCGCCTCGTGGACCTCCAGGCCGATGCCGTGGCCCAGGGAGTGCGCGAACGCCTCGCCCAGGCCGTGCCCGGTCAGGATGTCGCGCGCCAGAGTGTCGAGGTCAGCGGCGCGCACGCCCGGCCGCACCGCCTGGACAGCGGCCTCCTCGGCTTCCAGCACTGCGCGGTAGACGCGGCGCAGATCCTCGCCCGGCTCGCCCACGGCCACCGTGCGCGTCATGTCGCTGTTGTACCCGCGCAGCCGCGCGCCCATGTCTACCGTCACCAGGTCTCCGTCCTCAATAACCCGCTCGGACGCGACCCCGTGCGGCATGGCCCCGCGCGGCCCGCTCGCCACGATGATGTCAAAAGCACTCGCCGCGCCCGCTCGGCGCAGGCGCAGTTCGATCTCCAGGGCGATGTCCAGTTCGCGCACCCCGGCCCGAATCAGGGGGCGCACTTCAGCAAACACCTGGTCGGCCAGCACCTGTGCATCCCGGATGGCCTCGATTTCCGCCGCGTCCTTGACCGTGCGGATGTCGCGCAGCAGGGTGCCCAGCGGTTCTAAGGTCGTGCCGGGCCAGTGCGCGTGAAGTTCGTCCAGCGCCGCCACGGTCAGGTGGTCGGCCTCGAACCCCAGGCGCAGCCCGTCCACCTGCGCGGCGGCGTGCTCCAGGGTGGCGGGCGGGCGCGCAATAAAGGAGGGCAGGCGCGTTTCTTCCCCGGCCTGCACCTCGTAGCGCGCGTCGGTGTAGAGCGTGACGCCTCCCGGCGTGACCAGCAGCTTGGCGTCGGCGCCGCTGCTAAAGCCGCTGAGCAGCCGGATGTTGGCCGGACTGCTCAGCCACGCGCCGTCCAGGCCCGCCCGCGACAGCCCCGCACGCAACTGTTCAAGTTGAGTCATGACGGGCACGGTAACACGGCCCGGCCAGCCGCCTCATTTGTCCCCGGTCTGGGGACAGGCGTGCGGCGGCATGAGCTGCTGCGCTTATACTCATCTCTTGGGACAAACGAAGTCAGGGCCTCACCGCAGGCTCCCCACTCCCCCAAGGAGGGAACAGCCGTGAAACTTCACGAGTATCAGGGTAAGGAAATTCTGCGCCAGTTCGGCGTGAACGTTCAGGAAGGTAAAGTCGCCCGCACCCCCGACGAGGTGCGCCAGATTGCGCGCGACTATGGGCAGCCCGTGGTCGTCAAGGCCCAGGTGCATGTGGGCGGACGCGGCAAGGCCGGCGGTGTGAAGTTCAGCCCCACCGAAGACAAGGCCTATGAAAACGGCGAAAAGATTCTCGGCATGGACATCAAGGGCCTGACCGTGAACAAGGTGCTGGTCACCAAGGCCGTGGACATTGACGCTGGCACCGAGTACTACGTCGGCATGATCGTGGACCGCAACGTCCAGAGCTACACCCTGATGGCCTCCGCCGAGGGCGGCATGGAAATCGAGGAAGTGGCGGAAGCCACCCCCGAGAAGATCATCAAGCACCGCGTGGACCCCGTGACGGGCCTGCGCCCCTACGAGGCGCGCGAAGTCGCCATCAAGGCCGGGTTCAAGGGCAACCTGAACAAGATTGCCGACATGATGGTCAAGATGAGCGAGGCCGCCCTGAAGCGCGACGCCGTGCTCGTCGAGATCAACCCCCTGTTCGTGGACGAGAGCGGTACGCCGCTGGCCCTGGACACCAAGTTCGAGATTGACGACAACGCCATGTACCGTCACAAGGACCTGGCCGACTGGCGCGAACTGGAAGCCGAGCACCCCCTGGAAATCGAGGCCAGCAAGTACGGCTTTGCCTACGTCAAGCTGGACGACGGCAACGTGGGCGTGCTGGGCAACGGTGCAGGCATCGTGATGACCTCGCTGGACGTGGTCAACCGCGCCGGCGCCAAGCCCGCCAACTTCCTCGATATCGGCGGCGGCGCCAAGGCTGAGGTCGTCTACAACGCGGTCAAGCTGGTCAGCAAGGACACCGATGTCAAGGCCATCTTCATCAACATCTTCGGCGGCATCACCCGCGCCGACGAAGTGGCCAAGGGCGTCATTCAGGCGCTGAACGAGGGCATCCTGACCAAGCCTGTGCGCATGCGCATCGCGGGCACGGCGGAAGACGAAGCCAAGGCGCTGCTCGCAGAAGTCAACAGCCCCCTGATTCAGATGTACCCCACCATGTTTGAGGCCGCCGACGAGGCCGCCCAGGAGGCGAATAAGTAATGGGCATCCTCGTCAATAAAGACAGCATGGTCATCGTGCAGGGCATGACGGGCCGCGAAGGCGCCTCGCACAGCCGCGCCATGAAAGAGTTCGGCACCCAGGTCGTCGCGGGCGTGACCCCCGGCAAGGGTGGCACCGACTTTGAAGGCTGGCCGATCTACAACTCCGTGGCCGAAGCCAAGGAGAAGCACGGCGCGAACGTCTCCATTATCTTCGTGCCCCCGGCGGGCGCGGCCGACGCGGTGCTGGAAGCCGCCCACGCCGGCATGCCCCTGATTGTCCTGATTACCGAGGGCGTGCCCACGGTGGACATGATGCGCGCCGTGCAGGAAGTCAAGGCCCTGGACGCCGAGAACCGCGCGGCCGGCGGCGAGGGCATTCGCCTGATCGGCGGCAACTGCCCCGGTCTGGTCACCAACGGCGAAGCCAAGATTGGCATCATGCCCAACAAGATCTACGCCAAGCCGGGCCGTATCGGTCTGATCAGCCGCTCGGGCACGCTGACCTACGAAGCCGCCAAGCTGCTGAACGACGCCGGCATGGGCACCAGCACCACGGTGGGCATCGGTGGCGACCCCGTGATTGGCACGACCTTTGCCGACGTGCTGCCCCTGTTTGAAGCCGATGAAGGCACCGACGCTGTGGTGGTCATCGGTGAAATCGGCGGCGCTGACGAAGAAGCCGCCGCCGAGTACATTGCTGCCAACATGAAAAAGCCCGTCGTGGCGTTTATCTCGGGCCGCAGTGCGCCTGCGGGCAAGCGCATGGGCCACGCCGGCGCCATCATCATGGGCAACGTGGGCACCCCCGAAAGCAAGCTGGCCGCCTTTGGGGCCGCTAATGTCCCGGTGGCCGACACCATGCCCGAGATTATCGAGCTGGTCAAGCAGGCCCTGAACAAGTAAGGGGCAGCTCTAATAGATCTGCTGGCAACGGCTCTACTTGAGTGAAGTGGTAGGTCAGACGGCGCCGCCACGCAAAAGCCTGAAAGCCTCGAAGATGGCGCAGGTCACTCTGTAGGTTGTTCAGAAACCAGGCGATCTGCGCCAAGGGTCGTGCCCAGAAGGCGGTCATTCCAAACGGAATGGCCGCCTTCTGCGCCTAGTTGCCGGGCGCAGGGCAGAACGACTGTCATGCGGATTCCGCGCGATGGAATCTACAACTGTTCCCTCTCGCTCTCCTGCGGCGCTTCTCAAGTCTGCCGCGCCGCTTTCCAGGTTCGCTCGGATTCCACCCGGCAGGCTGCTCGATTCAATCGGAATCCGTCTCACACGGGGCCGGTTAAACTGCTCTATGGCGGAGAACAACAACGGGCAGCCGCTGCCGCAGAGCCCACACCCAGCCCTGCGGCAGTTGGAGCCCCTGGTCGGCACTTGGCAGATTTCTGGGCCGGAGGTCTCTGGCACCGTCACCTACGCCTGGATGGAAGGGGGCTTTTTTCTGATTCAGACCTTTGACTTGCACCAGGGCGGCGGTCATCAGAAGGGGGTGGAGTACACGGGGTTTGACCCCGACACCCAGACCCTGCGCTCTCGCCTGATGGGCACAGATGGCAGTAACTACACCTACACCTATCAGGTTGACGAGGGCGGATTCTGGTACTGGTACGGCGAGAAAGGCTCCGAGGACTTCAGTTACTCCACTTTCAACGTAGACCGCACCGCCTACGAGGGGCGCTGGCACTTCCGGCAGCCAGGCGGCACCCCAGGGGGCTACACCTACCGGGCCACGCGCCTGCCAGATTTCCTGCCAGAGGAGACCTGATGACCCGTTGCCGTGCGGCTCAGTGCTGATAGCTTGAGTAGGTCAGGTACCCACGCCGGTCGCCCTGGTAATAGGCGTCCTGTTCAGCTTCAGCCAGCGGGAGCCCCTGGCGCAGCCGCTCCACCAGATCGGGGTTGGCGATAAACGCCCGGCCATAGCTGATGAGGTCCGCCCCCCTGCGGAGCCACGCCTCACCCACCGCCAGACTGGCAGGCTGCGTGTCTTGCGGGTGAGCCGGATTAATGATGAGTGGGCCTGGCCACGTCCGGCGCAGGCTCATCAAAGTGTCCTCATCGGTCGTCAGACCCAGATGCACATACGCCAGCCCCAGCGGCGCCAGTTCGCGCAGCAGGGCGGTATACAGCGCCGGCACGTCCTCCTCCTGAACGCTCCAGATGCCCGCGCCCGGCGATAGCCGCAGCCCCACCCGCTCCGGCCCGATGGCAGCCGCCGTGGCCTCGGCAACCTCGACAGCAAAGCGAATGCGCCCCGCCACCGAGCCTCCGTAGGCGTCGGTGCGCTGATTCACGTTCGATGACAGGAACTGCTGAATAAAGTAGCCGTGTGCGCCGTGCAGCTCGGTGCCGTCGAAACCAGCCTGCACGGCGCGGCGGGCCGCATTGGCAAAGACCTCCACCTCGTCACGCACCTCGGCGGTACTCAGGGCGCGCGGCACGGGCGCTGGCAGGAGCCCTTTCGGGCCGGTGTACAGCTGGGCGTCCAGCCTCACGGCCGACGGCGCCACCGGCGTCAGGCCGGCCACTTCTGGGTGGCCCACCCGCCCGGCGTGCATCAGCTGGGCAAAGATGCGCCCGCCGTTGGCATGGACTGCGCCCGTCACCTCGCGCCAGGCGGTCACCTGTTCGTCGGTGTGCAGACCTGGCGTGCCGGGGTTCGACTGGCCCTGCAAGCTGGGCTGCACGCCTTCAGACACGATCAGGCCAGCAGTGGCCCGCTGGGCGTAGTAGGCCGCCATGGCGGCGTTGGCCAGGCCACCGGCCGACGCGCGGGCGCGGGTCATCGGGGCCATCACAAGGCGGTTGGGCAGGGTCAGCTCACCGAGCTGGGTGCGGTCAAACAGTGTGGTCATACGTCCTCCGGGCCGAGGTCAAGGGACACTGTGGCACCTCTTCCCCTCGGCCGCCGCTAGCCTAAACCCTGACATTGACGTCAGAGGCAAGTGCTAGGCTGCAAGCTATGCGAATAGGAGACCTGGCCCAGCAGTCGGGCGTCAGTGTGCGCTCGTTGCGCTACTACGAAGAACAGGGGCTGCTCTACAGCAGCCGCAGCGACAGCGGCCAGCGCCTCTACGCGGGCTCGGCGGTGGCGCGCGTGCGCCTCATTCAGCAGCTGTACGCGGCTGGGCTGTCCAGCCGCACCCTGAAAGAGCTGCTGCCGTGCCTGGAGGCGCCAGTCGAAACCTACACCCCACTGTTGCTGGGCCGCCTGCACGCTGAACGCGACCGCATCAGCACCCAGATTGCCGCGCTGACCGAAACGCGGGATCGGCTGGACGCCGTCATGGCCACAGCCGGGCAAGCCACTTAAGAGAGCTTTGCTTCTGCGGAAGGTACCGGTTTGTTCGGGTCGCCTTCGTGTCAGTAACAGCGTGTGGAGGTTCGC